>JBDHZW010000102.1:0-15662 GCA_039812105.1 Nakamurella sp.
GCACGCCAAGGGCGAGGTGCTCTCGATCGCGTTCGCCGGCGAGGGCCAGCACCAGGACACCGGCGCCAAGATGCTGCACCTGGCGCCGCACACGTCCTCGACGATCATCTCCAAGTCGGTGTCCCGGGGCGGCGGCCGCACCTCCTACCGCGGGCTGGTGCAGGTCAACCCGGGCAACCACCACAGCCGCTCGACCGTGAAGTGCGACGCGCTGCTGGTCGACACGGTGTCCCGCACCGACACCTACCCGTACGTCGACGTCCGCGAGGACGACGTGTCGATGGGCCACGAGGCCACCGTCTCCAAGATCAGCGAGGACCAGCTGTTCTACCTGATGAGCCGGGGGCTGACCGAGGACGAGGCGATGGCCATGATCGTCCGCGGCTTCGTCGAGCCCATCGCCCGGGAGCTCCCGATGGAGTACGCCCTGGAACTGAACCGCCTGATCGAACTGCAGATGGAAGGAGCGGTGGGCTGACGTGACCGCCAGCACGACCCCGCTGTTGAAAGATGTCACTGCGAAGGGCCAGCACGGCCTGACCGAGCACAGCCACGGCGCTGGCGCGATCGTGCGGACCAAGGGTGTCGACTCGCACCTGCACGGCATCGGCTCGGCCGACCCGCAGGCGCACCCGCTGCCGTCGGCCAAGGACGAGGTGTGGCGGTTCACCCCGTTGCGCCGGATGCGCGGCCTGGACAACGACCGGGCCTTCGACGGGATCGTCGGAGCCCACAACGACCGCACCGTTGTCGGACCCACAGCGGGGCCGGACAGCATCGTGGTCCGCCGGGTCACCGGTGACGAGGCCGCCGCGCTCAAGGGCATCTCCGGCAACCTGCCGACCGACCGGCCGTCGGCCCGGGCCTGGCAGGCCAGCGAGAGCATCCTGCTGATCGACGTGCCGGCCGAGACCGAGTTCCGCGAGCCGCTGATCGTCACCTTCTCCGGCGGCACCACCGAGAAGGCGTTCGCCGGGCACCTGGTCGTCCGGGTCGGCCGGCACGCCAAGGCGCAGGTGGCGATCCTGCACGAGGGCACCCAGCTGCTGAGCGACAACATGGAGATCGTCGTCGGCGAGGGCGCCCACCTGGAGTTCGTCGCGCTGGAGGAGTGGGACTCGCACGCGGTACACCTGTCCCACCACCACATCCGGGTCGGCCGGGACGCCACCGTCAAGCACACCGCGCTGACCTTCGGCGGGGACCTGGTCCGGGTGGTCGCCGACGTGGTCTACGACGGGCCCGGCGGCAGCGTCGAACTCAACGGCCTTTACTTCGCCGACGCCGGCCAGCATCTGGAGCACCGGCTGTTCGTCGACCACGCGGTGCCGCACTGCACCTCGCGCGCGCTGTACAAGGGGGCGCTGCAGGGGGACAAGGCCCGCACCGTCTGGGTGGGCGACGTGCTGATCCGCCGGGCCGCCGAGGGCACCGACACCTACGAGCTGAACCGCAATCTCGTGCTGACCGACGGCGCCCGGGCCGACTCGGTGCCGAACCTGGAGATCGAGACCGGCGAGATCGTCGGCGCCGGGCACGCCAGCGCCACCGGCCGGTTCGACGACGAGCAGCTGTTCTACCTGCTGTCCCGCGGAATCCCGGCCGAGGTGGCCAAGCGCCTGGTGGTGCGCGGCTTCTTCGGCGAGGTGCTGCTCAAGATCGGCATCGATTCGGTCCGCGAGCGCACGTCCGAGATCATCGAGCGCGAGCTCGCCATTGCCGGAATCTAGCCCGAAACACATCAGGAGATAGAACTTTCATGTCCACACTGGATATCCGCGACCTGCACGTGTCGGTGCTGACCGAGGAGGGGCCGGTCGAGATCCTGCGCGGGGTCGACCTTTCCGTGTCCTCGAACGAGACGCACGCGATCATGGGGCCGAACGGCTCCGGCAAGTCGACCCTGGCCTATTCGCTGGCCGGGCACCCGAAGTACCACGTCACCTCCGGCACCGTCACCCTGGACGGGCAGGACGTGCTGGCCATGACCGTCGACGAGCGGGCGCGGGCCGGGCTGTTCCTGGCCATGCAGTACCCGGTCGAGGTCCCGGGCGTGTCCACCTCCAACTTCCTGCGCACCGCGGCCACCGCGGTGCGTGGCGAGGCGCCGCCGGTGCGCAAGTGGGTCAAGGAGGTCAAGACCGCGATGAAGGACCTGGAGATCGACCCGGACTTCGCCGAACGTGCGGTCAACGAGGGCTTCTCGGGCGGCGAGAAGAAGCGGCAGGAGATCCTGCAGCTGACCCTGCTCAAGCCGCGCATCGCCGTCCTGGACGAGACCGATTCCGGCCTGGACGTGGACGCGCTGCGGGTCGTCGCCGCCGGCGTCAACCGGTACAAGGAAGCGTCCGCCGCCGAGGGCGAGGGCGTCGGCGTCCTGCTGATCACCCACTACACCCGGATCCTGCGCTACATCCACCCGGACCGGGTGCACGTGTTCGCCGGCGGCCGGGTCGTCGAGTCCGGCGGTCCCGAGTTGGCCGACGAGCTGGAGGAGAGCGGCTACGTGCGGTTCACCGAACCGGCGAACGCCTGAGACTCGGGGTACGGAGGCGAGATGGCGCAGGAGGTGATCACGGTGACCCACGACCAGCACGAGCTCGAGTTGACCGCATCCGACATCGACCGGATCCGCGCCGACTTCCCGATCCTGGACCGCACGGTCCGGGACGGGAAGCCGTTGGTGTACCTGGATTCCGGCGCCACCTCGCAGCGGCCGGCGGGCGTGATCGACGCCGAGCAGGAATACGTCACCGGGCACAACGCCGCGGTGCACCGGGGTGCCCACCAGCTGGCCGAGGAGGCGACCGACTTCTACGAGTCGGCCCGCGAACGGATCGGCGCGTTCATCGGCGCCCCCCGCAGCGACGAGGTGATCTTCACCAAGAACGCCACCGAATCGCTGAACCTGGTCGCGTACTCGCTGGGCAACGCCACGTACTCCGATGAGCCCGCCGCTCGGCGGTTCCGGATCGGGCCCGGCGACGAGGTCGTGGTCACCGAGATGGAACATCACGCGAACCTGGTTCCCTGGCAGGAACTCTGCCGCCGCACCGGGGCCACGCTGCGCTGGTTCGGCGTCACCGACGACTTCCGGTTGGACCTGTCGAACCTGGACGAGGTGATCACCCCGCGGACCAAGGTCGTCGCGTTCACCCACCAGTCCAACGTGCTGGGCACCATCAACCCGGTCGACGTACTGGTCGCCGCCGCGCGGCGGGTCGGCGCGCTCACCGTGCTCGACGCCTGCCAGTCGGTGCCCCACCAGCCGGTCGACGTCGCCGCCCTCGGCGTGGATTTCGCCGCGTTCTCCGGGCACAAGATGTTCGGGCCCAGCGGTGTCGGCGTGCTCTACGGCCGGGCCGAGTTGCTCGCCGCGATGCCGCCGTTCCTGACCGGCGGGTCGATGATCGAGCAGGTGTTCATCGACCACTCGACGTACGCCGCGCCGCCGGCCCGGTTCGAGGCCGGCGTGCCGATGACCTCGCAGGCGGTCGGCCTGGGCGCCGCGGTCGACTACCTCTCGCACATCGGCA
This sequence comes from Nakamurella sp., assembly GCA_039812105.1. Classification (GTDB taxonomy): domain Bacteria; phylum Actinomycetota; class Actinomycetes; order Mycobacteriales; family Nakamurellaceae; genus Nakamurella. The sequence goes on from JBDHZW010000102.1 coordinate 3,537, forward strand.
TGAAGGTCGTCGCCGATCACGAGGCCGCGCTGACCGGCTATGCGCTGCAGGAGCTCTCGTCGATCGACGGGGTGCGGATCATCGGCCCGACGAACACCGTGGACCGCGGGGGAGCGGTGTCCTTCGTGGTCGACGGGGTGCACGCGCACGACGTCGGGCAGATCCTGGACGACGCCGGCGTGCAGGTCCGGGTCGGACATCACTGCGCCTGGCCGCTGCACCGGCGGTTCCGGATCGCCGCCACCGTGCGGGCCTCGTTCGCGCTCTACAACACGCCGGCCGAGATCGACGCGCTGGTTGCCGGTGTGCGCGCCGCGCAGGACTTCTTCGGGGTGAGCTGACCGATGCAGATGGACAAGCTGTATCAGGAGATCATTCTCGACCACTACCGGTCGCCGCATCACTACGGGCTGCGCGAGCCGTACCAGGCGCAGGTCCACCACGTGAACCCGACCTGCGGCGACGAGGTGACGCTGCGGGTGCAGCTGGTGGACACCGGTGACGAGCCGGTGGTCGCCGACATCTCCTACGAGGCGCTCGGCTGCTCGATCTCCCAGGCGTCCACCTCCGTGCTCACCGACCTGGCCATCGGCAAGCCGCTGGCCGACGTGCTGGACGTGCTGGACGAGTTCACCGCGATGGTCACCAGCCGCGGCACCATCGAGGGCGACGAGGATGTCATCGGCGACGGCGTCGCGTTCGCCGGTGTCGCCAAGTACCCCGCCCGGGTCAAATGCGCCCTGCTCGGCTGGATGGCGTTCAAGGACGCCGCGGTCCAGATCGACGGGCAGGGCGTCGAATCCGAATCCGTCAGCGCCGCGAAGGAGGGGTCGTCATGACGACCGAGGACATCGACACCGGCCGCGAGGGCCGCGGGGCGGCCGCCCTTGATGCTGCTGCTCCGGTCGAGCCGGCTGCGGAGGTGGACACCCAGCTCATCGAGGATCTCGAGGAGGCGCTGAAGGACGTCGTCGACCCCGAACTCGGCATCAACATCGTCGATCTCGGCCTGGTCTACGACCTCAGCGTGGACGCCGACAACACGGCGATCATCGACATGACGCTGACCAGCGCCGCCTGCCCGCTGACCGACATGATCGAGGACCAGGTGGCCGCCGCGCTCACCGGGCCGGACGCCGGTCTGGTGGACGACTTCCGGATCAACTGGGTGTGGCTGCCGCCGTGGGGTCCGGAGCGGATCACCGAGGACGGACGCGATCAGATGCGGGCCCTGGGGTTCAACATCTGAGTTCGGCAGGCCGCGGGCCCGTCTCGGCTTCGCGGTGCCTCCTGCCCGGGGCCGCGGACCTATTGGCGCGCGTCAGCCACGTCGGTCGTCGGCGTGGGCGATCACCGGGGCCGCCTGCCCGTGGCCGGTGGCGCACCGCCGGGTCACTTGAGCCGGCCGTGCGCCACTCACGCACCGCCGGTCCCACTTGGGGCGGTCAGGGCCGGTGCCGACGGAGAAGCGTCGATGGGAGACGATGGGCAGGGCTGTCGCCGGCGGCCGATGGCTCACTCTGGCAGCTACGGTTTCGCGGTCGACCCATTCGCGCGGGGCTGGGCTCACGACAGCGCCGGGCGACGGTGAGCCGACGGTGATGATCGTGACATCCGGGTCGGGCATGATCTGGCCGCGCCTGCCGGACCGGCCGCTGCGGGCTGTCGACCGAGCCGACCCGGAGGGCCGCCATGTCGCCGACCACCCGGCGGGTGCGCGTGCCCGACGTAGACTCCCACGGAAGCGAGCGAGACCGCGACGACATGGCGGGGGTGACCGGACCGGCCGTGACTGGACCCGTCGTCGGTTTCGATCCCGAGGAGTTGCTCGGCTTCCGGATCGGTGTCACCGCCCATCGTCGATCGGCGGACCTGATCGCCGCGCTGGAACGCCGCGGCGCCGAGGTACTGCACGCCCCGACCCTGCGGATCGTGCCGGCCGACCAGGATGCCCGGCTCATCGCCGCCACCGCCGAGGTGATCGCCGCCCGACCGGACCTTCTGCTGGTCACCACCGCCTACGGGCTGCGCGGATGGCTCGATGCCGCGGACGCCGCGGGCCAGGGTCAGGAACTGCTCGACGTGTTCGCCCGGGCGCGGGTGCTGGTGCGCGGGCCCAAGGCCCGCGGCGCGGTGCGGGCGGCCGGCCTGACCGACGACGGGATGAGCGCCGAGGAGACCACCGCGTCCCTGGTCGACGAGGTGGTGGCCGACGGGGTGGCCGGGCGGACCGTGGCCGTGCAGTTGCACGGATTCGTCGACGACGAGCAGCTCGATCGGCTCCGGGCGGCCGGGGCCACCGTGTTCACCGTCGCCCCCTACCTGTGGACGAGTCCGGAGGAGCCGCAGCGAGTGGCCCGGCTGCTCGACGCGATCGCGAGCCGCACCCTCGATGCGGTGACCTTCACGAGTGCGCCCGCCGCCGAGGCGTTGCTGGCGGCCGCTCGGGACCGCGGCGGGCTCGACCCGGTGATCGCGGCCATGCGTTCGGACGTGGTGCCGTTCGCGGTCGGGCCGGTCACCGCCGCTCCGTTGCACGCGGTCGGTATCGACGCGGTGTACCCGGACCGGTACCGGTTGGGGGCGATGGTCCGGACGCTGTGCGAGTACCTGGCCGAGCACCAGGTGCGGCGGGTGCCGACCAGGCTCGGGCTGCTGGAGATCCGCGGCCGCAGCGCCGCGCTGGCCGGCGACCGGGTGACGTTGTCGCCGACCGCCGTGGCGATGCTGCGTGTGCTCGCCGACGCGCGCGGCGCCGTGGTCCCCAAGGCCCGGCTGCAGGAGCTGCTGCCCGATGCCGGCGACGACCACGCCCTGGAGGTGGCCATCGCCCGGCTGCGCCAGTCCCTGCCCCGCCGCGAACTCGTCGCCACCGTCATCAAGCGCGGCTACCGCCTGGACGTCTGACCCGCGCGGATCAACTCCGCCAGCGCGGCCGAAACCTCAGCGAATGTGACGCGTGGGACTGGAGTCAACGATTTCATCCGCGCGGAAGGTCGGGTTCGCTCGGGTGGCCCGGGGTTCGCTCGGGTGGCGTTGGGTTCGCCCCCCGCGGCGCCGACCGGGCGCACCCACGCCGGATGCAGCATGATCATCCGTCATGCCGACCTCACCGCACTGGACGTCCCTGACCGCGGCCGATCCGAGCTTCGCCGCCGACGAGGGGAGCGTCCAGGTCGTCGACGCCGACCGGTTGCCGATTCTGGACCGGCTGTCGATCAAGCGCGTGGTGCTGGCCCCGACGGCGATCCGCGAACCGCAGTGGAACGTCAACGCGAACCAGCTCGCCTACGTGCTGCGCGGGTCGGTGCTGGTCTCGATCCTGGGCGACCACAACCAGTTCAGCTCGTTCGTGGTCACCCCCGGGCAGATGTATCACGTGGAATCCGGGGCGGTGTACCACATCGAGAACGTCGGCGACCAGGAAGCGGAGATCATCATCGCGTTGCGCTCCGAGCGGCCGGCGCATTTCTCGCTGCGGGACAGCATGTCGGCGATGACCGACGCCGTCCTGGGCAACACCTACGACCTGCCGGCCACCGCCTTCGACGCGTTCGCCCGGCCCGCCTCCGCCCAGATCGTGCGCCGGCGGGGCGGTGTCACGGTCGAGGCGACCCAGCGCCGGCCGAACGCGCACCTGTTCGACGCCGAGGGCCAGCCGGCGCCGCTGACCTACGACTACGGCTCCGCCCATCTGGCCCGCCAGCAATACTGGGCCGCCCTGGAGGACATCTCCATGTACTCGCTGCGGGTGCGCGAGAACGGGATGCGGGCGCCACACTGGCATCCGGTGACGGCCGAGATGGGTTATGTGGCCACCGGTCACGCCCGGATGCGGATCCTGGACCCGGACCGCACGCTGGACGAGTACCTGCTCGGCCCGGGTGACGTGTACTTCGTGCCGCGGGCCTACCCGCACCACATCGAGGTCGTCGGCGACGACGAGTTCCACTTCCTGATCTTCTTCGACCAGCCGACCCCCGGCGACATCGGCTACCGGGCCACCGCCAGCGCGTTCTCCCGGGAGGTGCTGGCGGCCACCTTCGACGTGCCCGAACGACTGTTGCCGGCGTTCCCGTTCACGCCCGTCGACCCGCTCATCGTGGCCCGCCGCAACCCGCTCGATCCGGTCGACCGGTAGGACTGACCGGCGGATTGAACCATTCGCGCTCCTTCGTCGTACCCGGGAGGGCAGGCAGCGGTGTCGCGTGTCCGGTGGTGACGGGTGGCGGAGGGTCCATCATCACCGACACGAGTCGGTCCTGGTCGCAGCGGGTACACAGGCGGGCGGACGAGTTCGATCCGTGACCGTGGGGAGGCCCGAAACATGAGTGAGGCTTGCCGAGCGCAGCGCAGAACCGCGGAGCCCGGGAGGGCGGTCCGGTGAGCACCACTCACGACGACCGGCTGGGTGGCGCGGGCCACCACCCGCTGCTGGGGCAGCCGCACGACCCGTCCGCCGAGGGTCCGATCGCCGGGGCCGAGGCCGTCGCCGGCGCGATCAGTTCACCGGCCGAACCGGTGGGCCCGCTGGGTCGCCGGTTCAACTGGCGCTCGGCGTTCTTCGTCGGCCTGGCCGCGGCGGCCGGGGTCGCGGTGACCGTCGGCGCCGTCGAGGTGCTGATGCTGGCCGCGCAGACCCTGCTGCTGATCGCGCTCGGCCTGTTCCTGGCGATCGGCCTGGAGCCGGCCGCGTCGTGGCTGATCAACCATCGCTTCCCGCGCTGGGCGGCGGTGCTGACCGTGCTGGGCGGACTGCTGCTGCTGATCGCCGGCTTCATCGCCGCCGCGATCCCGGCCCTGGTCGAGCAAGGCGGCCGGCTCATCGCGGACATCCCTTCGTACGTCGCGCAACTCAGCGACTCCAGCACGACGATCGGTCAGCTCAACGAACGCTTCCACGTGCAGGACACCGTGCAGCAGATCGTGAGCGGCGGTGGTCCCGGTCTGGCCTCCGGAGTCATCACCGTCGGCGAGGCGATCTTCGGCGCGTTCTCCTCGCTGCTGGTCGTGCTGGTGCTGACCGCCTACTTCCTGGCCGACATGCCCCGCGTGCGCAGCACGATGTACCGGTTCGTGCCGGCGCCGCGGCGGCCGCGGGCGATCCTGCTCGGCGACCAGATCATGGTGAAGGTCGGCGGGTACGTGCTGGGCAACGTGGTGATCTCGGTGATCGCCGCGGTCGTCACCTTCGTCTGGCTGATCGCGTTCGGCATCCCCTACCCGCTGCTGCTGGCCATCCTGTTCGCGCTGCTGGACCTGGTGCCGGTGATCGGTTCGCTGATCGCCGGGGCCCTGGTGGCCCTGGCGGCGTTCACCGTCTCCGTCCCGGTCGGCCTGGCCACCATCGCCTACTTCGTCGCGTACAAGCTGGTCGAGGATTACGTGCTGACGCCGAAGGTGTTCGGCCGGGTGCTTCGGATGCCGGCGCTGGTCACCGTGTGCGCCATCCTCATCGGCGGGGCCTTGCTCGGCCTGGTCGGCGCGTTGATCGCGCTGCCCACCGCCGCCGCCATCATGCTGCTGGTGCAGGAGGTGCTGTTCCCCCGGCTGGACCGGCCGGCCGCGGGAGACCGGGCCGAGCCCCCGCCCCAGTTGAGTTGATCATGACGAACCCTGCTGCGGAGATGGGCGTGTCGTCGGCGTGTCGAGCAGAGATCGTCATGATCAACTCGGGGTGGGGGATGGGAGCGATTCCACCAATCGGATGATTGTGCCCGGCCAGCGCGCGCGGCGGCCTCGGCGCGATGCTAGCGTCCGATTACCCAAGGTGATCGGTTCGCTGCGGAGTGTGCGGACGTCCCTTGCGGTCGACCGACGCACCGCCCCGAGAGGACACCGATGTCCCTGCGTTTCCGTGCCCTGGCCGCCACTTTCGCGGCCGCCACGCTCCTTGCCACCGGCGCCGCCGTCGTCGGCTCCGGCCCGGCCGCCGCGGCGGATCCGGCCTGGCAGACCGTGTTCCACGACGATTTCACCGGCAGCGGGCTGCCCGACCCGAGTCGCTGGTTGCTGACCACGGGCACCTCGTACCCGGGCGGGCCGGCCGCCTTCGGCACGGGTGAGATCGAGACGATGACCAACCGGCCGGAGAACGTCGACGTCCGGAACGGCAACCTGTACATCACCCCGCAGCGGGACAGCGCCGGCAACTGGACCTCGGCCCGGGTCGAGTCGGCGACCTCCACCTTCCGGCCGCCGCCCGGCGGCGTCATGCACGTCGAAAGTCGCTTGCAGATGCCCAATGTCACCGGAGCCGAGGCGATGGGCTACTGGCCGGCGTTCTGGATGCTCGGCGGACCCTACCGGCAGGATCGCTGGTCGTGGCCGGCCATCGGCGAGTTCGACATCATGGAGAACGTCCAGGGCCTGAACTGGACCTACAACGTGCTGCACTGCGGTGTGTGGGCCGGCGGCCCCTGCAACGAGCAGGAAGGCATCAACAACGGCGTGAACAACGCCGGCGCGCCGTGCCAGGTGACCACCTGTCAGGGCGGGTTCCACACCTACGCCCTGGAGTGGGACGACTCGGGCCCGGTCGAGCAACTGCGCTGGTACCTGGACGGCACCCTCACCTTCACCGTCAACGCGAATCAGGTGCCGGCCGACACCTGGGCCAGCCTGGCCGACCACGCCGGCTACTTCATCATCCTGAACGTGGCCATCGGCGGGGCGTTCCCGAACAAGCTCGGCGGCGGCCCCACCGCGGCGACCAAGCCGGGCGTGCCGATGGTCATCGACTACGTCGACGTCAGGTACGCCGGCGGTTCCACCCCGCCGACGACCACCCCGACCACGCCCCCGACGACACCGACCACCACACCGACGAACCCGACCACCCCGACACCGACAACGACAACGACAACGACCACGCCGCCGGCCACCGGCACCGCCGCGCCGAGCAACCTGCGGGTCACCGGCACGACCGCCGGCACACTCACGCTGAGCTGGGACGGACAGGCGAGCGGCAGCTACGACGTGCTGCGGTCCGGGATCAAGATCGCCACGGTGACCGGCACCTCGTTCACCGACATCGGCCTGCTGCCGAACACGCCCTACGTCTACTCGATCCGGGGCGCCGGCGTCACCACTCCCGAACTGACCACCACCCTCGGCGGCACCGCGACCCAGGCCCCGACGACGTCGACCGCGGCGACATCGACTGCGGCGACGTCGACGCCGACGTCCGGCCCGTCGAACGGGGGCCCGTCGAACCTGCGGGTGTCCGGCAGCACCGGCAGCACGATCACCCTGGCCTGGGACGGCCCGGCCGGCGCGAGCTACGACCTGCTGCGCTCCGGCATCCGGATCGCCACGGTGACCGGAACGTCGTTCACCGACATCGGGCTGTTCCCGAACACCCCGTACCTGTACTCGGTGCGCGGCAACGGTGTCACCACCGCGGAGATCACCGCCCGGATCTCCTGAGATCCGGGACGGACCGGGTCGAGTGAACCTCCCTTGCGCGGATCACCATCCGGATGCGTCACCGTGGTTCAGCCGGCGGGCAGCACGCCGGCCACCGCGCCGGGCGAACGGGCCCGCCGACGCCCACCGGGACGCGGGGGCCGGGTAGGTTCCAGGGCATGGATCCGCGGCTGGCCCGACGTTGCGCGGAGACCCCCGAGCAGCCGGACGCAGCGGACGAATCCGTGGAGTCTGCGACCGAGGGCGCCTTCCGGGACGACCTGGAACGGATCCGGTTCTCCCCGTACTTCTCCCGGCTCGCCGCCGTCACCCAGGTCATCTCCCAGGGGGCGGCCGGCCAGGTGGTGCACAACCGGCTCACCCACACGATCAAGGTCACCTCGGTGGCCCGGGCGATCGCGGTGGGGCTGCGGGCCGGGCCGTTCGCCGGTCTCGCCGAGGATCTCGGCGGGTGCGACGAGGTGGTCGTGCAGGCCGCTGCCAGCGCGCACGACCTGGGCCACCCGCCGTTCGGACATCTCGGCGAGCGCATCCTGGACCGGATCGCCCGCTCCCGGTTCGGCCTGGCCGACGGGTTCGAGGGGAACGCCCAGACCTTCCGCATCCTCACCGAACTGGACGTGCACGGGCAGTCCGGCGAGGGCCTGAACCTGACCGCGGCGGTTCGGGCCGCCGTGCTGAAGTATCCGTGGGCCCGCCAGCAGTACCCGGACCCGCACCCCAGCGCCCTGGACCAGCCGCCGCGGGGCGGCGGCCCGGGGGAGGAGGGCGCCGGCTCCGCCAAGTACTCGGCCTACGTGCTGGACGTCGCCGAGCTGCGCGAGGTGCTGGCCGCCTACCCCAAGATCGGGCCGTTGCGGCAGACCGTCGAGTGCTCGGTGATGGACGCCGCCGACGACATCGCCTACTCCCTGCACGATCTCGACGATTTCCACCGGGCCGGGGTGCTGCAGCACGCCTCGGTCGCGGCCGAGTTCCGCAGTTGGCTGCGCCGCCGGTCGGCGCTGACCGAGCGGGCGCTGCCCGACCAGGACCGGCGACCCGGGGTGGCGTTGGAGCGGCTGCGACGCCGGCTGCGGGACCGGGACGAGTGGATCTTCGACGACGAGGCGTTCGCCGTCGCCGTCGGCCGGGTTGCCACCGACCTGCTCGACGGGCTGCTCGCGGTGCCGTTCGACTCGTCGATCGCCGCCGAACGGGCCATCGGCACGTTCACCCGCAGCTGGATCGCCCACCTGCAGGCGTCGGTGGAGATGACCGCCGACCCGCCGATCCGGTCCGGCCACGTCCGGCTCGGCCGGCAGGCGTGGCACGAGGTGGCCGTGCTCAAGTTCGTGCACCAGCGGTTCGTACTGGATCGTCCCGACCTGGCGCTGTTCCAGCGCGGGCAGGCCCAGTCGCTCTCGTCGCTGGTCGCCGACCTGGAGTCGTGGCTGACCGACCCGAGCGACTCCGGCCGGGCTCCCCGGCGGCTGGTCGACCTGGTCGAATTGGCCACTGCCGGCTACCGGCGGGTCGCCCGGGAGGAGCCGGAGCTGCTGGTCGGCCCGACCGGCGAGCCGATGACCGGGCGGGAGGACATCGCCCGGCTCGGCCGGGGCCGCGGGATCATCGACTACGTCGCGTCACTGACCGACGACCGGGCCGGCGCCGCCGCCCGCACCCTGTCCGGGCTGACCGGCCAGCTGTTCGAGGCCGGATCCGGCCTGTGACCCGTCGCCGCACCGTCGCCGGGGGCGCCACCGAGGTGGAGGTGCCGCCGGATCGGCTGGTCGGCTGGGTCGGCCGGTTCGGCACCCGCAACGGGGGACTGGCGCAGCTGTCCACCGACGGCGCCGGCGTCGAGATCCGCGGTGGTGACGGCACGCTCGCCCGAATCGAGGTTCCGTTCGGGCCGATGACGGGCGGTGATCCGGACCAACCCATCGAGGCCCTGCTCGACCACCTGAACGGCCTCGGCCCGCTCGGGCTGATCCTGGTCCGCGGCGGCGCACACTCGGTCGGCGTCGCGACGGGGGGAGTGGTGGTCCGCTCGTCCACCGACCGGGCCTACCTGCAGGGGCGGACCGCGGCCGGCGGCTGGTCGCAGCAGCGGTTCGCCCGGCGTCGCGGCAACCAGCGCACCGCGTCGCTGGCCGACGCCGCGGACACCGCCGCCCGCGTCCTGCTGCCCGAACGACTCGCCGGTCTGGTGCTCGGCGGTGACCGCGCGGCGTGGGCCGATGTGCTGGCCGACCCCCGGTTGCGACCGCTCGCGGCGCTGCCGAGCCGCGCCTTCGCCGACATCCCCGAGCCCCGGCGGACCGTCCTCGACGACGTCGCCGCCCGCGCGCTGAGCGTGCCGATCGTCGTCGAACCGCCGACCGCGTGATATCAAGTTGACCCCGCCGGACGAGCAGGAGAGCAGCGCAGTGACCGACCCCGACACGGCCCAGCAGATCGTCACCCGTATCGCCGGCGAGCTCAACGCCCAGACCTGGCAGGTGAAGGCGGCGGTCGACCTGCTGGACGAGGGCGCCACCGTGCCGTTCATCGCCCGGTACCGCAAGGAGGTGACCGGATCGCTCGACGACGCCCAGCTGCGGGACCTGACCGAACGGCTGGACTACCTGCGCGACCTGGCCGACCGCAAGAAAGCGGTGCTGGAATCCATTGCCGCGCAAGGCAAGCTGACCGGCGAGCTGGCCGCGGCGGTCCGCGACGCGGACACCAAGGCGCGGGTCGAGGACATCTACCTGCCGTACAAGCCCAAGCGGCGCACCAAGGCGCAGATCGCCCGGGAGGCCGGCCTGGAACCGCTGGCCGACGGGCTGCTCACCGACCCGACGGTGCTGCCGGGGGCGGCCGCGGCCGCCTTCGTCGACCCCGGGAAGGGGGTCGGGGACGCCGATGCGGCGCTGGCCGGTGCTCGGGCCATCCTCACCGAGCGGTTCGGCGAGGACGCCGACCTGGTCGGCGAGCTCCGGGAACTGCTGTGGCGGCGCGGCCGGATGGTCAGCGTCCTGCGGGACGCCAAGCACGCGGACGCGGGTCGGTTCGCCGATTACCACGACTTCGCCGAGCCGCTGAGCTCGCTGCCCTCGCACCGGATCCTGGCGCTGTTCCGGGGCGAGCACACCGGGGTGCTCACCGTCACCGTGGACCCCGACCCGGAACCGCCGGATGTTCTTGCTTCCGAGACCATGTCGGACTACGAGCGACGGATCGCCGCCACGTTCGGCATCGCGGACCGCGGCCGGCCGGCCGACCGCTGGCTGCTCGACACCGTCCGCTGGGCCTGGCGCACCCGGATCGCGGTGTCCCTGGGCATCGACGTGCGGACCCGGCTGCGGCAGTCGGCCGAGGCGGACGCCGCGGCCGTGTTCGCGGCGAACCTGAAGGACCTGCTGCTGGCCGCGCCGGCCGGCAGCCGGCCGACCCTGGGCCTGGATCCCGGTTTCCGCACCGGCGTCAAGGTGGCCGTCGTCGACGGCACCGGCAAGGTGATGGCCACCGACACGGTCTATCCGCACCAGCCGGCGAACAAATGGGACCTCGCGCTGGCCAGCCTGGAGCGGCTGGTCGTGGCGTTCCGGGTCGAGCTGGTGGCCATCGGCAACGGCACCGCCTCCCGCGAGACGGACCGGCTGGCCGCGGATCTGGTGAAGCGGTGCCCCGGCCTGACCAAGGTGGTGGTGTCCGAGGCCGGCGCGTCGGTGTACTCGGCCTCCCCGTACGCGTCGGCGGAGCTGCCCGGCATGGACGTCTCGTTGCGTGGTGCGGTGTCCATCGCCCGCCGGCTGCAGGACCCGCTGGCCGAGCTGGTCAAGATCGACCCCAAGTCGATCGGCGTCGGCCAGTACCAGCACGACATCGCCGAATCGACCCTGGCCCGGTCGCTGGACGCGGTCGTCGAGGACTGCGTGAACGCGGTCGGCGTCGAGGTCAACACCGCCTCGGTGCCGTTGCTGTCCCGGGTCTCCGGGGTGACCACGACGCTCGCCGAGAACATCGTCAAGCACCGGGATGTCAACGGGCCCTTCACCTCTCGCGACGATCTACGCAGCGTGGCCCGGCTCGGGCCCAAGGCCTACGAGCAATGCGCCGGCTTCCTGCGCATCCGCGGCGGCTCCGACCCGCTGGACTCGTCCGGGGTGCATCCGGAGGCGTACCAGGTCGTCCGGAAGATCCTGGCCCGCACCGGCGGCGACGTCCGCAACCTGGTCGGCAACACCGCGGTGCTGCGCACCCTGCGGCCGCAGGAGTTCACCGACGACACCTTCGGCGTGCCCACCGTCACCGACATCCTGGCCGAACTGGAAAAGCCCGGCCGGGACCCGCGGCCCGCGTTCACCACCGCCACCTTCGCCGATGGCGTGGAGAAGATCGGCGACCTGCGGGTCGGCATGGTGCTGGAGGGTGTCGTCACCAACGTGGCCGCGTTCGGCGCGTTCGTCGACGTGGGCGTGCACCAGGACGGGCTGGTGCACGTGTCGGCGATGTCCAGGACGTTCGTCAGCGATCCCCGGCAGGTCGTCACCTCCGGCCAGGTGGTCAAGGTCAAGGTGATGGGCGTGGACGAGCAGCGCAAACGGATCTCGCTCACCCTCCGGCTGGACGACGAGCCCGACGCGTCCGCCGGGCGGCCGTCCGGGCCCAGGCAGGGCCGGGCAGAGCAGCGAGAGGGCCGGCAGGGTCAGCCCCGGCAGGGTCAGCCCC
>JBDHZW010000103.1:0-15656 GCA_039812105.1 Nakamurella sp.
GGCAACTGGATCCCGTACCTGATGGTGCTGGTGGCCGAGTCGGTCATCATCTTCCAGGCGCTGATCGCGTTGTGGACCATCCTGTCCAGCGGGCACAACCCGCGCGGCTACCGGTTCCACAACGCGCAGAACCGGATCTACGGCCCGGATCACAAGACCATCGAGCCCGACACCGATCTCACGCAGCTGCCGATGTACCTGCACGAGACCCCGGTCGCCCTCGACGTCTACATCACCACCTACGGCGAGGACCTGGCGACCATCCGCCGGACGGTCTCCGCCGCGCTGGCCATGCACGGCCGGCACACCACCTACATCCTCGACGACGGCAAGTCCGACGACGTGCGGGCGCTGGCCGCCGAGTTGGGGGCCGAGTACGTCGTCCGCGAGGGCAACGCCGGCGCCAAGGCCGGCAACATCAACAACGCGCTAACGGTCACCACCGGCGAGTACTTCGTCATCCTGGACGCGGACTTCGTGCCCAAGGAGGACTTCCTCTACCAGACGGTGCCGTTCTTCGCCGAGAACAACGTCGCGTTCGTGCAGACCCCGCAGGCCTACGGCAACCTGGAGAACCTGATCTCCCGCGGTGCGGGCTACATGCAGTCGGTGTTCTACCGGTTCATCCAGCCGGGCAAGAACCGCTTCAACGCGGCGTTCTGCGTCGGCACCAACGTGATCTTCCGGCGCACGGCGATCGAGTCGATCGGCGGCATGTACACCGATTCGAAGTCCGAGGACGTGTGGACCTCGATGAAGCTGCACGAGAACGGCTGGAAGTCGGTCTACATCTCGACCGTGCTGGCCGTCGGCGACACCCCGGAGACCATCGAGGCGTACACCAAGCAGCAGCAGCGGTGGGCGACAGGTGGGTTCGAGATCCTGTTCAAGAGCAACCCGTTCTCCCGCAAGCGCAACCTGACGCTGGACCAGCGGCTGCAGTACTTCGGCACGGCGACGTTCTACTTCATCGGCATCGCCCCCGGCATCCTGCTGCTGGTGCCGCCGCTGCAGATCTTCCTGGGCCTGGCCCCGATCAACTCGGGCGTCAGCTTCGGCCAGTGGCTGCTCTACTACCTCGGCTTCTACTTCATGCAGGTCGTCGTCGCGCTGTACACCATCGGGTCCTTCCGGTGGGAGACCCTGATGCTGGCCGCCGCGTCGTTCCCGATCTACGGCAAGGCCTTCATCAACGCGATCTTCAACAAGGACACCAAGTGGCACGTGACCGGGGCCCAGCGTCGCAAGGCGTCCCCGTTCAACTTCATCACCCAGCAGCTGATGGCGTTCGTCTTCCTGGCCATCACGTCGGTGGTGGGCATCTGGCAGGCGGTCACGGTCAGCGCCTTCACCCTGGCGCTGTTCTGGAACATGCTGAACACCTTCGTCCTCGGCCTGTTCGTGGTGACCGCGTTCCGCGAGTCGCGGCGCAACCGCCGCGAGGAGAAGGGGCTGCCGCCCAAGCGGGCAGCCAAGCCTTCCGCCCCGGCCACCGCCCGGGCCCAGATCGGTTCGGGCCTGGCCGAGCGCACCTACGAGGGACTGCCCCCGGTGCGCGTCGGCTCCGGATCGGTGCACTGACCGGGCGCAGTTCGGCGAATGTCCGTCAGGCCGAGGACGTCCTGAGCCGCCGGTGACGGCCGGCGCGCATCGCAGCACGACCCAACGAAATGTCCCTGGGTGGGCCCGCAACGGGCCGCTCCGGGTCCGGATCACCCGGACCCGACCATATTTCAGGAGAAATCCACCATGTCTTGGCGCAAGCGAATCGGTCTGGCCCTCGGCCTGCTGTCCGTGCTCGTCCTGGCCGCCGGCCTGACCATGATCGTCAACTACAACAGCGGCAAGGTGGACAGCAAGTCCGCCTCGCTGGCCGCCGAGGACTACCCGGTCGGCACCGACTACTCCGGCACGGTCACCGCCCAGTACGTGCACGTGGGCGACCACGTCGACGCGGGCCAGCCGCTGTTCGAGGTCGAGTCCGCCACCCTGCAGCGCGACATCTCGCAGGGCCTGGTCAACAAGGACAACCTGACCTACGCGGTCAAGGACGACAACACCCTGGTCATCACCGCGACCAACACCGGCCAGGTGGACGAGATCAACTACGCGCAGGGCGCCTTCGTGCCGGCGAACTCGACCATCGCCACCGTGCAGGAGGCCGGCACCATGTACGTCGAGGCCGACTTCCTGCTCTCGGCCAAGGACTACTCGCGGATCCCCTCCGGGGCGACCGTCGACGTCGTGCTGCCGAACAACCAGCAGATCTCCGCGACCGTGCAGCAGTTGCAGGTGCACACCGAGGACGGCCAGGCCCGCACCACCGTCCGCGCGTACAGCGACGACCTGGCCAACGGCACCGGCCTGTTCGCGGTCGGCACCCCGGTGCAGGTGACCCTGCACCTGACCAACGACGGTGTGGTCACCGACGTGACCAAGACCGTGACCGGCTGGTTCGGCCAGAACGCCTGACGGCTGCCCGCCACCCCGGCGGTGGACCTCCTCCGCCGGGGTGGCAGCCCACCGCCGCCCTATCGAGACCCGTTTGGATGAGATGACTATCAACCGAAGCGACCGAACCCCGATCTCAGCACGCAGCACCCGCACCAAGCTGATCACCCTGATCGCCGCCGGCGCCCTGGTGGCCGGCTGTACCTCCACCACGACGTCGACCACGACCGAGAACGGCACCACCACGAACGGCAGCGGCGCCGCGACCACCGCGGCCCCGGCCCCGGACATCGCCGCCGACCTGGCCGGGATCACCACCAAGGACGTGGCCAAGGTGTCCCCGACCCGCCTGGCCGACGGGCTGGTCGCCCCGACCAACCGCTGGTTCTCCGGCCTGGTGTTCGGCGACAGCCCGCAGCCGGTCTTCCCGATGCCGCTGTCCGCGGCACTGACCGACCAGGGTTTCGCCATCGGCCTGCCGACCGTCACCGATTCCGCGAAGACGATCATGGGCGGCACGAACCCGCAGATCCAGGTGCCGCTGTCCGCGTCGTCGATGAAGGTCACGGCCTACGACACGCTGACCGTGACGTCGACCTACTACGACGGCTCCGGCAGCGAGCTCGGCTCGGTGCTGCTGGCCCAGGGCTCGCCGTTCGTCACCTACACCGCAGCGAGCGACCAGACCCTGGCCATCGAGCCGATCTTCAAGGCCGGCTCGACCTCCGGCCTGTACACCACCAACGTGGCCGGGCACGACTACGGCCTGGTGGTCGGTGGGGGAGCCACCGTGGACGACTCCGGCAAGGTCACGCTGACCCCGGGCGCGACGATCACCCTGTACGGGGTGCCGGACGGGGCGGACGCCGCCTCGTTGGCCACCGCCGCGGCCGACCCGGTCACCGGTGGATCGGTCGAGTACTCGGTGGACGGCGACCACGTCACCAGCACGCTGTCCTACACCACCCGCAGTGGCGGCGACACGGCGATCGTGCCGATGGCCGGCCAGACGGTGTCCACCGGGACCAAGGGCACCGGCACCTACGCCAGCATCTACGGCACGATGGACGTCTACACCGGCACCTCGGTGACCACATCGGCACCGGTGGCCGATCCGTCGTACCAGCTGGACGTGTCCAACCTGTCCGACGAGGACAAGGCGGCCCTGGTCGAGCAGATCAAGACCGACGCCGCGGCGATCGACTTCTCAGCCACCGACACCTATTTCGGCGGGAAGTACCTGTACCGCGGGGCCAACCTGATGACCCTGGCCCAGCAGCTGGGCGTCGACGACGTCGCCGCCGACCTGCGGACCAAGCTGACCGCCGAGCTGGAGATGTGGTTCGACCCCACGCGGTGCGCCACCGAGGCCACCAAGTGCTTCGTCTACGACGACCAGATCAAGTCGATGATCGGCCAGGAGGCCTCGTTCGGCTCCGACGAGATCAACGACCACCACTTCCACTACGGCTACCTGATCTACGCCGCCGCCGTCGTCTCGGCGGACGACGCGGCGCTGGCCGACAAGATCGCGCCGGTGGTCGACCTGGTGGTCGCCGACATCGCCTCCGCCCAGGCGTCCTCGGCGTTCCCGCAGTACCGCAACTTCGACCCGTACTCCGGCCACTCGTGGGCCTCGGGCACCAGCCCGTTCGCCGACGGCAACAACCAGGAGTCGTCCAGCGAGGCGGTCAACGCGTGGAACGCGGTCGCCCTGTGGGCCAAGGTCCGCGGCAACGCCGACCTGCAGACCCAGGCCACCTGGATGATGAGCGAGGAGCAGAACGCGGCCAAGCTCTACTGGACGAACACCGACGTGACCGAGTTCCCGGCGTTCACCGGCACCATCGCGGCCATGAACTGGGGCGGCAAGCGCGACTACGCCACCTGGTTCAGCGCCGAGCCGGGAGCCATGCTGGGCATCCAGCTGATCCCGATGGGTTCCTACTCGACCTACCTGGCCGGCGACGCCGACCGGATCAAGGCGAACCTGGCGCAGGGCGCGGCCGGCGGCTACGGCGTGCAGTTCGGCGAGTACATGGCCCAGTACCTGGCGCTGGCCGACCCGGCCGCCGCCCGGTCGGAGCTGGCCAACCTGCCGGCCGAGATCGACAACGCCACCACCAAGTCGTACGTGATGGCCTACGTGTTCTCGCGGGCCGACAGCTCCGGCTCATAGCCCGCCGGTCGATCTGCCGATCGATCGATCCAAGGCCTCACCCCCCGGCGACTGGACCGTCAACCCGCCGGCCGGGGAGTGAGTGGGGGAGCCTCGGTCGCCCCGGTCTCAAGGGACAGGGCCGGGGCGACCGCGGTGACGCTCCCGACAGGATGCTACCGGCGGTCTTCGGAGCGCGAAGCGAGCGCCCTGCGCAGTGACGACGGCCCGGACCCGGGAAACCAGGTCCGGGCCGTTCGCGTGGGTACCCGGCCGAGCCATCCGGCGAAGGCGCCCAGCTGCCGATTGTGGATAACTCGCCGCACCCGGGCGGCCCGGCGACCGGCTGCGGCTGCCGATCCCGATCGCACGGTGGACAATCCGTACGCGGTCCACCATCCGGCCGCCTAGCCACGGGGAGGAACACGTCGATGACAACGGACAGGCCCATGCAACTCGGCATGATCGGATTGGGCCGGATGGGCGCCAATCTCGTCCGCCGGCTGATGCGGGACGGTCACTCCTGCGTCGCCTACGACGTGAACGCCGACGCGGTGGCCGCGTTGGCCGCGGAGGGAGCGACCGGGACGAACTCGCTGGCCGACTTCGTGGCCGCGTTGACCAAGCCCCGCGCGATCTGGCTGATGCTGCCGGCGGCCATCGTCGACCAGACCCTGGACGAACTGGTCCCGCTGCTGGATCCGGGCGACATCGTCATCGACGGTGGCAACTCGTACTACCGCGACGACATCACCCGGGCCAAGCGCCTGGCCGCCGAGCACCTGCACTACGTCGACTGCGGGACCAGCGGCGGCGTCTGGGGCCTGGACCGGGGCTACTGCCTGATGATCGGCGGTGAGGACGACGTCGTGGCCCACCTCGATCCGATCTTCAAGACCATCGCCCCCGGGATGGGCGACGTCGAGCCGACGCCCAGTCGCACCACGGGCGGCACCGCGCCGGAGGGGTACCTGCACTGCGGTCCGAACGGCGCCGGCCACTTCGTGAAGATGGTCCACAACGGTGTCGAGTACGGCATGATGGCCGCGATCGCCGAGGGCCTGAACATCATCAAGCACGCCGACGTCGGCAAGCAGACCCAGGTCGTCGACGCCGAGACCACCCCGCTGCGCGATCCCGAGGCCTACCAGTACACGATCGACGTCGGCGACGTCGCCGAGGTCTGGCGCCGGGGCTCGGTGGTCGGGTCGTGGCTGGTCGACCTGATCGCCGACGCCTTCGCCCGCTCGCCCGACCTGGACAACTTCGCCGGCCGGGTCTCCGACTCCGGCGAGGGCCGGTGGACCGTGCTGGCCGCCGTCGAGGAGGGCGTGCCCGCCTCGGTGATCACCAGCGCGCTGAACCAGCGGTTCGAGTCGCGCCGGCTGGGGGAGTTCACCGCCAAGGTGCTCTCGGCGATGCGCAGCGAGTTCGGCGGGCACGACGAGAAGCCGGCCGGCTGAGTCGATCCCGGCCCGGCCGGCACAGCTGCGCGGGGGAACATCGAGTCGCACCGGACGACTCGATGTTCCCCACGTTCGCGGGGGCGCCTACAGCCCCGGGCTCGAATGCATCAGCCCGCCGTCGACGAACACCGTGGTCGCGTTCAGGTAGGCCCCGCCGTCGGAGGCGAGAAACGCCACGACGGAGGCGATCTCCTTGGGGTCGGCCATCCGGCCCAGCGGGATCGCGGTGTCCAGCACCTTCATCTTGGCCGGGTCGGCCATGGTGGAGGTGTTGATCGGCGTGGCCACCGCCCCGGGACCGACGTTGACCAGCCGGATCCCGTGGTGACCCAGTTCCTGGCCGGCCGTGCGGGTCAGCATCTTCGCGCCGCCCTTGGACAGGCAGTAGGCGGTGTTGCCGGGCATCGGCCAGTCCTCGTGCACGGAGCTGATGGTGATGATCGCGCCGCCGTCGCCCTGCGCAATCATCTGCTTGGCCGCGATCTGAGTGCCGAAGAAGGCGCTCTTGAGGTTGACGTTCATCACGAACTCGTACTGCTCCTCGGTGGTGGTCAGCACGTCGGTCCGGGTCTCCACGCCGGCGTTGTTGACCATGATGTCGAGCCGGCCGAACCCCTGCACCGCCTTGTCCACCAGCATCTGCAGGTCGGCGACCTTGCTGACGTCGGCGTCCACGCCGATCACCTTGTCCTCGCCGAGGGCGGCGAGTTCGCGCTCCAGTTCCTCGGTCGCCTCGGGATGCGAGACGTAGTCGATCACGACGGCGGCGCCCTGGGCGGCCAGTTCGATGACGATCGCCTTGCCGATACCGCTGTTGCCGCCGGTGACCACGGCCACCTTGCCGGAGAGGGACATGTTCGTTGACTCCTGTCGAATCAGGTTGCGGAGGATCAGTTGTCGTGCGGGGTGGTCAGGATCAGGTGGGCGACCAGGGCGGTCCAGCCGGTCTGGTGCTCGGCGCCCAGGCCCATCCCGGTGTCGCCGTGGAAGTACTCGTGGAACGGCAGGTTGTCGCGCCACCGCGGGTCGGTGGCCAGCAGGTCGTACCAGCCGTGCACCGGCCGGCGGCCGTCCGGGCCGGGCAGGAAGATCGACACCAGCCGGCGTGAGATGTCGTCGGCCGCCTGGCCGATCGTCAGCTCGGTGCCGGAACCGGTGGGGTACTCGACCTTCAACGCCCCCGGGGTGAGCCGCTCGTAGTCGCGCAGGGCCTCCACCAGCAGCACGTTCAGCGGCATCCAGATCGGGCCGCGCCAGTTGGAGTTGCCGCCGAACAGGTTGCTGGTGGACTCGGCCGGCTCGTAGTCGACCGAAGCCTCCAGATCGCCGATCCGGATGGTGAACGGATGCTCGCGGTGCCACGCCGAGACGGCCCGGATGCCGTAGTCGCTCAGCAGGCGATCCTCCTCGAAGACGTTGGCCAGCAACCGGATCAGCCGGTCCGGCGGCACCAGGGCGAGCATCCGGTGGCGCACCCCGTCCTGGTCGCTGGTGTGGAACAGGCTCAGGTATTCGGGGTGGTTCGCCAGGTACCAGACGGCCCGGGCGGCGAAGTCGGGCAGGTTGTCGTCGGCGATCGCGTGGTCGTAGGTCAGTGCCGCCCGCAGCGGCACCAGCCCGACCAGCGACTTGACCTTGATCGGCACGTCGGTGCCGTCGGTCAGGTGCAGCACGTCGTAGAAGTAGGCGTCCTGGTCGTCCCACATCATCCCGCCGTTGGCGGCGCCGGCGATGGTCAGGAAGTGCTCGAAGAACTTGGTGGCCACGTCCTGGTAGGAGCGGTTGTGCCGGGCCAGCCGCAGCGCGATGTCCAGCAGATCCAGCGCGTACATCGCCATCCAGGCCGTCGAGTCGGCCTGCTCGACGAAGCCGATCTCGGGGGACAGCGACGACCGGTCCAGCGGGGAGATGTTGTCCAGCCCCATGAATCCGCCCTCGAACAGGTTGTCCTGCTCGCGGTCCTTGCTGTTCACCCACCAGGTGAAGTTGATCAGCAGCTTGTGGAAGATCCGGGCCAGGAACTCGAAGTCGGTGCGGCCGTCGATCTCGAACACCCGGATCGCGGCCCAGCCGTGCACCGGCGGGTTCACGTCGGAGAAGTTCCACTCGTAGGCCGGTAGCTGGCCGTTCGGGTGCATGTACCACTCGCGCAGCAGCAACACCAGTTGCTCCTTGGCGAAGTGCGGGTCGATGTGGGCCAGGGTGACGCAGTGGAAGGCCAGATCCCAGGCCGCGAACCAGGGGTACTCCCAGGGGTCCGGCATGAGGATCACTTCGTGGTTGTTCAGGTGCCGCCAGGATCCGTTGCGGATCAGCCCGCGACCGGGCGGGGGCGCCGGTTGACCGGGGTCGCCGGACAGCCAGCGGCTCACGTCGTAGTGGTAGAACTGCTTGCCCCACAGCAGCCCGGCGAACGCCTGCCGGGCCACCCGGTACTCCTCGCCGTCCCGGCCGACCGGGATGGCCGCGTCGTAGAAGGCGTCCGCCTCGGCCCGCCGGTCGGCCAGGATCGCGTCGAACCCGTCGGCCAGATCGAAGGGGTGGGTGGTCAGCCCGGTCGGGTCCGCGTCCAGCGCCGGATGGGGCACGCCCACCAGCCGCACCCGGACCCGGGCCGTCCCGCCCGCCGGCACGGTCAGCGGGTAGTGCAGCGCGGCCTTGGTGCCGTGGTGATCGGGGTTGACGGTGTCGGCGCCGTGCAGCACGTGATCGTTGATGCCGTCCTTCGGGTACGGCGTGGCGTTGGTGCCGTCGAACAGCCGGGCGACGTTGGTCTCGTTCTCGCAGAACAGCGGCTCGGGGTCGCCGTCGCCGACCATCAGCAGCGGCCCGGACCGCGAATGGTCGCCGACGATCCGTCCGG
The DNA here is from genome assembly GCA_039812105.1 of Nakamurella sp. GTDB lineage: Bacteria > Actinomycetota > Actinomycetes > Mycobacteriales > Nakamurellaceae > Nakamurella. The sequence continues at coordinate 8,939 of JBDHZW010000103.1, forward strand.
CGGCCAGCCGCATCGACGGCTTCGGGTGGTCGGAGTAGCCCCACGACCAGGTGTTGCGGAACCACAGCGTGGGCAGCACGTGGATGGTGGCCTCGTCCGGACCGGCGTTCTCCACGGTGATGTTCATCAGCAGATCCCGCGGGCCGGCCTTGGCGTAGTCGACGGTGACCACCCAGTACCGGTTCTCGTCGAAGATGCCGGTGTCGACCAGCTCGTACTCCGGCTCCAGCTTGCCGCGCCGGGCGTTCTCGGCGATCAGGTCGGCGTACGGGAACTCGCGCTGCGGGTAGTGGTAGCGCCAGGTGTTCCAGGAGTGGGTCGGCGTGCCGTCCAGGTACCACCAGTACTCCTTGACGTCCTCGCCGTGATTGCCCTGCGGGCCGGTGAGCCCGAACATCCGCTCCTTGAGGATCGGGTCGACCCCGTTCCACAGGGCCAGTGACAGGCACCAGTTCTGGGTGGCGTCGCAGAAGCCGGCCATGCCGTCCTCGTTCCACCGGTACACCCGGGACCGGGCGTGGTCGTGCGGGAAGAAGTCCCAGGCGTTGCCGTCGGCGCTGTAGTCCTCACGCACCGACCCCCAGGCCCGCTCGGACAGGTACGGGCCCCAGTCCCGCCACGGCTCCGTGCCGGCGTCGGCCTCGGCCAGCCGGGCGCTCTCGGCCATGCGGGACGCGCCGGCGGTGCCGCGCGATCCTTCGGTTGCAGCCATCGGTGCCGCCCCTTTCCCGCGCGGATCAACTACGCCGGCGCGGATCAAATCGCTTCGAATGTGACTGGTGTGACGCGGGTGCACGACTTCATCCGCGCGGCTCGACAGCGGCCGCGCGGAAGTCCCGGGTGAGCTGCCGAACGATCTACAGGTTCGGGACGTCCGACTCGTCGTCGGCCCAGGCGATCCGGCCGACCGAGTCCTCCAGTTCCAGGTCGGCGGCCCGGTCGTGGTGGAAGTAGTCGTCGGCCCAGTTCAGGAAGGCGTCGACCTGGCTGTGGATGCCGGACAGCAGCACGGCGTGCAGGCCCAGCCAGGCGACGAAGGCCAGCGGGCCCTCGAGATGGTGCCGGTGCTTGCCGATCTCGGACACGGCCGCGTTGCGGCCGATCATCGCCATGATGCCCTTGTCGTGGTAGTGGAACGGGGTGACGCCGTCGCCCTTGATCTCGGCGACGATGTTCTTGCCGGCCCACTTGCCGGACTGCAGGGCGACCGAGCCGAGCTGCGGCAGCGCGTGGCCGTCCCCGTCCGGGATGTTGGCGGTGTCGCCGATCGCGTACACCCCGGGGTGGCCGGGCACGGTCAGGTCGGCGGCGACGTCGATCCGGCCGCCGTGGCCCAGCGCGATGCCGGTGGTCGCGGCGATCGCCGGTCCGGAGATGCCGCCGCCCCAGATCACAGTGTCGGTGGCCACGGTCGTCCCGTCGGACAGGGTGGCGGTGTCTGGACCGACCGCGGCCACGGCGACGCCGAAGGTGACCTGGACCCCCTTCTCGGTGAGCTTGGCCAGCGCGTACTCGTGGGTCTTGTCGGTGAACGGCTTGAGCAGCTCGTGCCCGTGGTCGACCAGCCGGACCGTGGCCTCGCCGTGCAGCTTGCCCTGTTCCCGCAGCGCGTCGAACAGCTCGGCCAGCGCGCCCGCGGTCTCCACGCCGGTCGGGCCGCCACCGCAGATGACGACGGTGTACGGCGCGGCGCCGCCGGCAGGGTCGCACAGCCCGCGCAGCCGGTCCCGCAGGTGCCGGCGCAGCCGGCGGGCGTCCCGCACCGTGTACAGCGGGTAGGAGTGCTCGGCGGCGCCCGGGACCCCGAAGAAGTTGGCCTGCGAGCCGGCCGCGATCACCAGGTAGTCGGCCGTGTAGTCGCCGTCGGCGGTGGTCACCGAGCGGGTCGCGGGGTCGATCGCGGTGATCTCGGCCGTGGCCGTGACCACCCGGTCCTGCCCGGCGAACGCGGTGGCCAGCGGCCGGGCGATGTCCTCGGCCGGCAGTTGCGAACTGGCCACCTGGTACAGCAACGGCTGGAACTGGGTGTAGTTGTGCCGGTCGAACAGGGTCACGTCGACGTCGTGGTCGGCCAGCTCGGAGGCGCAGGCCACCCCGGCCATCCCCCCGCCGACGATGATCGCAGTGCTCACGCTGTCCTCCTGGTTGGTCTCGGTCGAACGATCATGCGGCAACGGTTGTCGTGGCCGGCCCGGCGGTCACCCGGCGCCGGAAGACGTAGTACGTCCAACCCTGGTAGAGCAGGATGATCGGCACCAGGACGGCCGCGGCAATGGTCATCACCTGCAACGAGTACGGGCTCGACGAGGCGTTCGCCACGGTGAGCGAGTACGCCGGGTCGGTGGTGGAGGCCAGCAGGGTCGGGTAGAGGCTGACGAACAGGGCGGCGACGACGCCGCCGATCGTCACCGTGGTGGCGACGAAGGTCGCCGCGGCGGATCGGGCGGGCAGTCCGGTGATCGTCGCGGTGACCGCCGCGACCGCGGGAACGGCCGCGGCGAGGATCCCCCAGCCGCCGGGCGAGGCCAGGGCCACCATCCACCCGACGGTGATCAGCACCAACGCGAGGGCGGGCAGGCACAGTCTCCGGACGGCCACCCGGGCCCGGTCCAGCACCGGGCCCGTCGCCCGCAGCGTCAGGAACGCGGCCCCGTGCAGCAGGCACAGCACCAGCAGGGTCAGGCCCAGCACCAGCCCGAACGGGGTGAGCAGGTCACCGAACGTTCCGGTGAAGTCGCCGTTCGCGTCGATCGGCAGCCCGGCCAGCATGTCGCCCAGCCCGATCCCGATCAGCAGCGGGGCCAGCACCGAGCCGATGGTCAGCGTCCACCCCCAGGTCTTGCGCCAGGCCGGCGCGGCGAACTTGCCGCGGAACTCGAACGACACCCCGCGCACGATCAACGCGGCCAGCAGCAGCCACAGGGCCAGATACAGGGCGGAGAACCAGCTCGCGTACCAGCCGGGAAAGGCCGCGAACATCGACGCGCCGGCCACCACCAGCCACACCTCGTTGCCGTCCCAGACCGGGCCGATGGTGTTGATGGCGACCCGGCGTTCGGTGTCGGTGCGGCCCACGATCTTGTGCAGGGCACCGACACCGAAGTCGAAGCCCTCCAGGACGAAGAACCCGGTCCAGAAGAAGGCGACGACCACGAACCAGACGGTGGGAAGAGTCATTCCGGCGCCCTCAGTACGTCAGCGACGGGGTCGGCGCGGCGGCGTCCGCCGGCGGTGCGTCCTCGGCCGACTCCACCGGCAGCGGCCGGCGGGCGTGCTTGACCATCAGGATCGCGGCGACGACGCCGAGGGTGGTGTAGAGCACGGCGACGATACTCAGGCTGATAACGATCTGGGTGGCGCTGCCCGAGCCGGACAGGCCGTCCTTGGTCAGCATCAGCCCCTGCACGATCCACGGTTGCCGGCCGCTCTCGGTGAGCAGCCAGCCGGCGGTGGCCATCAGGAACGGGGTGAGCATGATCCAGCTGGCGACCCACAGGAACACCCGGGAGGTGGCCAGTTTCTTGCGCCACCAGAGCCAGATGCCCCACAGTCCGAACAGTGCCACCAGGGTGGCGATGTAGGCCATCACCCGCATCGACCAGTACTGGATGAACACGTTGGGCACGTAGTCGCCGGCCCCGTACTGCTGCTGGTACTGCTCGTTCAGCGGGGTCAGGCCCTGCACCTGCCCGTTCCAGGTGCCGGTGGCCAGCAGGGACAGCAGATGCGGGATCTCGATGATCTTGGTCGGCGGGTCGTCCGCGGTCCACCCGCCGATCTGCAGCATGGAGAACGAACACGGCTGGCAGGTCGTCCAGTTCGCCTCGGCCGCGGCGATCTTCATCGGCTGGTAGGTGGTCTCGTTGATGCCCAGCTGGCCGCCGACGTGGAACTGCAGCACGGTGCCGATCAGCAGGGTGAGCAGGCCGAGCTTGGCGGTGGCGAGGAATGGCGACGGGGCGACGGGGCCGGAATCGGCGGTGTCCGGTCCCGGCGCGGCGGCGGGGCGACGGCGCAGTTGCCACGCGGACACGGCCAGCAGCATCCCGCCGCCGAAGATCAGGGCGACCAGCAGCACGTGGACGTAGCCCCAGATGAAGACCGGGTTGGTGAACACGTCGCCGATCGAGGTCAGTTCGGCCCGGCCATTGTCCGGATTGATGGTGTAACCCCGCGGATTCTGCATCCAGGAATTCGCGGCGATGATGAACAGCGCGGAAAGACACGCGCCGACGGCCACCATCCAGGCGGTGAACAGATGGATCCGACGGGACAACACATTGAATCCGAAAAGCCACAGGCCCAGGAACGTCGACTCCAGGAAGAACGCGGCCAGCCCTTCCATCGCCAGCGGGGCACCGAACACGTCGCCGACGAATCGCGAGTACGCCGACCAGTTGAGGCCGAACTGGAACTCCTGCACCAGTCCGGTCACCACGCCGACGCTGATCGAAATCAGCATCAGGCCACCGAAGAAGCGCAGGATCCGCTTCAGCTCGGGGGTGCCCTTGCGGAACCACCGGGTGTGCAGCACGGCCACCAGGATGGCCATGCCCATGGTGATCGGAACGAACAGAAAATGGTAAATGCTGGTCGTGGCGAACTGAATACGGGCCAGGTCCAACTGATCCATTGACGTGCTCCAGCTGACGCGGCGACGTTGGTACGGCTAATGACGTCGGTGGGAATGACATGGTGCAGCGACGACTCAATGTCGGGCCCGGCGACGCCGGCGGGCGGGCGGCCTGGGCGCGCCAGGCCCCCAACCCTGACGTACGCGAATTACCCCGGACATCACCCTGGACGGGGTAGATGCCGAACCGACGATAGTTCGCGTGGCGACAACGCGCCGGGTGGGCGGTAGCTTTCGCCGCATGGACGTGCGGGCCCGCCCGGGTCGACCCTTCCCCCTCGGCGTACACCTGCGCGACGGTGGCGCCAACGTCGCCGTCTACTCGTCCGTGGCCGACGCCGTCGAGCTGTGCCTGTTCGACGCCGATGGCGCCGAGACGCGGATCGCCCTGCCCGGCCGGGACGACGGTGTCTGGCATGCGTTCGTCCCCGGGCTGGCGGCCGGACAGCAGTACGGCCTGCGCGTGCACGGTCCGTGGGATCCCGCCGCCGGGGTCCGGTGCAATCCGAACAAGCTGTTGTTGGATCCCTACGCGCGGGCGATCAGCGGCGAGGTGCAGTTCTCGCCGGCCGCGTACGGGTTCGATGCGTCCGACCCGGGAGAACCAAGCCGGTTGGATTCGGCGCCGGTGATGCCGCGCAGCGTGCTGGTCGAATCCCTCGAGCCCATCGGTCCCGACTCGCGCGGGCACCTGCGTGCGGACCGCAACCGCCCCGGCCGACCGATGTCGGATTCGGTGATCTACGAGATCCACGTCAAGGGATTCACCGCCGCCCATCCCGACATCCCGCCCGAGCTGCGCGGCACGTACGCGGGCCTGGCCCACCCGGCGGCGATCGACCACCTGCGGCGTCTGGGCGTCACCGCCGTCGAACTGCTCCCCGTGCACCAGCACGTGCCCGAGTCGTTCCTGGTGCAGCGCGGCCTGACCAACTACTGGGGCTACAACACGATCGGCTACTTCGCGCCGCATGCGGAGTACTCGGCCGCGGTGCGGGCCGGGCGACCGGGCGGGCAGGTGGTCGAGTTCCGGGACATGGTGTCGGCGCTGCACGCCGCCGGCATCGAGGTGATCCTCGACGTCGTCTACAACCACACCGCCGAGGGCGACGCGGGTGGCCCCACGGTGTGCTTGCGCGGTGTGGACAACGCCGCCTACTACCGGCTCGACCCGCAGAACCCGGCCCGTTACGTCGACACGTCCGGCTGCGGCAACGCACTCAACGTCGGTGACCCGACCTGCCTGCGGCTGATCATGGATTCGCTGCGGTACTGGGTGACCGCGATGGGGGTCGACGGCTTCCGGTTCGACCTGGCGCCCAGCCTGGCCCGGCAGGACGGCACCTTCAGCTCCGTCGCGGCGTTCTTCGACCTCGTCTGGCAGGACCCGGTGATCGCCCAGGTCAAGCTCATCGCCGAACCCTGGGACGTCGGGCAGGGCGACAGCTACGACGTCGGCCGGTTCCCGCCCGGCTGGAGCGAATGGAACGGGCGGTTCCGGGACACCGTGCGGGACGTGTGGCGCAGCCACGACGGACTGCGGCCCGACCTGGCCACCCGGCTGTGCGGCTCCTCCGACCTGTACTGCGGGCGTCGACGCGGTCCGGACGCGTCGATCAACCTGATCACCGTGCACGACGGCTTCACCCTGACCGACCTGGTCTCCTACGACAGCAAGCACAACGAGGCCAACACCGAACACAACCGGGACGGCACCGACGACAACCGGTCCTGGAACTGCGGGGTCGAGGGCGACACCACCGATGCCGCGGTGCTGAAACTGCGGGCCCGGCAACGGCGGGCGATGCTGTCCACCCTGCTGTTCGCCCGCGGCGTGCCGCTGCTGCTGGGCGGCGACGAACTCGGCCGCACCCAGGGCGGCAACAACAACGCGTACTGCCAGGACAACGAGATCACTTGGTTCGACTGGTCGTCGGTGGACGAATCGCTGCGCGACTTCACCGCGTCGTTGGTCGCGCTGCGGCACGCGCATCCGGTGCTGCGCCGCCGCGGCTACCCGGACTCCGACGACGCCGTCCGCTGGTTCCGGCCGGACGGCGCGCCGATGGGCACCGACGACTGGGC
>JBDHZW010000104.1:0-15607 GCA_039812105.1 Nakamurella sp.
GAACCCCGCCGGCAGCGCCCCCACCGGCCAGAACCGCAGATCGTCGGACTCGTCCGAGATCACCGGCTCGGCCCCGGCCGGCGCGACGATGCGGTACCGCACGTCGAAGTGCCGGGTCGGGATGCCCAGCGAGCAGGTGACCGGATGCACGTCCAGGTGCACCGGGACCGGGTCGATGACCAGGCCGTCGATGCCGGACTCCTCGGTGGCCTCGCGCAGCGCGGCGCCGGCCAGTGTCGAGTCGGTGCGTTCGCAGTGCCCGCCGAGTTGCACCCACCGTCCCAACCGCGGGTGCAGGGTGAGCAGCACGCTCTGCCGGTCGGCGGACAGCACGACCGCACTGGCCGTGATGTGGCCGGGCGCGCACTTGCGGCGGGTGGCGTCGGGCCGGGCGGCCAGGAACGCCAGGTAGGCCTCCCGGACGGCGGCCTGGCCGGGGTTGGGGGGCGTCCAGCCGCTGAGCACCGCAGTGACGTCGGCGTGCAGCACCCGGTCGGCTTCGGTGACGGTCGCGATGCGGACCTTCATCGCATGATCAGGCCGCCGCCGGCCGGCGGCCGCGGACCATCGGCCGGTTCGGCCGGGTGGCCGATCGCCACGGCGCCCAGCGGTTCCCAGTCCGGCGGTAGGTCGAGCACCGAGTGCACGACGGCCGGGCAGAAGATCGTCGAGGAGATCCACGCCGACCCGAGCCCCTCGGCGGCCAGCGCGACCAGCAGCGCCTGCACCGCGGCCCCGCCGGCGACGGTGAACATGGTGCGTTCGGCCGCCCTTCGTCGCTCGTCCGGGTAGGCGTGCCGGCCGTCGCCGGTGATCAGCGGCACCACGATCTCCGGCGCGTTCCGCAGCACATGGCCGCGGGCGGTCCGCCGGGCGATCCGGTCCGCGTCCCAGCCGTCGGCGGCCAGGTCGGCCTCCCAGGCGGCGAGCATCGCCTCCAGCAGCGCATCCCGGTGCTCGCGCACCCAGACGAACCGCACCGGGCGGGTGTGATGCGGCGCCGGCGCGGTCAGCGCGATGTCCACGCACCGGGCCAGCACCGTCGGGTCGACCGGCTCGTCGGCGAATTCGCGGACGGTGCGACGCAGCAGCACCGCCTCCCGCCGGCCCTGCTCGATCGCCAGGTCGGTGCCCAGCCGGAACAGGTCCTCCTCCCGCGGCCGGATCAGCGAACGGGCGGTGCGGTGCTCGGCGTCGGGACCGTGTCCCCCGGTCGACAGGCCGCGGGCGACCGCGACGGGCACCTGCCCCAGCTTGCCCTTGACCAGGTCGCCGGCCGCCGCGAGTTCGTCGCCGACCGCGACCTGGGTGACCACCAGTTCGTTGCCGAACCGGTCGACGTCGCCGCGGTGGTCGTCAAGCACGTCGATCCCGGCCGCCCCGATGGCCACGTCGGCGACGCCCAGTCGCCAGGCCCGGCCCTGGGTGTCGGTGACGATCACCCCGACGTCCAACCCCCGGTCGGCGAACGCCGCCCGCAGCCGGGCCGCGGACGCGTCCGGATCGTCGGGCAGAAGGGCGATCTCGTCGGCCAGCACGTTGGAGGCGTCGATGCCGGCGGCCGCCGCGACGATGCCCAGCCGGTTCTCCACGATCTTGGTCCGGCCGATCTGGGCGACCAGCCGCACCGACTCGTCGTCGATCAGCCGCCGGCGCAGGGCGTCGCGCTGGTCGGGGTCGGTGGGGGAGGCGACCAGCCGACCCTCCACCTTGCTCACCACCTTGGAGGTGACCAGCAGCACGTCGCCGTCGGCGATCCACGGGGCCGCCGCGGCGATCGCGGCCGCCAGGTCGTCGCCGGGCCGGAACTCGGGCAGGCCGGTGACCGGGATCAGGTGCAGTCCGGACGGCGCCGGGGCATCCGGGGCCGATGGATCAGCCACGGCCGGCCACCTCGGCGCAGGCGGCGACCATGGCCGCGGTCCGGTCCGGGTCGGTCATCAGCAGCGGTCGGGACGCGACGGTGACGCCGGGCACGGTGGCCCGGTCGCCGTCGGCGATCAGGTAGGCGTCCAGCAGCCCGCCGTCGCCGCGGGCGCCGTAGTGCCGGCCCACCCCCTCCGCCGTCACCGGCACGCCGACCGCCTCCAGACACCGGTCGGCGTGCCCGCGGACCGGGGCGGTGCCGATGATCGGGGACACCCCCACCACCGGGGCGGGCGTGCTGGTCAGGGCCTCGCGGATCCCGGGGACGGCCAGGATCGGGCCGACCGAGACCACCGGATTGGACGGGGCGATCAGCACCAGGTCGGCGCCGGCGACGGCGTCCAGCACGCCGGGGGCGGGCGTGGATTCGTCCGCGCCGATCGGGGTGATGGACAGGGCCGGCAGCTTGGCCTGGTACCGGATCCACCACTCCTGGAAGTGCAGCGCCACCAGCGGGCGGGGGTCGTCGGCGGAATCCGGGTCCTCGACGACGACGTGGGTCTCCACCCGGTCGTCCGTCATCGGCAGCAGGGTCACCCCCGGCCGCCACCGGCGGCCCAGCGCATCGGTGACGTCGGACAGCCGGTACCCGGCGTCCAGCATGCGGGTGCGCACCAGGTGGGTGGCGATGTCCTTGTCGCCGAGCGAGAACCAGGGCGCCTCGGCGTCGTATCCGGCGAGTTCGCCCGACACCGTCCATGTCTCGTCCGCCCGGCCCCACCCGCGCTGCAGGTCGGACACGCCGGACAGGGTGTAGAGGCAGGAGTCCAGATCCGGGCAGATCTGCAGGTTGTGCAGCCGGATGTCGTCGGCGGTGTTGACGACGGCGGTGATCTGGTGGCCGTCCGCCTCCGCATCGGCCGGGCCGAACGCCGGCCGGCCCAGGAAGCGCTTGACGCCGAGCAGGAACTTCGCGCCGCCCACCCCGCCGGCCAGAACCACGATTCTCACGGGAGCCGATCCTTCCAGATCGGGCTCGACCCTCCGCCCGCCGCCGGGCCCGGCCGTTGGCCCAGGCCGCTGTCGTCGGCCGGGGTGAGCCGATCAGCGGCGCGCCCCGACCCTGCGCTGATCGAAGTCCCATTTTCGCGCCCGATATGTCGGCTTTGGTGAGACGATGATCAGCGCAGGGTGCGCCTGAGGGCCGCGCGCCGACCGGCGGAGGAGCAACTCGGATCAGGCCGGCGCCAGGAACGCGGTCAAGGCATCGGCGTACATGACCTGATCGGCCACCCCGCACAGTTCGCGGATCGAGTGCATGGACAGCGTCGGCGCGCCGAAGTCGACGGTGGTGGCCCCGGTCAACGCGGAGGTGATCGGGCCGACCGTCGAGCCGCAGGGCAGGTCCGAGCGCACCACGAACCGCTGCACCGGCACCCCGGCCTGCTCGCAGGCCAGCTCGAAGGCGGCCGCACCGACCGCGTCGGTGGCGTACCGGAGCTGGTTGTTGATCTTCAGCACCGGCCCGCCGTTCATCGCGATGCGGTGGTTGGGCTCGTGCTTGTCCGGATAGTTCGGGTGCGTGGCGTGGGCCATGTCGCCGGAGGCGACGACGGTGCCGGCCAGCGCCCGCAGCACGTCCTCCCGGCCGCCGCCGGCGGCCAGCACGATCCGTTCGATCGCGGTGGCCAGCAGGGCCGACTGGGCGCCGCGCTCCGACACGCTGCCGACCTCCTCGTGGTCGAACAGGGCGAGCAGCGTGCGGTGCCGGGTGCGGCCGGCCCGGATCAGCGCCCGCACCCCGGCGTAGCAGGTCGCCTGGTTGTCCAGCCGGGCGCTCGCGATGACCGCCAGGTCCAGCCCGATCCGGCGGGCCGGGGTGACGTCGAAGGCCATCAGATCCCAGCCCAGCACGTCCGCGCGCCGCACCTCGAGCCGCTCGGCCAGGAACCCGCGCAGGTCCCCGGGAGCGCCACCCAGACCCCAGTGCGGCGCCAGGTGCAGCTGCGGGTTCAGCACCAGGCCGTCGGTGTTCACCCCGCGGTTCAGGTGAATGGCCAGCTCGGACACCCGCAGCAGCGGCTCGTCCACCGTCAGCAGCCGGGGCGCGTCGCCGCGGACCGCGATCCGGCCGGCCACGCCGAGGTCGCGGTCCACCCAGCTGGCCAGCAGCGGCCCGCCGTACACCTCGACGCCCAGCTGCTGCCAGCCCTGCGAGATCAGGTCCGGGTTCGGCTTGATCCGCAGGCCCGGGCTGTCGGTGTGCGCGCCGACGATCCGGAACGGGGCCGCCGGGTCGGGGTCGTCGCCGGTCCGCCAGGCGATCAGCGAGCCGCCCCGGACGAGGTAGTACCGACCGGCGCCGGTGGGCCACCGGTCCGTCTCGGCCAACCGGACGAAGCCGGCGTCCGCCAACAGCGCCGCCGCGGTCGCGCAGGCGTGGAACGGGGTGGGGGAGGCGTCCAGGAACGAGCACAACCCGGCAGCTACCTCGTCGGCGGTCTCGCGGCTTGTGGTGGGGGTCGGTGTCACCCGGCCGACTCTGCCACCCGGCGCCCCGAGCCCGGGAGGCACCGGCCGCCCCTCGCCGTTGATCATGCAGGACACGCCCTCATCCCCGGCGCAAAAGGGCGTGTCCTGCATGATCAACAGGGGGTGGGGGCGGCGGTGCGGTCCCCGGAGGGTCAGGCCCAGAAGCGGAACAGGCCCGACCCGATCCCGGCCAGCACCGGGTCGCCGCCGACCCACACGAACAGCTCGTTGGCCGCGGTGAACAGCACCCGGCTCACCTGCGGCACCGAGAACAGGATGATGAACGCGACGAGCGGGATCCACGGACGGGCCGGCCGCAGCCGCTCCACGAACCGCGGGGACAGGTACGGCTCCAGGATGCCGAACCCGTCGAACCCGGGGATCGGCAGGATGTTCAGGATGCCGGCGACGAACTGCAGCAGCGCCAGGTAGGACAGCGCGGCGCCCAGTGCCGAGGAGATCGGCGCGGCGAGCACGGCCAGCGCCACGCCGCAGACGAAGTTGGTCAGCGGCCCGGCTGCCGAGACCAGGCTCGCGTACCAGCGGCGGCGAAGCCGGCCCGGTTCGACCAGCACCGCGCCGCCGGGCAGCGGGATGCCGCCGATGGCCAGCAGGATGATCGGCATGATCACCGACGTCGCCAGGTCGGTGTAGCGGGCCGGATTGAGGGTCAGATAGCCGCGGGCCCGCACCGAGGTGTCGCCGCCGGCGTAGGCGACCAGCGCGTGCGCGAACTCGTGCAGGCACAGCGTGATGACCCAGCCGCCGAGGACGACCAGGAACACCCAGACCCCGACGGGTAGCCCGAACGCGCCGTTCGCGGATGTCGCGGACTGCGCCGCCACCGCGGCGCCCGCGGTGACGAGCACGATGACGGGGAAGATCCAGCTCCCACCGGTGGACTTGGCCATCCATCCAGTCTCCCCGGCGATCACGCACAGCGACGTGTGCCGCCCCTCACCCAACCAATGAGTCAAATCTTGGCGCGACGCGCCGTATAGCACCCGTCCCAGCTTGACGTGAGGCGAGACACACGGGTGTAATCACATCGGTGTCATTTCACCGGCCGTCCTCGATCAGTTCCCACGTCAGCGCGGATCCGCGGCGAACGCCTCCGGTCGAGGGTGGCACAGGGCCGGATGCCCCGGTGAACCGGGAGCCGGCGGCGACACGATCGCCGTCGGCGCCACAGCAAGGACAGTGAGGACGTAGCCCGTGACCAACCTGGGGGTGCCCACCATGCGGCAGATTCCCTTCTCGCCGGTGGAGACCGGCGAACCGGAATGGCACGAACGAGCACTGTGCGCTCAGACCGATCCGGAGGCGTTCTTCCCCGAGAAGGGCGGCTCGACCCGCGAGGCCAAGAAGATCTGCACGGGCTGCGAGGTGCGGGCCGAGTGCCTGTCCTACGCGCTGGCCCACGACGAGCGGTTCGGCATCTGGGGCGGCCTGAGCGAGCGGGAACGCCGCCGGCTCAAGCGCGCCGCCGGCTGACCGGCGGTCGCCGCACAACGATCCGGCAACCCCTCACCCGGTCCGGGTGAGGCAGCGCCGGCCGCGTGGGCCCGGCCAGTACCGTCGATGACGTGCGGTTCATCCTCAACGTCATCTGGCTGGTGCTGTGCGGGTTCTGGATGTTCCTGGGGTACATCGTCACCGGGATCATCGCCTGCATCCTGATCATCACGATCCCGTTCGGCATCGCCTCGTTCCGGATCGCCGGCTTCGCTCTCTGGCCCTTCGGCCGGACGATGGTCAACCGGCCGGACGCCGGTTCCCCGTCGTTCATCGGGAACGTCATCTGGTTCATCGTCGCCGGGCTCTGGCTGGCCATCGGGCACCTGGTGACCGGGCTGGCGCTGTGCATCACGATCATCGGGATCCCGCTGGCCGTCGCCAACTTCAAGCTGATCCCGATCTCCATCGCCCCGCTGGGCAAGCAGATCGTCAAGCTGAACGACCCGCAGGCGCTGCAGACCGTCAGCTGACCGGGTCGTCCCCGTCCTCGGGTTCGCCGAGCACCGCGGACAGCTGCTCGCCCAGGACCTCGGCGACCAGGTCGCTCAACTCGCCGGCGTCGCCCGACCGGACCTCCAGCGGGCGCCGGTAGACCACGATCCGGGCCTTCGTCGGCCGTCCGCGGGCGTCCATGCCGGGCGGGAGGAACCGGGTCAGCGGCACCCCGGCGTCCAGCACGACCTCGTCGGTCGCCAGCTCGGGACCGTCGGCCGGGACCGCCGGCACCTCGTCGACGGCGAACTCCAGCGACTCCAGCCGGCCCGGCCAGCGCGACTCCAACTCGGCGACCGCCTCCAGCACCGCCTGGTCGAACCGTTGGGCCCGGGTCCGGGACGCCGGCACGTCCCCGGGCAGCAGCGGAGTGCGCAGCCCGCGGCCCCGTCGATCCCGCCGGACCCGTCCCGGCGCCTCGGGGACGGTCGCCGAGCGGCGCGACAGGAAGGGCCGCATCGGTCGGGACGCCCGCCCGGGCAGCGACGGGCGGGCGCGACGGGGATCGGGTTCCGGACCGGCCATGACGCAGGTCAGTATGACGGTCGCCGCTGGTGGCGGGCGCGTGCGCCCCGCCACCGCACGCGCGGCGCGGACCCTTGCAGGGCTTGCACGACGCGACCAGGTTGTCCCCCGCCACCGCACGCGCGGCGCCGGCCCGGCCGCCGACGGCGTGCGCCCGGGCGCCGCGACAGCCGGAACGGACGCTCCGTGCGTCGGTCCGGCGTGCCGCCGCCGCGCCGGCGGGCGGGCCGCGTTATCGTGCCGCAGTGGCCAGACTGCGGCGATGCTCACGGAACGGGTGCACCAACCCCGCCGTCGCGACCCTGACGTTCGCGTACGCCGACTCGACGGCCGTCGTCGGCCCGTTGGCCACCGCGGCCGAGCCGCACTCCTACGATCTGTGCGCCATGCACGCCCAGGGACTGACCGCCCCCAAGGGGTGGGAGGTGGTCCGGCCGGACGACGAGCTGTCCGACGCCGCGAACCGCAACGACGACCTGGAGGCGCTGGCCAACGCGGTCCGGGAGGCCGGGCGGGCGGAACGGGGCGGCGATCACCTCCCCGACCCGGAACCGGTCGAGGGCGGCCGGCGCGGGCACCTGCGGGTGCTGCCGTCTCCCGACGCCTGACCGCCCCCTGCCGGTCGACGGGTCCGGGCGGACGCCCGCCCCGCGGCCATCATGGGGCCCGAATCCCACCGGTCGGGAGTGCCCCGGCGCGCACGATCGGCTCGCGGGTAGGGTCCTGACTGGGCCGAGGGCAGCCGCTCCAGGCGGGTCCGGCCCGCGGCGGATGGTGCAGCGCAACGCCCGCGGACGGGCCTTGCAGTCGAAGGGATTGATGTCGTGGCGGGACCGACCTCGGCGGCCGTCGGCGCGACGGACGAGACCAGGCTGACCGCGTTCGTCAAGGCCTACGACGTCCGTGGGCTCGTCGGCTCGCAGCTGACTCCGGCGGTCGCCCGGGCGATCGGCTACGCGTTCGCCAGGTTCCTGAGCCCGGACGCGCGGTCCGTGGTGGTCGCGTACGACATGCGGGAGTCCTCACCGGAACTGGCCGGTTCGTTCGCCGAGGGGGTCACCACCGCCGGGTTGGACGTGGTGATGGCCGGGCTCGGCTCGACCGACATGCTCTACTTCGCCGCCGGTCACCTGGACATGCCCGGCGCGATGTTCACCGCCTCGCACAACCCGGCCCGGTACAACGGCATCAAGATGTGCCTGGCCGGCGCGGTGCCGATCAGCCTGGACACCGGGCTGGCCCTGGTCCGGGACGAGGCCCAGGACCTGCTCGACACCGGTTGGGACGCCGGGCGGTTGGCCGCCGACCGGGTGGGCACGGTCACCGAACGGGACCTGCTCGCCGAGTACGCCGCCTACCTGCATTCCCTGGTCGATCTGACCGCGATCCGCCCGCTGCACGTGGTGGTCGACGCCGGCAACGGCATGGCCGGCTACACCGTGCCGGCCGTGTTCGCCGGCCTGCCGCTGCGCGTCGACGCCATGTACTTCGAGCTCGACGGCTCGTTCCCCAACCACGAGGCGAACCCGCTCGACCCGGCCAACCTGGTCGACCTGCAGGCCCGGGTGGTCGAGGTGGGGGCCGACATCGGGCTGGCCTTCGACGGCGACGCCGACCGCTGCTTCGTCGTCGACGAGCTGGGTCAGCCCGTCTCGCCCAGTGCGATCACCGCCCTGGTGGCCACCCGCGAGTTGGCCCGGCATCCCGGCGCCACCGTCCTGTACAACCTGATCTCCTCCCGGGCCGTCCCGGAGATCGTCAGCGAGGCCGGCGGCACGCCCGTCCGCACCCGCGTCGGCCACTCCTTCATCAAAGCCGAGATGGCCCGTACCGGAGCCGTTTTCGGTGGCGAGCATTCGGCCCACTACTACTTCGCCGACTTCTTCCGGGCGGACACCGGCATGCTGGCCGCGCTGCACGTGCTCGCCGCGCTGGGCGGTCAGGACCGCCCGCTGTCCGCGTTCACCGCCGAGTTCGACCGGTACGCCGACTCCGGCGAGATCAACTCGACGGTCGCCGACGTGCCGGCCAAGCTGGCGCAGATCAAGGCCTGGGCCGCCGACCACGACGGTGAGGTGGACGAGATGGACGGAATCACGGTCGGCCTGACCGGTGGACGCTGGTTCAACGTCCGGCCGAGCAACACCGAGCCGCTGCTGCGGCTCAACGTGGAGGCGCGGACCGCGGACGAGATGAGCGCGCTGCGGGACGAGGTGCTGGCCCTGATCCGGGCCTGATCGCGACCCGTCTCATCCCCGCCGGGGGATGGGAACGTCCGGACCGTCGGGCACGATGGTCGCCACCCGCTCAAGCGCAGGAAGGAAGGCTCCGACGATGTCAGGTCCGGGGGAGGGGCCGGGCCGGTTGGACCCGGTGCTGCTCGACGTGCTGGCCTGCCCGGCCGACCATCACGCGCCGTTGGCCCTGGGCGCGCCGGGTGATCCGAACGCGTCCGCGCTGACCTGCACCCGGTGCGGCCGGGTCTTCCCGATCCGGGACGGCATCCCCGTGCTGCTCCTGGACGAGGCGACCGGCGGGGTCGCGTCGTGAGGTGGGTCCGGCCGGCGGATGCCGTGGGGTCGATTCGCCGATGACCGCCGATCTGCACCAACCCGACCAGTTGACCGCCGCCGACCACGCCCAACTGCTGCCGTCCGCCGCCATGGCCGGGGCCCAGATCCGGGCGACGGCCGAGCAGGTCGCCGGCTTCGCCGACTTCGGGCGGCCGCGGGCGCTGATCGTCATCGGCGCCAACGCGGCGGTGGACACCGCGCTGATGCTGGCGCTGGTCGGCGAGGCGCCGGCCCCGGTGATCACCGGAACCACGCTGCCGTCCTGGGTCGGTCCGCTGGACATCGTGGTGGTGCTGGCGTCGGTCGTCGACGACATCGCCAGCGCGCAGGCCGCTGCCCAGGCCAATCGTCGGGGAGCCAGGGTGATCGTCCGCTCGGCGGCCCAGGGGCCGGTGGCCGAGGCGGCCGCCGGGTCCACCCTCGTCGAGCCGCAGGTTCCGGTGACCGAGGCGCTGGCCGGATCGGCCCGGCTCACCACGCTGATCGCGGTGGCCGCCGCCGCCGGATTCGGCGCCCGGCCGGACTTCCTGGCCGCCGCCGACCAGCTGGACGCGCTGGCGGTGGCCTGCCACCCGTCGTCCGAGTTCTTCGTCAACCCCGCCCTCACCCTGGCCGAGCATCTGTCCGCCGGCACCCCGCTGATCATCGGCACGGACCCGGTCGCCGACGCGCTGGCCGGTTACACCTGCCGTTCGCTGGCCGGCCTGGCCGGCTACGTCGGCGCCCCGCTGCTGTCCATCCAGGCCGCCGGGTCGCCGCCGGTGCTGGCCAGCGCCGCCCGCACCGACGGCCCGGCCGGCACCTTCTACGACCCGTTCCTGGACGACGACGGCGGCGGGGCGGCCGAGGGCCAGACGGTCAGCAGCGTGCTGGTCGTCGGTCCGGCCGCACAGGGCAGCGCACCGTCGTCGGCCGGGCTGCCGGCCGGAGCCGGCCAACTGCCCCTGGAGTCGCTGCCCGTCTTCGGGGCCGAACCCGTCGATCCGACCCGGACCTCGCCCGTGCCGCTTTCCCCGCTGGCGTCGGCGTTGCAGTCGGCGCTGCCCCGGGCGATCTGCATCGGTCCCGAGGAGCTGCCGACCGAGGACCAGTCGCCGGACGGGCCACCCGCGGTGCTGCCGGCCCGGGACGCCTTCAGCTGGACGGTGGCGATGATGGCCCGCATCGATTTCGCCGCCGTGTACCTGGGCCTGCGGTCCGGGGCACGTCCGCCGATGGACAGCCCGGACGGGCTGGCCCGGCCCGGCAGCGCGGCGCTGCACCTGCCGTCGGCGGGGGGCCGGCGGGCCTGGAGCGAGAGGGAGTCCGGTTCGTGGAGTTGATGCGCAACCGGATCCGGCCCTACGCCTGGGGTTCCCGCACCGCGATCGCGGATCTGCTCGGCGAACCGAGCCCGGCGCCGCACCCGCAGGCGGAACTGTGGATCGGCGCGCACCCGGCCGACTCGTCGGCGCTGCTGGCCGGGTCGGTCGACGCCCCGGACGCGGACGCCCGACCGCTGGCCGAGGTCATCGCCGCCGACCCGGTCGGCACCATGGGCACGGGGGTGCACGACCGGTTCGGCTCCCGGCTGCCGTTCCTGCTCAAGGTGCTGGCCGCCGCGGAACCGCTGTCCCTGCAGGCGCATCCGTCGGCCGCGCAGGCCGAGCGGGGGTTCGCGCTGGAGGAGGCCGCCGGCATCCCGCTGACCTCGTCGCAGCGCAACTACCGGGACAGCTGGCACAAGCCCGAGCTGATCTGCGCGTTGACCGAGTTCGAGGCGCTGTGCGGGTTCCGCGAGCCGTCCCGGACGGTGCACCTGCTGGCCGCGCTGGAGGTGCCGGCGCTTGACCATTACCTGGGGCTGCTGTCCGGGCAACCGGACGAGCACGGCACCCGGGCGCTGTTCTCCTCGATCATCACCATCCCGCCGTCGACGCTGGGCCCGCTGCTGTCCGACGTGCTCGACGCCTGCGTCCGGCGCGTGCAGCACGAGGGGGAGTTCGCGGCCGAGTACCGGACCGCCCTGGCGTTGGGCGAGCGCTATCCGGGCGACCCGGGGGTCCTCGCGTCCCTGCTGCTCAACCGGATCACCCTGCAGCCCGGCCAGGCGCTGTACCTGCCCGGCGGGAACCTGCACGCCTACCTGGCCGGGGTCGGCATCGAGATCATGGCGAACTCGGACAACGTGCTGCGGGGCGGCCTGACCCCCAAGCACGTCGACGTGCCCGAGCTGATGAAGGTGCTCGACTTCACCCCCGGCGACCAGCCCATCCTGCGCGGCGACCCGGGCATGGCCGGCGAGTGGGTCTACCAGACGCCGACGCCCGAGTTCCGGCTGTCCCGGCTGGAGCCGGCCGGCGGCAAGCTGGAGATCGACCACGCCGGGCCGCAGGTGCTGCTGGTGGTCGACGGGTCCGTGCAGGTGTCGGATGCCCGCGGCGGCTCGCTGACCGTGCCCAAGGGCCGGTCGGTGTGGATCGGGGCGCAGGACGGCCCGGTCTGGTTGACCGGCGCCGGGACGGTCTTCCGGGCCACCGACGGCCTGGGCTGACTGCCGACGGCCTGGGCTGATTGCCCGAAGGTCGGGCCGGAGTCAGGGCCTCGCGGGGGCCCGGGTCGAGGCGGCGGTTTCGGCCCTTCCCGGGCCTCGCGGAGGGCGCCTACTGCCCCCTCGGCGTCGACCTCGCCTCCCGGGCACGGGTCCATCCACGATCAGCCACGCTGCGCTCACCGTCGGTCACCGTTACGGTCAACAGTGCCCACGACCGGGGTTCGCCCCGGCCGTCGGCGGGAACACGGCGAACACCTGGCGAGACCCGCGACGCGGCGGGCACATCCATGGAGGCAGCGTGTCGGTCTGGCGCACCAAGTCGGTCGAGCAGTCGATCAAGGACACCGACGAGCCCGGGCACAAGCTCAAGCGGAGCCTGTCGGCGTGGGATCTGACGATCTTCGGCGTGGCCGTCGTCATCGGGGCCGGCATCTTCACCCTGACCGCCCGGGTGGCCGCGACCACCGCGGGGCCCGCCGTGTCGCTGTCGTTCGTCATCGCCGCGGTCGCCTGCGGCCTGGCCGCGATGTGCTACGCCGAGTTCGCCTCGACGGTGCCGGTGGCCGGTTCGGCCTACACGTTCTCCTACGCCACGCTGGGCGAGCTGATCGCCTGGATCATCGGCTGGGACCTGGTCCTGGAACTCGCCCTCGGCGCCTCCGTGGTGGCCAAGGGCTGGTCGCTGTATCTGGGCAACCTGTTCACCCAGTTCGGCGGCTCGCTGCAGACCACCCTGCAACTGGGTCCGGTGGACTTCGACTGGGGCGCCGTCGTGATCGTCGCTCTGATCACCATGCTGCTCATGCAGGGCACCAAGCTGTCCGCCCGGGCCAACATGATCATCACCGCGATCAAGGTCGGCGTGGTGCTGCTGGTCATCGTCGTCGGGTTCTTCTACTTCAACGCCAGCAACCTCTCGCCGTTCGTCCCGCCCAGCCAGCCCGCAGCCGAGGGGGGCAAGACCGGATTGGAACAGCCGCTGCTGCAGCTGATCGTCGGCAGCGCGCCGTCGTCCTTCGGCTGGTTCGGGGTGCTGGCCGCGGCCTCGCTGGTCTTCTTCGCGTTCATCGGCTTCGACATCGTGGCCACCGCGGCGGAGGAGACGCGGAATCCGCGCAAGGATCTGCCCCGCGGCATCCTGGGGTCGCTGGCCATCGTCACCGTGCTCTACGTGCTGGTCTCGCTGGTGCTGACCGGGATGGTGCCCTACGACCAGCTCGGCCCGGTCCAGCCGGACGGCAGCCACGACGGCAACTCGGCGACGCTGGCCACCGCCTTCTCGGCCGTGGGGGTGAACTGGGCGGCCAACGTGATCGCGATCGGCGCGCTGGCCGGCCTGACCACCGTCGTGCTGGTGCTGCTGCTCGGCCAGAGCCGGATCATCTTCGCGATGAGCCGGGACGGCCTGCTGCCCCGCGGCATCGGCACGGTCAGCGAGAAGACCGGCACACCGGCCCGGATCACCCTGGGTGTCGGGGTGGTGGTCGCGATCATCGCCGGGTTCTCCGAGATCAGCGTGCTGGAGGAGATGGTCAATGTCGGCACGCTGTTCGCCTTCGTCCTGGTGTCCATCGGGGTGATCGTGCTCCGGCGGACCCGGCCCGACCTGGAACGCTCGTTCAAGGTGCCGCTCATGCCGGTGCTGCCGATCCTGTCGGTGCTGGCCTGCCTGTGGCTGATGATCAACCTGACCGCGATCACCTGGGTCCGCTTCCTGATCTGGATGGCCCTCGGGGTGGCCGTCTACTACCTCTACGGCAAGCGGCACTCCCTGGTCGGCCGGCGGGAGGGCGACGGTCTCGCGCTCACCGAGGAGGAGCTCAAGGCGACCTGGCGGGCCGAGGAGGACTCCGGCTGGGTGGCGCGGCGAAGGGCCGGCCGGTCGGGCCCGGCGGATTCGGACGATCGGGAATCGGAGGGATGATCGCGTGATCGGCAGGTCGGTGTTTGCCGCCCCGGCCCGGCCTGGGTAGGTTCGCAGAAGACCGCTGGACGTGACCGTGACGCCTGGTCAACCAGGGATTTTTCACAGGAAAGAAGTGAGGCCGACGTGGCTCTTCCGCAACTGACCGACGAGCAGCGCGCCGCGGCCCTGGAGAAGGCGGCCGCCGCCCGCCGCGCCCGTGCCGAGCTCAAGGAGCGGCTGAAGCGGGGCGGGACGACTCTCAAGCAGGTGCTCATCGACGCCGAGACCGACGAGGCGCTGGCCAAGCTCAAGGTGTCCGCGCTGCTGGAATCGTTGCCCGGCGTCGGCAAGGTCCGCGCGGCGCAGCTGATGGAGCAGTTCGACATCGCCGCCAGCCGCCGGGTGCGCGGGTTGGGCGAGCGTCAGCGGCAGGCCCTGCTCAACGAGTTCGGTTACTGACCCACTGTCCGGCACGGTGACCGGGCGGGGCCGCCTGTTCGTGCTGTCCGGGCCGTCCGGGGTGGGCAAGAGCACGGTGCTGGCCCGGGTGCGGGAGCTGCTGCCCGACCTGTGGTACTCGGTCTCGGCGACCACCCGGGTCCGGCGGCCCGGGGAGGCCGACGGGGTCAACTACCACTTCGTGACGGCCGAGCGGTTCGCCGAACTGGTGGAGACCGGCCGGTTGCTGGAGCACGCGCACTTCGCCGGCAACTGGTACGGCACGCCACGCGACCCGGTGGAGGAGCGACTGGCCGCCGGTGCGGACGTGCTGCTGGAGATCGAGGTGCAGGGCGCCCGCCAGGTCCGGGCGGCCAAGGGCATCGGCCCGGAGGCGGTGCTCATCTTCCTGGCCCCGCCGTCGGTCGACGAACTCAATCGACGGCTGGTCGGCCGCGGCACCGAGGACCCGGCGACGATCGCTGCCCGGCTCGCCGCCGCCCGGGACGAACTGGCCGCCGAACCGGAGTTCGACCACACGGTCGTCAACACGGATGTGCAGAGCGCGGCCGATGGCTTGGTACAGTTGATGGTCGGGTCCCGGCCTGGTTGACGCGTGCCCTGACTTCCCGGGAGCGACCGACGAGGGCGGCGGCAAGCGTATCCCCGGCCCGGGGGTCACATTGAGTACAGGAGCACCGCAGATGAGCACAGCAGATACCGGCGCGCCCACCGCCGCGGAGATCGCGGCCGCCGGCATCACCTACCCGCCGATCGACGAACTGCTGACCCGCACCAGCTCCAAGTACGGCCTGTCCATCTACGCCGCCAAGCGGGCCCGGCAGATCAACGACTACTACGCCCAGCTGGGCGAGGGCCTGCTGGAGTACGTCGGCCCGCTGGTGGAGCCGCTGCCCAAGGAGAAGCCGCTGTCGATCGCGCTGCGCGAGATCAACGCCGGTCTGCTCACCCACACCGAAGGCGAGTGAGCCGGCTGGCCTCGCCGGTCCCGGCCGCGGCGACGGGGGCGACGGCCGGAGGGGTATCGGGGGGCACGGACGGCCGCCCGCGCGTGGTGGTCGGGGTCGGCGGCGGAATCGCCGCGTACAAGGTCGGCGGGCTCGTCCGGTTGTTCACCGAGTCCGGCGCGTCGGTGACGGTCGTGCCGACGGCCGCCGCCCTGACCTTCGTCGGCGCCGCCACCTGGGAGGCGCTGTCCGGCCA
>JBDHZW010000105.1:0-15600 GCA_039812105.1 Nakamurella sp.
GGCCACCACGGCGGCCATCGGGATCGCACTCCCCTCGGCCAGCGTCAGCAGCGGCGACACCACGATGCCGCCGCCGAACATGCAGGCGCCGAGCACCGCTGAGGCGGCGCCGGCGGCCGGCGCCCGCTCGACACCGAGCACGGTGGCGTTGGCCGAGATCAATCCGCGGGTGGTGACCACGACGAACAGCGGGATCAGCACGGCGATCACGCCCAGGCCGGCGGCCAGCGGGGTGCCCAGGACGATCAGCAGCCCGATCCCGGCCAGCGCCGAGACGACCAACCCGAGCATCAGCAGCCGGCGCACCGGGACCCGCTTGACCAGCCGGGCGTTGACCAGGCCGAGCACGATCATGCCGGCGGCGTTCATCGCGAACACCAGGCTGAACTGCATCGCGGACAGGCCGAACTGGTCCTGCAGCACGAACGACGAGCCGGAGATGTAGCCGAACAGCGAGGCGTAGGCGAAGGCGACGGTCAGCGCGTAGCCGACGAACACCCGGTCCTTCATCAGGGTGGCGAACGCCTTCGCGGTCTCGCCGAGGCCGCCGGCGTGCCGGCGCTCGGCCGGCAGCGTTTCCGGGATGGCCTTCCAGGCGATCGCCGTCAGCAGCAGGCAGACGACCGCGAGCAGGTGGAACATCGGCTGCCAGGTGCCGGTGACGGACAGCATGACGCCGCCGACCACCGGGGCGAGGATGGGCGCGACGCTGGACACCGTCATGAACAGGGAGAACAGCCGCGCGGCGGCGACCCCGCGGGCGACGTCGGCGGCGATCGCCCGGGCCAGCACGATGCCGCCGGCGCCGGCCATGCCCTGCAGGAACCGCCAGGCGACCAACCAGCCGATCGACGGGGCCAGCGCGCACAGCAGGGAGGCGACCGCGCAGACCAGCGTGGAGCCGAGCAGCAGCTTGCGCCGTCCCCACTGGTCGGACAGCGGGCCGAGGATCAACTGCCCGATGAGCAGCCCGATGACGTCGGCGGTCAGGGTGAGCTGGACGGCCGCGTCGGTGGTGCCGAAAGCGTCGGCGAGCACCGGGAACGCCGGCAGGTACAGGTCCATGGACAGCGGGCCGAAGGCGGTGAAGCCGCCGAGCAGCAGGGTGAACAGCACCATCCGGCGGCCCTGGAGCAGGCCGTCGTTCCTCGTCATCGCGTCGTCCGTGTCAGTCATGCCTCCATGCTCGGACCCATGGTTCAATCTGTCCAACGCATCCTTTCGACAGGAACAATCGATGAATCAGATTGATCTGCGGCAGCTCACCTACTTCGTCGCCGTCGCCGAGGAACTGAGCTTCACCCGGGCCGCGGCCCGCTGCCACGTCGTGCAGTCCGCGCTGAGCTACCAGATCGCCAAGCTGGAGCGGGAGGCCGGGGTCGCGCTGTTCGAGCGGACCAGCCGGTCGGTCGCGGTGGCGCCGGCCGGCCGCGTGCTGCTGCCCCGGGCCCGGCACATCCTGGCCGAGCTCGACCAGGCCGCCGCCGAGCTGACCGCGCTCGCCGGCGTGCTCACCGGCCGGCTCCGGCTGGGAATGATCGGCTCCGCGTCGGCCGCGCCGGTGGTGGCGGAGGCGTTGGTGACGTTCCACCGGCGGCACCCCGGGGTGGAGATCGCCGTCGAGGACACCGGCAGCGCCGACATGGCCGACCGGATCCGCACCGGCGACCTGGACCTGGCGTTTGTCGGCCTGTTTGCCGACCAGCTGCCGGCCGACCTTGCCCACCGGGTGCTGGCGGTGGAGCCACTGGTCGTCGCGCTGCCCCCGACCCACCGGCTCGCCGAGGGGGACGGCCCGATCGACCTGTCCGAGCTGGCCGGCGACGAGTTCGTGGAGATGCGTCCCGAGTCGGGCCTGCGCCGGCAGGTCGACGCGGCCGCCCAGCGGGCCGGGCTGCGGCGCTCCGTCGCGTTCGAGCTCAGCACCTCGGACAACGTGGTCAGGTTCGTCGAGCTCGGCTTCGGGGTGGCGCTGGTCCCGTCGTCGGCGGCGCACGGCCGGGACGTCCGGGTGCGAGGGTTGACCGACCCGGGCGCCCGGCATCCGGTCGGCCTGGTGCACCGTTCCCCGGCGCCGTCCGCGCCGGCGGCGCAGGCGTTGCTCGCCCTGCTGGAATCCGGAAACGTCTCCGCGGAAACGTGAACGATATATCGCTTGTCCGGATTGTCGTTTCCGCGGGAACGTCCAGGCTCCGGATCGGGCCACTGTCGGACCCTGTTCGTAGCCTCTGGGGCATGGCATACACATTTCAGGTCGCCGTCGACAGCTCCGATCCGCACGCCCTCGCCGACTGGTGGGCCGACGCGCTGGGCTGGCAGGTCGAGCCGAGCGACGAGGCGTTCATCCGCAAGATGGTCGACGCCGGCTACGCCACCGACGCCGACACCAAGACCCACCGGGGAGTCCTCGTGTGGCGGGAGGGGCAGGCGATCAACAATCCCGACGGCGGGTCACCCCGGGTGCTGTTCCAGCTCGTGCCGGAGGCCAAGACGGTGAAGAACCGGATGCACCTGGACGTGCGGGTCGGCGAAGAGAACATCGAGAACGAGGTGAAGCGGCTCATCGAAGCCGGCGCCCGGGAACTCTGGCGGGGTCGGCAGGGTCCGCACTGGTGGGTGACCATGGCCGATCCCGAGGACAACGAGTTCTGTGTCAGTTGACGCCGGCAGAGTGCCGCGAACGACTCGCGGGATTGTCGCGGTGGCGGTCACCGTGGCCGTGGCCGTCGCGGCAATGTGGGCGATCGCGGCGCTCGCCTCCCCGGTGTTCCTCGACGCCCTGTCCAAGCTCGGCCCGGCCGCGACCGGCCTGGTCGCCGTGTTCGCGCTGATCGTCGGGACGTTCACCATCCGGCAGAGGCAGGGCGCGGACACCGTTGCGGCGCAAGCGGCTCGCCGCGACCAGTGGTGGAAGAGGGCCCAATGGGCCATCGACCGGCTGTTCGAGGCGCCGGAGGAACGCCAGGTCGTCGCCTGGCGAATCCTGCGCACGCTCGCCGAATCCAGTTTGGCCGGCCCGGAGGAACTGGCGGTCTTCGACGCGGTCGTCACCGATGGCCTCAATCGGCTCGACCAGGCCGCGCCCGTCGGTGATCGCACCGGAGGTGATAATGGCGATCAAGAGGAGGGATCGACATGAGCGATCAAACCGGCGCGCCGCTGATTCCGACGCGTACCGAGGTTGAGGCAGCCAAGCTGAAGATCGTGGTCGACCGAAAGCTCGGCAAGACCACGCCGGAGTGGGTGTTTCGAGTCGCCAAGGGCCTTCCCCCGGTTGCCCCGGCCAGCTAACGGCCGGCCACCCGTTCGGCGAACCAGCGCACGATCTCCTCCCCCGCGAGCACCCCGATGTTCGCCGTCACCCGCACATGCGATGCCTGCCAACCGCTTTCGTAGAGTTCGCCGTGCGCCGGACGGATCCCGTCGTCGGCCATGGCGAGCATTCCGGCGTCCAGGGCGCCGTCGCCGGCGGCGAGCAGCCGGCTGCCGCCGGCCCGCCGGATCACCTCGGCGAGCGCGGCCTCCTTGGTCAGCGTCGCCGGCAGCGCATACACCTTGCGGCCCTGCATCGACACCACCCAGCCCCGGTCCGCACACCACCCGGTCAGGTCGGGCAGGAGACCCCGCGGCATCGCGGGAACCTCGACGACCAGGTAGCAGAACAGGTCGTCGGCGATCCGCCGGCTGCGCACCCAGGAGTCGTCGGTCAGCGCGTCCACGTGCGCGACGACCTGGGCCAGCGTGGTGCCGCCGGCCGCGATCCGCGCCTGCACCGCCGCCCGCCAACCGGCGTCCGGCACCCCGTCGACCAAAATGTGCCCGCCATTGCTGACCACCGCGAACGGCGCCGGGCCACCGGGCAGTTCCACCCGCGCGTACTGCGCCGGGGTGCGGGTGGTGGTCGGCACCAGCACGGCGGCCCGCCGCACCCGATCCAGCACGGCGTGCGCGGTGGCCGTCATGAACGACTGCGGCCGCCCGTCCAGCAGTTCCACGCAGACCAGTTCGGGATCGAGCGAGCCGGCCGCCGACGCCGAGTAGATCAGCGTCCGGTCCAGGTCGGAGGCCACAACGACGGTCACGTGCAGCCCACGGGGATCAGCCCTCGCCCGTCTCGGCGCCCACCCGGCGGACCAGGCCGACGCACGAGTACGCCAGGTCGGGCACCACCTCGACCGGCACCCCCCGGTCGGCGGCCAGCAGCCGCAGATGCTCGTGGTCGGGGTGATTGGGCTCGCGGACCAGGATCTTCCACGGCACCCGGCGCAGCAGCACCCGGGTCGCCTCGCCCACCCCGGGCTTGACGAAGTTGACCGAGTCGATGCCGTACCGCTCCCGGATCGCCTCGACCGCCGCCCACCCGGCGAACGTCACCGTCCGGTCCGACGCGGCCAGGGCGGGCAGCTCGGACCGGACCCGGTCCGCCACCTCACCGAAACGGTCGGTCACCGCATCGAGGAACACGGTCGAGACGTCCCGCGGCGCGAACCCGGCGTAGAACTTCGCGCCGTGGAAGTCGCCCGGTCCGATCAGCTGCCGGTTCAGCACGGTCCGGGACACCAAACCGGAGACGGTCGAGTTCAGACAGGCCGACGCGATGAGGAAGTCGTCCCGGGTGCCGAACGTCCGGACGCAGTGCCCGGGGTCGGCCAGGACCGCCAGATCGTCGGAGAACGACGGCCCGCCGGCCGCGCGCACCCCGTCCAGCGCCTGCGTGAGCTCGCGCGCGATCGCCCCCTTGCCGGTCCACCCGTCGACGAACACCACCGACGCCGGGTCGTGGTGGGCGGCCAGGTAGCGCAGCGCGACCTCGTCGATCCCCCGGGCCCGGACGATCGACACGGCATAGTGCGGCAGGTCACGGCGGTGAAACCGGGCCGCCCAGCGGCGCATCAGGATGCCGATCGGGGTGCCGGCCCGGGCCAGCGACGCGAGCACCACGTCGGGCCCGCGTTCGGCCAGCACCAGCTCGGTGACCAGGCCGACCGCGTGCGCCAGCCGGGGCGCAGAGCCGGCCAGGATGGTGTCGAACAGCGCCTGGTACGCCGGGTCGGGCTGGTACTCCACCGGCAGCGACTCCGCGTAGTGGGCCAGGCCGGCCTGGATCGCCGGTTCCCGCTGCGCCGCGTCGGCCTCCAGGTCGACCGCCGAGAGGTCGGTGAGCAACCAGCGCACCTCGTCCGGCCGGTAGCTGCCGAACGCCGGTCCGGTCAACGGCACCGGCAGGTCCACCCGGGACGGCGCCGTCACGCCGCGGCCAGCCGGGCCAGCACCACCGGCACCCCGGTGGCCCGGGACACCGACGCGGCCACACCGTCGGGACCGTCGACCGCGTGCCCGTCGTCGACGACGACGATCAGGTCCGCCTCCGCATCACCCACCTCGCCCGGACCGCCGGGCCAGCGAACGTTGTACACGTGCCGGATCGCCTGTTCGGCCGCCCCTGGGTGCACCCGCGAGGTGAAGTCGATCCGTCGCCGGATCGGATAGCCGGGAACGTCGATCGCGTGCACCGGCGAGCGGGTGGTCGACTGGAACGCCGTGGGCCGGGTCGGTGACCGCAGCGCCAGCGCCAGCCGCAGCGGCAGGTACATCAGCTCCTCGGTGCCGAGCACGAGCACCCGACCGGCGTCGCCGCACGACTGCGCGATCACGCCGGCCAGCACGCGGGACGCCTCGTCGACGGCCAGATCGAAGCCGGGGCGGTCGGTGGCCGCGAAGCCGTGCCGGCCGCCGTGCGGCACCGGCGCCGGCCAGGGCAACGCCAGCTCCCGCACCACCGGTTCCGCCGGGGCCGCGGGCGGCCTCGATTCGGCCAGGTCGCGGGCCACCCGCTGGGCGGTGCCGTCCGGCACCTCGACCGACCCGCGGACCAGCGACACCACGTCGATCCGGCAGCCCAGCCGCTCCGCCAGCTCGGCGCGCGCGGCGGCGGCCGACGACGACCGCACGTCGACCAGTCCGGCCAACACGTATCGCGCCCGAGGATGCCGGGTGTGTACCGCGGCGATGACGTTCAGCGCGGTCCGCCCGGTGGACAGCTCGTCGTCGACCAGCACCAGCGGGCCGTCACCGAACAGCGTCACCGCCGGCCCCGGACGCAGCAGATGGTCGGTGGCGTGCGAGTGCGACTCCTCGAAGCCGGCGGCCACCGGCACCGGGCCGTCCGGTCGGCGGGTCGAGTGCAGGTAGGCCGACCCCAGCCCGTCGGCCACCAGGTGCCCGAGCGACGTCGCCGTCTCCGCGAAGCCCACGGTCAGCACCTCGCCCGCATCGGCGCTCAGGCAGCGCGCCACCTGCACCCCGAGCAGCCGGCCGGCGTCCGCGGCCACCCCCGGGTCGACCGGCAGGTGCTTGCCCAGCACGGTCGACACCAGCAGCTGGGCCCGTTTCGGATTGCGCCGCAGGCCGATCCGGGTCAGCTCGGCCATGGTGCGACCCACCGGCGACGAGACGTCGGCGACGGTGATTCCGTACCGGTCGGCCGCCCACGACGGCGCGTCGACCACCGTCACGCGACGTCCTGCAGCGCGGTCAGGATGTCGATGTGCGAGATCCCCGGGCGGGCCGCGCCGAACACCCGAGCCCGCAGCAGCGTGCGTTCGGCCCAGGCCCGGTGCGGTCGCATCTCGTTCATCTTGTTGCGGTAGCCGGACGCGCGGACCCCGCCGTCGGCGGACTCGGGCTCGATGATGTCCCGGGCGTCCTCGTACTCCTCGTGCGGCACCACCGACAGCGCGTGCACCGGCGGGATGTGCGACGGGTGGATCACCGACTTGCCGGTCAGCCCGTTGGCCCGATCCAGGATGATCTCCCGCATCAGACCGTCCAGGTCCCGGCTCATCAGCGCGCTGCGCAGGTCGTCGGCGTGCCGGTCGGCGAACGGCGTCTGCCGCAGCTGCGGCCGCAGGATCCGTTCGTGGTTGGCGAAGTACTCCCACACCGGGCCGGTCACGGCGAACCCGGTGCCGTCGGTGCGACCCAGCTGGTTGACCACCTGGGTGATCAGGTCGGCGGCCACCCCCACGTCGTAGATGGACAGGTCGCGGTCCCGCCGGATGCCGAACAGCCCGCAGAGGTCGGTCGCGCCGATCCGGACCGACAACACCGACGGTCGGTACCGGTGCAGCAGCTCCCGGATACCGATCAGCTCGGCCTCCCGGGTCTCCCGGTACAGCACCTCACGGGTCTCCAGGACCGGCATCGCGTACACCGGGTGGGCCGACCGGGCGTCGATCTCCCCCACCGCCTGCAGGTATTCCTCACCCGTCTTGGTGGAGAACTTGGGCAGCACGAACCCGCTGACGATGCGCTGACCGGATCCGAGCGCAAGCGCCAGCTCCCGGATGTGCGCCGCCGACCGGACCCGGACGAACAGCAGGCTGTCCGGGGGCTCGTCACCCAGTTGGGCCAGCACCCGGCCGGTCGACCCGACGGCGGCGTCGACCGTCGGGTCGGCGATGGCGTCCTCCAGATCGATGACCATGGAGCGGGCGCCCGCCGCGGCCCGCCGCCGCACCGTGCCGGCCAGATCGGGCCGGGTGGCGGGCACGTACAGGGTCGCGCCCAGGGCGTGCGCCAGCACCGCTCGTTCGCTGTCCCGGTCGAAGGGTTCTGGCTGGCAGTGGAACAACGCCTGACGGGTCGCCTCGGCCAGTTGGTCGAAGTGCCGCATCGTCCTCCTGTCGGGAACCCGGCGGTCGGAGCCGGCCGGGAACTCTCGTTCGGATCGGGGAGTTCGCATCAACGGATGACCACAGGTTGGCCAGCGCCGCCGGATAGGGTTTCCCGGAACGCTCGACCTGCAAGCACCGGACTCCTCCCCTGTTGGCAGGGTACTGGTCCGGCCCGGGTCGCCGGTGAACAGAGAACGAACACACGATCGAGCAACGTGCGCCGATCGGACATCGAAGGGGAAAGCATCATGGGTGTGAGCCTGACCAAGGGCGGCAACGTTTCGCTGACGAAGGCCGCCCCCGGCCTGAAGGCGGTGGCCGTCGGCCTGGGCTGGGACGTCCGCTCGACCACCGGTACCGACTTCGACCTCGACGCCAGCGCGCTCGGGCTGGACCCCAACCACCGGGTGGTCTCGGACGAGTACTTCATCTTCTTCAACAACACGACGTCGCCGGACGGGTCGATCGTGCACCAGGGCGACAACCTGACCGGGGAGGGCGAGGGCGACGACGAGGTGATCAACGTCGACCTGTCCACCGTCCCGGGCACCGTCGACTCCATCGTCTTCCCGGTCTCGATCTACGACGCCGAATCCCGCGGGCAGACCTTCGGGCAGGTGCGGAACGCGTTCATCCGGGTCGTCGACCAGGCGAACGGCAACGAGCTCGCCCGGTACGACCTGTCCGAGGACGCGTCGACCGAAACCGCCATGGTGTTCGGTGAGCTGTACCGCAACGGGGCCGAATGGAAGTTCCGGGCGATCGGTCAGGGCTACGCTTCTGGACTGGCGGGCATCGCCCGCGACTTCGGAGTCAACATCTGAGTCCGTTTCGTCGGGGAAGGGTCTCGTGCACCTCAAGATTTTCCTGTGGTCGTACATCGTCACCGCGCTGGCGCTGGTGGCCGCGTTCATCTACGGCAGCTGGTCGGCGGTCGTGCTGGCCGCCATCCTCGGCGTCCTCGAGGTGTCGCTGTCGTTCGACAATGCCGTCATCAACGCCACCATCCTGGAACGGATGAGCGAGTTCTGGCAGAAGATGTTCCTCACCGTGGGCATCCTCATCGCGGTGTTCGGCATGCGGCTGCTGTTGCCGTTGCTGATCGTGTACTTCGCCGCCGGACTGCCACCGGTGGAGGCGTTCCAGTTGGCGATGAACCCGCCGGCCGACGGCGCGGCGTACTTCCCGGACGGCTCGCCGAGCTACGAGACCCTGCTCACCGACGCCCACCCGATCATCGCCGCGTTCGGCGGCATGTTCCTGCTGATGCTGTTCCTGAACTGGCTGTTCGAGGAGAAGGAACACCACTGGTTGACCTGGTTGGAGCGCCCGCTGGCCAAGGCCGGCCGGCTGGATTCGATGGCGATCCTGGTCGCCTGCCTGATCCTGCTGGTCACCTCGGAGACGCTGGCCGAGGACGCCGAGACCGTGCTGTTCGCGGGGCTGCTCGGGCTGGTCGTCTACCTGGCCGTCAACGGTCTCGGGTCGTTCTTCGAGAATGCCGAGCACGTGGGTGAGGCCCCCGAGCACGATGTCGACCACGAGCCGGCACCGGCCGGCCGCAACACCAGGCTGGTCAAGGCGGCCGGCAAGGCCGGGTTCTTCCTGTTCCTGTACCTCGAGGTGCTGGACGCGTCGTTCTCCTTCGACGGTGTCATCGGGGCGTTCGCGATCACGTCGGATCCGATCATCATTGCGTTGGGTCTCGGCCTGATCGGCGCGATGTTCGTGCGGTCGCTGACCGTGTACCTGGTCCGCAAGGGCACCCTGTCCGAGTACATCTACCTCGAGCACGGCGCGCATTGGGCGATCGGTGCCCTGGCCATCATCCTGTTCGTCTCGATCGGGGTGCACATCAGCGAATTCATCACCGGCCTGCTCGGGGTGGCGTTCATCGGCGCCGCGCTGTGGAGCAGCATCCAGCGCAACAAGCGACTACGGGCGCACGGCGAGGAAGTCGGCACCATCCACGCCTGAGCCCGGCCCCACGCGACCGGAAGGACGTCGACGCCCACGATGGCCATCGACTACACGAAACGACCGCAGCAACCGACCGCGCCGGCCGCCCCCGCGGGCGGCGGCAAGGTGATTCTCACCAAGGGTTCGCCCAAGGTGTCGCTGACCAAGTCCGGGGCGGTCGGCGGGACGGCGCGGGTCAACCTGAACTGGTCGACCGGGGCGCCGCCGCCTCCGCCGGCCCCGTCCGGCGGCTTCTTCTCGAAGCTGAAGGCGGCGGCCGCGGGGCCGGCGCCGGGCGGGGTCGATCTGGATCTCGGCTGCCTGTACGAGCTGGGTGACGGCCGCAAGGGCGTCGTGCAGGCGATGGGAAACGCGTTCGGCGCGTTGAACGGGCCGCCGTACATCCAGCTCGACGGTGACGACCGGACCGGCAGCGTCGCCGGCGGCGAGAACATGTCCATCCTGCTGGCCCCGGGACGGTTCCGCCGGGTGCTGATCTTCGCGATGATCTACGAGGGCGCGCCGAACTGGGCGGCGGTCGACGGGGTCGTCACGCTCACCTCGGCCAACGGGCAGTCGTTCGAGGTGCGGCTGGACGAGTCGGACAACGCCGCGCGGATGTGCGCCGTCGCGCAGCTGGTCGAATCGGGCGGCGAACTGGTCTTCCAGCGCGAGGTCCGCTACATCCAGGGCGGTCAGATGGCGCTGGATCGGGCCTACGGCTGGGGCATGAACTGGCAGGCCGGGCGCAAGTAGCGCGCCCGGTCCCCGGCTCCGGCGGGTCTACAGGTCGAACTCGGCGGTCGGGATGCCGACCGCGTTGCAGGCGTCCCGGACGGCCGCCCGCTCCTGCGGATCGAAGTTGCCGTCCGCGCCGCCGATGATGATGCCCAGCTGGATGACCGCCCGCGCCTGATCCGGCTTGTTCCGCAGCTTGCCGATGGTGGCGATCGCCTCGATCTTGCCGAACTCGAAGTCGCCGGCCAGCTTGCTGCAGTACCAGTCGAACTTCTGTTGCAATTCCTCCGGCGGGAACACCGCCAGCACCGAGTTGGTGCGGATGAACCCGGCGGTCTTGGCCTGCTCGCTCGGGTCGATCGACCCGTCCGCCGCGGCGATCAACGCGCACATCGCCATGCTGCCGTTGGCGAACTCCTTGTTCTTGAACTGGCCCGCCTTGGTGGTGAGCTGGCTGTTCATCTCCTTGGTCTTGGACTTCAGCGAATCCCAGAATGCCATGTGCTGCTCCCCTGCATCGGCTTTCGAATGCGGTTGGCGCTCCGCCACATTCGGTCGTGGCGAAGCCCGCTCCCGGTTAACGAACCGGTGCGGCAAGGGGTTCCGCATCGGCAAGATCCGTTGTCGACGGCAGCGCCGGCGCCGGTGGCGTCCAGGGCCGCACCCGTTCGACGACCTCGGTGTAGAACACGTCCACCGCCTCGTTGATCGAGTTGACGAAGCTGCCCCGCGCGCCCGATCGCTTGGTTCCCATCGGCTGGGTCCGGGAGACGACGAAACTGGATGGTTCCCAATCTTTACCGGGCAGCAGCAGTTGCGGCCGGGTCCGCACATCGGCCAACCGTTCGCACGTGGTTTCGGCTCGGGGGGCGAACCGGGCCTCGATCAACAGGTCGTCGGGTGCGTCCCGCAGCTGTCTGGTGAGCCAGGAGACTCGACGGGACAGCGAGTTCTCCTGAGGGGCGACGACCTCCAGCGTCACGACGACGCGCGAGGTGCGCAGGTCGGCCGAGACACCGATCGGTCCCGCCGTTTCCGGCACCTTGAGCGTCACGGCAAGGACGCCGTGATCACCGAGTCGATGCACATCCTCGTCGAGCCGGGCTCCTGGGTCGGATTGCGAACGTCGGGGCAGCACCTGCTTGACGGTGACGCCGAGGCGGGCGGTCAGGCCGAGACACAGCTGTCGGGTCAGCTTCTGCCAGGCGACGACGATCGATGCGGCCTTCTTGTCACCCGGCCTCAGCGTGCCGGCGGCGACGGATTCCCGCACCGACACCCACGCCGGGCCCATGTCGTTGAACGGCATGGCCCCGGATCGAGGATGCTCCAGATAACGATCGAGTTCGGACAGGATCCATAGCGGCATCGGGTCGGCGAATCGGTGGTGGGCGATCAGCATCTTGATCTCGTGCATGATCTCGGACCAGGAAATGTGCAGCAACACCACCGAGTTGCTTGCACGCGCCGGGAGCTCGACGGGATGAACGTCGGGATCGGTGCTGACCTGGTTCGAAATCGTGAGAACGGCATCGTACTTGCGACAACGGGCCAGCCGGAGGTAGGTCTCGATCTGCTCGCGGCCGAGCAGACCGTCGCCGGTCTTCACCTCGACCAGGGCGGTCCAGATCCGCTGACCTCGGGCGATGCGGATCACCCCATCAGGGATGACTCGCTGTTCACCGAGCGAGAATCCGACCTCGAGGAACGTTTCCACCGCGCCGACCGGCGCGGCCGCCCGGGCGGTCAGCGCCCGACCCAGGGGACGAACCGCCGCCATCGTCCACAACAGCGCCGAGGTCGCCCGTTTCTCCTGCTCGTCGGCACCCCCGATACCCGAAATGGAGAACAATCGGGATGCCGGCCAGGAAGCATCCTCGGCGAGCCGGAATGTCGGAACGCTGACCGGTTGCTCGGTTGCCACCCGAACCTTGCGCGGCCGACGGGGGGCAGCGGGTCGTTCCGTTGCGTCCGGCTTCGACGTGGCCGACTCGTCCCGGTCCGGGCCGGCGACCCCGCTGTTGCCCGGCGCCGATTCGACCGGCTCGCCCTCGGAGGCGACCGCAGTGGTGGAGTCGAGTGCATCGACATCACTGTCGACCGGATGGTCGGCGCTGTCGACGGTCACTCCGTAGTCGGTGGCCAGGCCGGCCAATCCGCCCTCCCAGCCCTGCCCCACGGCCCGCAATCGCCAGCGGCCGTCGCGCCGGTACACCTCACCGAGGACGAGCGCCCGTTCGCTGCTCAGGCCGGTGACCGGGAATCTGGCAATCGGCTCGGCCTTCTCGTCGGCCACCAGCCATTCCAGTTCGTCGAGTTCGGACAACTGGGCGCCGTCCGTGCTCGCGGCGACCGTCAAGCCGTGTACGTCTTCCGCGACCGCGGACAGATCGACGAGAACGTCGTCCGACCCGCCACGATCGGCCACGACGCGCCCGGCGTGCACGACCGAACCATCGGCCGTGGCAGTCTGGTTGTAGAACACCATGTCGGCGTCCGACCGGACGCGACGGTCCGCTCCGAGCAGAAGCGCCACCAGATCGACGTCGACGGGGTTGCCGCTGACGGTCCAGCGAATGCTCAACCGAAGGCCGCCGGCCCCCGGTGTCAATGCGACGTTTTGACCCTTGACCAGAACCTGCTCCCCCATCGGTCGACCATAATCCCGGTCGACCGATTTGTCCTCGGGAGACGGATCGTCCGCAGATTCAGAACGACTGCGCCGCCAGCGGCACCAGCTGATCGGCGGTGCGGGCGTTGCCCGGGGTGCCGATCGCGGTGAAGGTCCAGCCGTCGCCCTGCCGGGACACCCGGGCCATCACGACGGCGGTGTGCGTGCCGGACCCGGTCAGCTCGTAGCGCACGAGTTCCTTGTCCCGGTCGGCCGAGTCGACGACGCGGGCGAAGGCGTTCTCGATCTGCGAGAAGTTCTGCCCGCTGTACGAGCTGACGACGAACACGATGTGCGCGACCTGCGGTGAAACCCGAGGCAGGTCAACCATGATCGATTCGTCGTCGCCCTCGCCGCGGCCGGTCAGGTTGTCCCCGGTGTGCATCAGCGAGTTGTCCGCGGACCGCAGGTTGCCGTAGTACACGACGTCCAGCACCCGCTTGTCGGGGGCGAACAGGATCGCCGAGGCGTCCAGGTCGACGGACACCTCCTTGGTGCCTCCGAACAGTCCCTTCTTCTTGATCGCGTCCCAGCCCAGGCCCATCCGCACCTGGGACAGCGACCCGCCGCTCTGCTTGACCAGGCTGACGGTCTGACCCTTGGTCAGGTTGACGCCCACGATGTCTGCCTTTCTCGCTTTCTCGGTGCCCGTTGTCAGAGGTTGACGCCGTAATCCTTGGCGATGCCGGACAGGCCGCTGGAGTAACCCTGACCGATCGCCCGGAACTTCCATTCCGCGCCGTTCCGGTACAGCTCGCCGAACACCATCGCCGTTTCCACCGAGGCGTCCTCGGACAGGTCGTACCGGGCCAGTTCGCTGTTGTCCGCCGAATTGACCACCCGGATGTAGGCGTTGCGGACCTGGCCGAAGGTGATCCCGCTGGTCTCCGCGTCGTAGATCGACGTCACGAAGACGACCTTGTCCAGCGCGGCCGGCGCCGCGGCCAGGTCGACCGCGACCACCTCGTCGTCGCCGGCGCCCTCGCCGGTCCGGTTGTCGCCGAGGTGCTCGACCGCCCCCTCGGGCGACCGGGTCTGGTTGAAGAAGATGAAGTAGTCGTTGGACAGCACCGTGCCGTCCTGGCCGCAGCCCAGGGCACTGGCGTCCAGGTCGAACTTGTCACCGGTGGTCGTGCGGGCGTCCCAGCCCAGGCCGACCATGACCTTGGTCAGGCCGGGTGCCGCCTTGGTCAGCGAGAGGTTCCCGCCCTTGACCAGACTGATGCCCATTCGTCCAGCTCCTTCGATGCCACGAGGTGATGCGACGACCCTACTAATGCCGTCCCGAATCAGCCGACGTTGACCCCGAAGTCCTTGGCGATCCCGGCCAGTCCACTGGCATACCCCTGCCCGATCGCCCGGAATTTCCACTCACCGCCGTAGCGGTAGACCTCGCCGAAGACCATCGCGGTCTCCACCGACGCGTCCTCGGTCAGGTCGTAGCGGGCGAGTTCCACGTCGTTGGCCAGGTTGACCACCCGGATGTAGGCGTTGCGCACCTGCCCGAACGACTGCCGGCGGGCCTCCGCGTCGTAGATCGACACCGTGATGACGATCGAAGCGGCCTGCGGCGGAACGCTTTTCAGGTCGACATTGATGACCTCGTCGTCGCCCTCACCCTCGCCGGTGAGGTTGTCGCCCTGGTGCTCGATCGACCCGTCGGGCGACTTCAGATTGTTGAAGAAGACGAACCACTCGTCGGAAAGGATCTTGTGATTGTCGCCGAGGGCCAGGGCGCTGGCGTCCAGGTCGAAGTCGTCACCGGCCGTGGACCGGACGTCCCAGCCCAGGCCGACCGCGATGGCGGTCAGGTTCGGTGCCGCCTTGGTCAGGCTGACGTTGCCACCCTTGGTCAGACTCACACCCATGGT
The DNA here is from genome assembly GCA_039812105.1 of Nakamurella sp. Lineage (GTDB taxonomy): Bacteria > Actinomycetota > Actinomycetes > Mycobacteriales > Nakamurellaceae > Nakamurella. Next base: position 14,916 of record JBDHZW010000105.1, read on the forward strand.
CGACGTCACTCCTCGCTGAATTCGTCGCGACCGGTTCGCGTCATCGGAAATCCCCGGACCACCACCCTACCGACGCGCGTCAGTCGATCGGCGTGGTGTCGTCGACCCAACTGATGCGGTCGAAACCGTACCCGCGGCAGGCCTCCCGAATCGTCTCGCCGATCAGGTCCATCTCCGATCGGACGATCAGTTCGCCCCGCAGGTTGACGACCGACGCCAGCACCGCCACCGCCGGGGCCGGCGCCAGCTCCATCGGCAGCTCGATCCGGTCGCCGCCGAAGGTGGTCACCAGCAGGGTGCCACCCCACTGCAGCGGTTGGCCGTTCCCGGAGAACGCGTACACGATGAACCGTTCGAGGTCGGTGACCTGACGCAGGTCGACGGCGATGCGTTCGGTCTGCTGCCGGTTGGCCACGATGACCGGGGTGCGGGTCTCCCCCGGCGGCGCGTACCGGCGGCCGGCGTGATGCTGCACGGTGGACGCCCGGCCCGACCGCAGCTGGTAGGCGCACCCGAGCCGCAGGTCGCCCGCCGCGGCGGTGACGACCGCCTCGAAGGTCAGCGTGCCGACCCCGGACTGCACCCGGGTCAGCGTGACGGTGGGCCGGCGCCGGTTCAGCGTGGTGGGGACACCGGGGGTGGTCCGCGGTTCCCGCCACGTGCTGGGCGGCCGGCGCATGGGCGG
>JBDHZW010000106.1:0-15598 GCA_039812105.1 Nakamurella sp.
TGGAGTGCCGCGTCGCGGATGTCCTCGGCGTCGAGCCCCCCGGCGCAGTCGAGCACCGTCCTGGCCCGGGCGGTGACAGCGAGACCGCGGAACACTGTCCGGTCAGCCCGATCGAGCCGGGTGCGAATCACCCTGACCCCGGTCCATCGCTCGTGCCCTCGCTGCAACGGCAGAATGACCATGCACGGGTCGCTGGTGACGTTGGTCAGGCCATGCCACCAGGCGGCGGACCGGCCGGCGATCACCGCCTCCGGGCCGAGCCGAAGGGCGGTCGCGCGCAAGCGGAGTTCGGGTGTCACGGGCGTCGTCGACGGGCGGTAGATCCCCGGGATCACCCGGACGAGTTCGCCGGACGACACTCGCCGGGCGATCGCCGAGGCGCTCACGTCCAGGCCGAGAAGCTCGCGGCGGCTGATCAGCCCGCCGTGCGCGGTCACGATCCGCTGCACGGCCGGGTCGAACGTCGACATGGCTCCGATGCTCGCGCCCGATCGGCCCGCGTCCCAGTGCCGATCGCCGAATGTGGATCAAATTCGGACATGTGGATGGGTGGACCAACCGCGACTGGCCGGAAATGCCCGCTCACCGGGCACTTCCGGCCAGTCGGACCGGCCTCGACGCTCCGAGCGCTCGAAGCGTCAGCGGGCGAACATCGACCCCGGGTTGAACAGGTCCTGCGGGTCCAGCGCCCGCTTGATCGCCCGGTGCACCTCCATGGCCACCGGCCCGGCCTCCCGGGCCAGGAAATCCTGCTTGATCCGGCCGACGCCGTGCTCGCCGGTGACCGTTCCGCCCAGGGCGCGGCCGGCATCCAGGATCCGGCCGAACGCGTCGGCCGCCCGCCGCACCTGATCGGGATCGCCGGCGTCGTAGACGATCGTCGGGTGCATGTTGCCGTCGCCGGCGTGCCCGACGACCCCGATGGTCAGGTCGACGTCGGCGGCGATCTCGGCGCAGGCGTGGATCAGCGGGGCCATCTCGGTGCGCGGCACCGCGACGTCGTCGGTGAGCCAGGTGCCGAGCACCTCCAGCGAGGTGAGCACCAGCCGCCGGGCCTGCAGCAGCAGGCGCCCCTCGGCCAGGTCGTCCGTGACGTACGCGAAGGTCGCCCCCGCCTCCAGGCAGACCCGCTCCAGGTCGTCCATCTCCCGGCGGGCGACGCCCGGTCCGGAGTCGGACTGGCCGATCAGGATCGCCGCCGGCGTCTCGCCGTCGCCCAGGATGCTGGACCCGGTGTACGCCTCGACCGCCTTGATGCAGGTGGCGTCCATGATCTCCATCAACGACGGCACCAGCCCGGCCCGGATGGCGCCGGACACGGCGGCGCCGGCGCACTCGGTGTCCGGGAACGACGCCACCATCGTGCAGGGCGCGGCCGGCTTGGGCCGCAGCGCCAGGGTCGCCTCGGTGATGATGCCCAACGTCCCCTCGGAGCCGATCATCAGCTTGGTCAGGTCGTAGCCGGCCACTCCCTTGACGGTCCGCCGGCCGGTCCGGAGCACCTCCCCGGACGCCAGCACGATCTCCATGCCCAGGACCGCGTCGGTGGTCACGCCGTACTTCACGCAACACAGCCCGCCGGCGTTGGTGTTCAGGTTGCCGCCGATGGTGCACCAGTCGTACGACGACGGGTCGGGCGCGTAGAACAGGCCGCGGGACTCCACCTCGGTGCGGAAGTCGAGGTTGACCACGCCCGGCTGGACGACGGCCAACCGGTTGCCCTCGTCGATCTCCAGGATGCGGTTCATCCTGGTCATCACCACGGTGACGGCGCCGTCCACCGCGTTGGCCGCACCGGTCAGCCCCGACCCGGCCCCGCGCGGAACGATCGGCACCCCGGCCGCGGCGCAGGCCGTGACCACCGCCGCGACCTGGGCGGTGTCCGTCGGGAAGACGACCGCCAGTGGCGTGCCCGACGGGGCCAGCGGCATCATGTCCCGGCTGTAGGCGGCGGTGATGTCGGGGTCGGTCTGGAGCTGGTCGGGGCCGACGGCCGCGCGTAGCGCATCGATCAGAGGGCCGCCGTTCCCGCTTCCCGCGGCCGGTCCGCCGGACGGCGCCGTGGCCACGGACGTCGCTGCTACGTCCATGCCCCGACGGTAACCCTCGGGCGGCGGCCCGTCACCGCGACCGTCACCTCGGCGCAGGTCGCGGCCGCCGGCGCCGCGGCGCCGGCCGAGGTCGTCAACCCGTCACCCCTGCCGGCGGTTCGGAACGCGACCGGAGAGACGACCACCACCCGGGGACCGGGCAACCCCTCCGGGAGTGGTGGCGTCCTCCGGTCGGCTCGCTCTGCATCACGCACCCTGGAACCGCACCCCGACGGGTGGCCGCCGTCACCACCCACACACCGCATCATCGCGGTCACCGACCGTGGGCCGACGGCCCCGTACCCTGGAGAATTGTGACGACTACCTACCTCGCGCTCCTGCCCGGTTGGCTGAGTCCGGAAAACCTCATCAACAACATGGGTGCCTGGGCGGTCCTGGGCATCATGCTCATCATCTTCGCCGAGTGCGGCATCCTGCTCGGCTTCTTCCTCCCCGGCGACACCCTGCTGTTCGTGTCGGGCCTGTTCATCGCCAGCGGCGCGATCGACATCAACCTGGGGCTGTTCATCGGGTTGGTCTCGCTGGCCGCGTTCGTCGGGAACATGGTCGGCTACTGGATCGGCTACAAGATCGGGCCGCCGGTGTTCAACCGGCCCAACGCCAAGCTGCTCAAACACGAATACATCGTCAAGTCCGAGGCATTCTTCGCCAAGTACGGCAAGATCACGATCGTGCTCGCCCGGTTCGTGCCGGTCGTCCGGACCGTGGCCACCGTGATGGCCGGCGCGTCGAAGATGAACGCCAAGATCTACACGCTGTACTCGGCCATCGGCGGCGTGTTGTGGATCACCAGCGTCACCGTCGCCGGGTTCTTCCTCGGTCAGATCAGCTTCATCCGGGAGAACCTGGACCTGATCGTCATCGCTGCCGTGGTCATCGTGATCTGCGCCAGCGCCTTCCCGGCCATCGCACACTGGGTCGTCGCGCGCCGGGAGAAGAAGGCGGCCGCCGGCGGAAGCGGCACGTTGCCGGCCGAGCCCGCCGCCGAGTAGAGGTTCGGCAGTGGAAGTTCAGCTGAGCACGGTCCAGAGCACCACCCCCTGGATCCTGATCGGCATCGCGGTGGTGGCCATCGTGCTGGCGATCGTCATCAAGAAGATCGTCGGCAAGATCATCGTGCTGGTGCTGGCCGCGGTCCTGATCTTCGTCGGCTGGCAGCAGCGGCAGCACGTCGTCGACTTCGCCAACGGGGTGAAGGACGACGCGTGCGGGCAATCGGTCACGTTCCTCGGGGTCGACGTCGCGCTGCCCGACGACTGGTGCCACACGCCGATCCCGACCCCCTGATCACCAGGCGGCGCCCAGGTCGGCGTGTTGGCGGATCCAGGCGTGCATGGCGATGCCGGCCGCGACCCCGGCGTTGATCGAGCGGGTCGACCCGAACTGGGCGATGGACACCGTGCGCGCGGCCCCGGCTCGAGCCTGGTCCGACAGGCCGGTGGATTCGCCCCCGAACAGCAGCAGACAGGCGCGGGGCAGGTCGGAGGTCTCCAGGGGGACGGCCCCCGGCAGGTTGTCCACCGCCACCACCGTCAACCCGGCGTCGCCCGCGAAGCCGAGCAGCGCGGCCACGTCCGGCTGGTGGTGGATGTGCTGGTACCGGTCGGTCACCATCGCCCCGCGCCGGTTCCACCGGCGGCGGCCCACGATGTGCACGCCACCGACCGCGAACGCGTTCGCCGTGCGCACCACGGTGCCGATGTTCAGGTCGTGCGCGAAGTTCTCGATGGCGACGTGCAGCGGGTGCCGGCGGCGGTCCAGGTCGGCGACGATCGACTCCCGCCGCCAGTATCGGTAGTGGTCGACGACGTTCCGGGTGTCTCCGCCGGCCAACAGGTCGGGGTCGTACCGGGGATCGGTCGGCCAGGGCTGCGGGTGCGGCCCGACGCCGACCCGCCCGGCACCCCACTCGGTGGGCCCCGGCTCACCCTCGGGATCCGTGGCGGCCTCGTTCACAGCTGGGTCATTCACAACGGGTCGATCTCAACGGGTCGATCACGGCGGGTCGGTCACAGCCGGGTCGATCACATGGGGGGCAGGCCGAGATCGTCCAGGCCGAGCAGCGACCGGTACGCCAGACCGGCCCGGGCGAACACCTGGTCGGCCCCGGTCGCCCGGTCCATGATGGTGGCCACCCCGACGACCTCGGCACCGACCTCGCGCAGCGCCTCGACGGCCGCCATCGGGGAGTTCCCGGTGGTCGTCGTGTCCTCCACCACCAGAACTCGACGTCCGCCGACGTCCGGCCCTTCGACCTGGCGCTGCATCCCGTGGGCCTTGGCCTGCTTGCGGACGACGAACGCATCCAGCGGGCGCCCAGGGCTGTGCATCATCGAGGTGGCCACCGGGTCGGCGCCCAGGGTCAAACCGCCCACCGCATCGAAAGCCCAGTCGGCGGTGAGCTGCCGCAGCAGGGCGCCGATCAACGGAGCCGCCTCGTGGTGCAGGGTCGCCCGGCGCAGGTCGACGTAGTAGTCGGCCTCGCGCCCGGACGACAGGGTCACCCGGCCGTGCACGACGGCCAGGCGGCCGACGAGTTCGGTCAGCCGGGCCTTCCCGGCGGCGTCGATCGAAGGGAGGGTCGAGGCGTCCGTCACGGCTCTCAGCGTGTCACACCGTCGGTCGGGTCAGGCGATCAGGTGAAGACGCTGACTCCGCCCGGGCCGACCAGCAGGCCGACCACGATGAGCACGATGCCCCACAGGATCTGCTTGCGGAAGAGCGCGAAGATTCCGGCGACCACCAGGATCACCGCGAGAATCCAGAGCACGAACGTCATGACGACTCCTGTCCGGGCCCACCGCGGGCCCACCTTCCGCCGGTACCCGGCCGGGCCGGGCGGAAAACGGCGAGCACTTTCGCCCGCAAACGGTTTCGGTGTCGTCGCCGAGGGGTACCCGCACCACGTGCCCGCGATCCGCGGGGCGCCGCCGACGAGGCGGGGTCAGGGCCAACCATCTGGAGGCAAGCAATGACCATGGGCGATCGGATCAAGCACGGGGCCGAGGAGGCCGTCGGCAAGGTCAAGGAAGCGACCGGCAAGGTGACCGGCAACGAGGAGCTCGAGGCCCGGGGTCAGGCCGAGCAGGCCAAGGCCAACGTCAAGCAGGCCGGGGACGACGTGAAGGACACCTTCAGCTGACCGATTCAGCTCTGATGCGGCGCTTACCCGTTCGGGGGGCGCCGCATCGGCGTCTTCAGGTCAGGTCCGTCCGCGTGACTTCACCCGGGACGCGGCCGCCCGGACCAGCGGCCGCGGCACGATCCGCGTCATGACATAGATCCCCTTGTAGAGGGCGCCGGGGATGCTGAGCACCCGGTTGCGACGCAGGTCTTCCAGCGACGTCCGGACCAGCAGGTCGATGTCCACGTAGGCCCAGTTCGGGGTGCTGGACATGTCGATGCCGGCCCGGTCGTGGAACTCGGTGCGGATGAATCCCGGGCACAGCGCCTGCACGCGCACCCCGGTGCCCTTCACCGCCATGGCCATCGCCTCGCTGAGCGACACCACGAACGCCTTGGTCGCCCCGTAGGTGGACCCGCGACCCGGGACAAGTCCGGCGGTCGAGGCCACATTGATGATGCCGCCGTGACCGCGCGCGATCATCCCCGGCAGCGCGGCGCGCATCAGCAGCATCACCGCGACCGAGTTCAACTCGACCTGCCGCTGCAGGTCGGCCGGGGCCGCCTGAAGGAACTCGACGCCCAGCGTGCCGCCGGCGTTGTTGATCAGCAGGTCGACCGGGTCGTCGGCGGCGGCCAACCGGTCGGCCACCCGTTGCCGCTGGTCAGGCTCGGTCAGATCGGCGGTGATCGTGGTGACCGCCGGTGCGCCCAGGCCGAGCAGGGCGGCCCGGCGCTCGTTCAGCCGGGCACCGTCCCGGGCGACGATCACGAGTGCGTATCCGTCGGCGGCCAGGTGACGGGCGAAGGCGTAGCCGATCCCGGACGTCGCGCCGGTGACGAGAGCGGTGGGCATCGTCCGACACTATCGGCGGCTACTACCGGCCGGACGATGTCACCGCGTCCGGGTGCGGCCATGCTGGTCGGAATGGGCGAGTTCGGATCCGGGAGGCCACCGTGGCCGCAGTCGACGACCTGACCGAGTTGGTCGAACGGGCGGCGGCGGCCGAACGCGCCGCGCTGGCCGCCAAGTGGAAGGACCGCTCCGACGTCGAGGCCACCCTGCGGCGCCTCCGCAAGGCGGCGGAGGAACAGCGGGAGGGAGTGCGGCAGGACCATCGCACCGACCGGTTGTCGACCCGCTGGGCCGAGTTGCGTCGCAGCTACCTCGACCTCGGCGCCCAGGAGACGCCGACGGCCGAGCCGTCCACCGTGACCCATGCCGACGCGGCGCAGGCCGAGGCCGACGCGGTCGCCGCGGTCGGCGTGGCCCGGTTGGCCCTGAACGACGCTGCTCAGGCGGTCCTGCAGGCCCGGCTCGCGCGGATCGACGCCGGCGAGGACGCCGCCGACGCGGCCGCGATCGACGGTCATGTGCCGTTGGCCGGCCGCAACCCGGTCAGCCGGCACGGCCCGGCGCTGGCCGGCGGGCTGTGGGGAGAGGTTCGTTACATCGTCAACCGGAAACCCCGGTCGACGATGAGAAGTCTGGCCATCGCGCTGGCCCTCGGCCTGCTGTACCTCGGCTGGATCCGGCTGTTCGACTGGGACAAGGACAAGCAGTGGCTGCCGTTCCTCGGCCTGTTCGTGCTGTCGGTGGTCATGGGCGGGGCCGTCTGCATCAACGCGCTGTCCTTCGACGCGATGCGGGTACGGGCCGCGCTGGACACCGGCCAGCGGCTCTGGCACCTGTTGGTGATCAAGAATCTGGCGCTGCTCGTCCTGGTCGCGCCGATCGGCTTCCTGCTCAGCGTGCTCATCGCGATCTTCTCGGGAGACTGGAGCCGCTTCGTCAACGCGCTCGTGCTGACGGTCTGCTTCATCCTGCTGTGGCTGGGCGTCGGCAATGTGATCTCGATCGGCGTACCCAGTCGGGACGAACCGCTGCTCAAACGCAAACAGTCGGGCAGCCTCAAGCAGTTCTTGATCGCGTTCGTCGTCTCCTATCTCATCGGCTACCTGGTCAACATCATGCTCATCTGGCGGGCGTTCGCGGCCCGGGACCTGGCCGCCAGGCTGGGCGAGCAGTGGCTCCCGCTGATCCTGCTGGTGGTGTCCTGCGTCTCGATGTGGATCCTGTTGACGGTGTTCGCGGTCGCCCTCTCCCAGCAGCCCCGGGTGCGGCGACTGCTGCAACGGGAGATCGCCGACTACAGCAACAACGCCGAGGCGCAGGCCTTCGCCAAGGAGGCCGCGGCCCAGCCCCCGGCCGAGCCGGTGGCCGCGACCTGAGCGTCCGGGCCGAGGCGCCGGTTCAGCCCATGGTCTTCTGGCCGTCGATGGTCTCCCGGATGATGTCCGCGTGCCCGGCATGCTGCGCGGTCTCGGCGACGATGTGCATCAGCACCCGCCGCACCGACCGGGTGGCGCCCGGCGCGAACCAGGGCGCCGGCGGCAGCGGGTAGGCCACGTCCAGGTCGGCGGTGGCCGCGAGTTCGTCGGTCCGGGCAGCGATCTCGTCGTAGGCGGCGAGCAGGCCGGCCAGCGTCTCGTCCTCGCGCATGACGAATTCGTCCCGGTAGCTCGCCTCGTTGTCGCCCCCGGCGCCCATCCCCTCGGGGCGGCCGGTGGCGAAGTCGTACCAACCCTGCTCGGTCGCGGTCACGTGCTTGATCAGTCCGCCCAGGGTCAGCGCGCTGGCGGTCGGGTGCAGCCGCGCCTGCTTGTCGGTGATGCCCTGCACGGTGACCTTCAGGAAGTAGCGGTGCGTGCGCAGCGTCTCGAGCAGGTCGGCCCGCTCCTGGCTCAGGGTCTCGGTCTGGGTCTCGGTGGTCTGGGTCTGGGTCTCGGTCTGGGTGGTCTCGGTGCCGGTCATGTGGTTCACCTTCCGTTGGGCTCTGCCTGACACCGGTCACGCTAGGCGCGGAAGCGGTCAATTTCCGTCCTCTTCTCCGCAGCCCCTCTCGCAGTTGATCATGGCCTTGCGGCCCTTTTGAGCCCGGCAAAAGGGCCGCGAGGCCATGATCATCACCCGATCCAGGCGGGCGGCACCGATCCCGTGGGCAAGGGCACGGCGGTGAACGGTGACATCGCCACGGTGCCCCCCGCCCCGACCTTTGCGGTGCTGCAGGGCTGAACGTGCTTCCACCTCACGCGACTTGCCTCAAACACATGTTCCGGGGGCCGCGGAACATGCGTTTGAGGCAAGTCAGCGGAGATCCATCGATGCCGGCAGGCCGAACGCCGGCAGCATGACGCTCTCGAAGCGCGTCATGCCGTTGATCCGGCCACCGGCCAGGCTCAGCACGTACAGCCCGGTCCCCGGGCCGGACCCGGACTCGGAGTCGGATTCGGCGTGAAGGTACGCGCCGAAGGCGGGCTGCCCGTTCGCCCCGGTCGGGACCAGGCCGTACCGGCGGCCGGCCCCGAACAGGCGGGCGCAGAACTCGGCCGCCCGGTCGCGGCCCCGGTATTCGAACGGCACCGGTGGCATGGAGATCGCGATGTCCTCGCTGAACAGGGACACCAGCGCGGCGACGTCCGCCGCCTCCCAGGCCCGGACGAACCGGGCGAGCAGCTCGCCGTGGTCGGCCGACCCGGGTCCGGGCGGCGCGATGTCGTCGGGTCCACCGGGGCGGCGCCGCACGCCCGCCCGCGCCCGCTTCAACGCGCCGGCGACCGCGTCGACCGAGCAGTCGAGCATGCCGGCCACCTCGGCCGCCGTGAACCCGAGCACGTCCCGCAGGAGCAGCACGGCCACCTGGCGGGGCGGCAGCAGCGCGAGCGCGGTCACGAAGGCGAGCGAGATCGCCTCCTGCCGCTCGTACCTCACGTCCGGTCCCGGCGCGGTCTCGGCGATGCCGGGCAGCAGGGCGTCCGGGAAGGGCTCGAGCCACACCACCTCGCCGAGCCGGGTCGGCTCCGGCGGGTCGACCCCGGGCACGTTCCACTCGCGGGCCCGGCGACGACGGGTCGAACGGCGCGCATCCAGACACTTGTTGGTGGCGATCCGGTACAGCCACGTGCGCACCGACGCCCGGTCCTGGAATCCGGCCAGGTGCTGCCACGCCGCCAGCAGGGTGTCCTGCAGGGCGTCCTCGGCGTCGTGGAACGAGCCGAGCATCCGGTAGCAGTGCACCAGCAGCTCCCGCCGGTAGGGCTGGGTCAGCCGATGGAAGGCCGCGCCGTCCCCCATCCGCGCCTGCCCGATCAGCTCGGACTGCGGCATCCGTGCACCGTCCCTGCTCGTCGCGAATCACTCCGCCGGTACCGACGTCGCCGGGGACGCGGATCGGGCGCTCGCCGTGCGCCCATTCTCGGGCACCCGCGGCGTCGGTATCGGGACCGCATCGTCGACACCGTCGTCGATCACCCAGCAGACCCCGGGAGCCCTCGATGACCAGGATCATCGCCAGCACGAACGCCACCCTTGACGGCGCCGTCATGGACCCGACCGGTGAGGAGGGCACAGCGCGCGGCGGCTGGTTCGCCCGGGTCGATCCGGCCGACCGGGAGGCGTTCGGTCAGGCCGCGCTGCGGGAGGCGGTCGCGGCCGACGCCTTCCTGATGGGCCGGCGGACCTACGAGTTCCTGGCCGCCCGCTGGCCGGCGCGGACCGGGGCGCTGGCCGAAAGGTTGACCGCGCTGCCGAAGTTCGTGGTGTCCGCGACGCTGGACCGGCCGGGGTGGCACAACACCACCGTCCTGCGGGACGATCCGGCGACCGCGGTCGCGGCGCTGCGACGGCGGTTCGCCGGCGAAATCGTCGTCCCCGCCAGTTACCGGCTGGTCCGGGCGTTGCTGGCCGATCAGCTCGTCGACGAGGTCAGGATCATCGTCTATCCCGTCCTGCTCGGCACCGGCGGACCGGTCTTCGGCGACCTCGCCGGTCAGCTTCCCGTGCGGCTGCTGGACCACCGAACCCTGGGCGAGCACCTCACCTACGCCGCGTACGAGGTCGACCGGACCGCCCACCCCCGCTCAGTGGGCCAGCGCCACCGATAGCTGCTCCAGCAGGTCCAGCGCGGCGTCGGCGATCACCGTGCCCGGACCGAACACCGCGGCGGCGCCCATCTCGCGCAGGGTGGGCACGTCGCCGGGCGGGATGACGCCGCCGACGACGATCATGATGTCCGGCCGGCCCAGCTCGGCCAGGGCGTCCCGCAGCGCCGGAACCAAGGTGAGATGCCCGGCGGCCAGCGAGTTCACGCCGACCACGTGCACGTCGTTGTCGACGGCCTGCTGCGCCACCTCGCCGGGCGTGGAGAACAGCGGCCCCACGTCGACGTCGAAGCCGAGGTCGGAGAACGCCGAGACGATCACCTTCTGCCCGCGGTCGTGGCCGTCCTGCCCCATCTTGGCGACCAGGATCCGGGGGCGACGCCCCTCGTCCTGCGCGAACCGGTCCGTGGCCTCCAGCACCCGGGCGACGGCCGGCGAGTCGCCCGCCTCGGCCCGGTAGACCCCGGTGATCGTGCGGATGTCGGCGGTGTGCCGGCCCCACACCTTCTCCAGGGCGTCGGAGATCTCGCCGACGGTCGCCTTGGCGGCGGCGGCGTCGACGGCCAGCGCCAGCAGGTTGTGGGCCAGGTCGCCGGGGATCGGATCGGCCCCGGCGGCCGCGGTCAGGGCCCCGAGCGCCGCATCGACTGCGCCCTGGTCCCGCTCGGCCCGCAGCGCCTGCAATTGGGCGATCTGCGCGGCCCGGACCGCCGTGTTGTCCACCTTGAGCACGTCGAGGGGTTCCTCCTCGTCGACCCGGTACCGGTTGACGCCGATGACGGCCTGGGTGCCGGAGTCGATCCGGGCCTGGGTGCGGGCGGCGGCCTCCTCGATCCGCAGCTTCGGGATGCCGGCCTCGATGGCCTTTGCCATGCCACCGGCGTCCTCGACCTCCCGGATGTGCTGCCAGGCCCGGGCGGCCAGATCGTGGGTGAGCCGCTCCACGTAGTACGAGCCGCCCCACGGGTCGATGATCGCGGTGGTGCCCGACTCCTGCTGCAGCAGCAACTGCGTGTTGCGGGCGATGCGCGCGGAGAAGTCGGTGGGCAGAGCGATCGCCTCGTCCAGCGCGTTGGTGTGCAGCGACTGGGTATGGCCCTGGGTCGCGGCCATCGCCTCGATGCAGGTGCGGGCGACGTTGTTGAACGGGTCCTGGGCGGTCAACGACCAGCCCGACGTCTGCGAATGGGTCCGCAGGGACAGCGATTTCGGGTTCTTCGCGCCCAGCGCGGCGACCAGCCGGGACCAGATGGCCCGGGCCGCCCGCATCTTGGCGATCTCCATGAAGAAGTTCATGCCGATCGCCCAGAAGAACGACAACCGCGGGGCGAACCGGTCGATGTCCAGCCCGGCGGCCACCCCGGTCCGCAGGTACTCCAGCCCGTCGGCCAGCGTGTAGGCCAGTTCCAGGTCGGCCGTCGCCCCGGCCTCCTGCATGTGGTAGCCGGAGATCGAGATCGAGTTGAACTTGGGCATCTTCGCCGCAGTGTAGGTGAAGATGTCGGAGATCACCCGCATCGACGACGCCGGCGGGTAGATGTAGGTGTTCCGGACCATGAACTCCTTGAGGATGTCGTTCTGAATGGTCCCGGCCAGCCGCTCCGGCGGCACGCCCTGCTCGCCCGCGGCCACGATGTACAGCGCCAGCACCGGCAGCACCGCGCCGTTCATCGTCATCGACACGCTGATGTCGCCGAGCGGGATGTGGTCGAACAGCTGGCGCATGTCGTAGATGGAATCGATGGCCACGCCGGCCATTCCGACGTCACCGGCGACCCGGGGATGGTCCGAGTCGTAGCCGCGGTGGGTGGCCAGGTCGAACGCCACCGACAGGCCCTTCTGCCCGGCCGCGAGATTGCGCCGGTAGAACGCGTTGGACTCCTTGGCCGTCGAAAAGCCCGCGTACTGGCGGATCGTCCACGGCTGGGTGGTGTACATCGTCGGGTACGGACCGCGCAGGAACGGCGGCAGGCCGGGGTAGGTGTCCAGCGCGTCCAGCCCGACCAGATCGGCGGCGGTGTACCGCGGCTTGATCTCGATGCCCTCCGGGGAGAGCCACCCACCGGCCGCCGGGGCGGGCGACGCGGGCCCGGCGGCTCCCCGCAGGGGCAGGTCGGCGAAACTGTCCGGAATCATCAGGCGCTCACCTTCTGCAGAACCGCACGGATCCGGTGCAGGACGTCCACCGCGTCCTGACCGGCCGCGACGTGGTCGTCGATCAGGTCGGCCACCTCGGGGACGGGCCGGCCGGCCAGCACGATCGTGCCCGCTCCGGCCGACCGCAGTGCGGTGATCACATCGGCGCCCCACTCGGCGTAGGCGGCGTCCGTTCCGGCGACGACCACCACGCCGTCGTCGGCGTACCCGCCCAGCACGTCCTCGACGGTGTCGGTCCGGCCGGCCGACCGGACCGGGATGCCGCCGGCGGCCAGCAGGTTCGTGACGAAGCCGGCCCGGGCCGAGTGCTGCGCGACCGGGCCGAGAGTGGCCAGGTACACGACATCGTCGATCGGCTCGTCCCGCATCGCCTCGAAGTCGGCGGCCCACGCCGGCACGTCCGGGGCGGCCGGCCACGATTCCCGGGCGGGCAGCGTCTCGGCCAGGTTCGGGAACTCGCTGACCCCGGTGATCGGCATCCGCCGGGTGGCCACCAGCGCGCGGCGGCCGGCCGCGGTCTGCGCCCAATCGGCGACCAGCGAGCCGTCGGCCAACGCGCCCAGCAGCCCGCCGGACCGCTCGATGGCCTGGAACCGCGACCAGGCGGCGTCGGCCAGGTCGGCGGTGAACTGCTCGATCGCATACGCGCCGGCGGCCGGATCGGTCACCGCCGCGACGTGGGATTCCTCGATGAGCAACGCGGAGATGTTCCGGGCCATCCGGCGACCGAACGCGTCGGGACGGCCCAGCCGGACGTCGAAGGGCAGCACCGTGATCGAGTCGGCCCCGCCGACACCCGCGGCGAAGGCGGCCACGGTGGTGCGCAGCAGGTTCACCCACGGGTCGTAGCGGGTGGTCATCGGCAGCGAGGTGACGGCGTGGATCCGCATCGCCTCCGCGGTACCGGACAGTTCGCCGACCCGGGCCCAGAGCGCCCGCGCCGCACGCAGTGTGGCGATCGAGGCGAACTGGTCGTCGGTGACGGCCAGCCGGAACTCGATCAGGGATGCGGCCCGGGTGACGTCCAGGCCACCGCCGGTCAGCGCCCGCAGACACTGCACCCCGGCCGCGATCGCATAGGCGACCTGGGCCGCATCGCCGGCGCCCCGCTCGTGGGCGACCCGGGCATCCACCGCGAACCCGGCCACTCCCAGGCCCGTCGCGAGATCGGCGACGTCGGACATGGTGTCGGCCACCTCGGCGGCATCCGGCGGATCACCGGCCCGGACCGACCGGCCGATCGGATCGGCACCGAGGTTCGTGCCCGCCGCGACCGGACCGTCGGCGGCGCGGATCACCGCGGCGAGCGCGGCCGCCGCCCGCTCGTCGGTGACGCCGTCACCCGCGGTCACCACGACCGGCGCCATGGTCAGGTGAACCGGCCGAAGGGCGGCGGCGAGGGCCTCCGGGGCCAGGCCCGGCTCGTCCAACGTCAGCCAGAGCGAGGTGGCCCCGTTCTCCAGCTCGTCGAGCGCGGTCGCCGCGGCGGCGGCTGGATCGGCGTCGAACACCGCCGAGCGGACATCCCACCCGCCGGCCGGCCGGCCGGGCAACTGCACCGGAAGCAGCGGCCCGGCCAGGCGCTCCGCGGTGCCCAGGGCGGGAATCGGCACACCCTCGATCGTTCTGCGGGACAACGCATCCCAGACATCGGCCGGTTGGGCCGGGGCGCGATGCAGGCGGGTGAGGACGGCCGCCGCGGCCTGCTCCCACTCCGACGACGTCACGTCGCCGGCGGCCAGCCGCAGCCGGCTCTCGTCGTTGAGGTCGCTCATTTCCGGATCATATGGCGGGCGGGGCGCTCCACGCCCCGCCCCGCCGGTCAGGTCACACTGAGTGTCAGATCACAGAGACTCGGTGCCATGCAGGTGCGTACCGGCCGGCGAGTGGCCGGAAGAGCCCGGTGAGCGGGCACATCCGGCCACTCGCCTTCGGCTTCGCCTCCCGGCACGCTTCGCTCGGTAAGGGACCGTCAAGCCGCCTTGGTGGTGGTCTGTCCTCGTAGTTCGATGCTCTGAACCATCCAGTAGATCGCGAAGACACCGAGGATCACGAACTCCAGGTAGAAGATTGAACGGTTCAATCCAACGATCGCGGCGACGGCAAGCAGGGCGACCAGCAGCCCGAGAAGAGTCGTAGCGAGGATCGCGTAGAACCATTTGTAAACCCGGGAATGCCTGACCAAGATTGCGTTCACGATCATGTACAGGATGAGTGCCGCGACGAGGACAACCGCCGCAATTCCGTGCGCCTTATCGGCGAACCACTCCGGCCACTTCACGAACGCGATCACGCCGGCCAAGGGGACGGCCGCGCACAGGCCGACCAACGGAGTCCGTCCGTACTTCGGCCACCACGTGGCCACCATGTCCATCAGTCGTGCAAAGAAATTCTGCCCCGTTTCGACGTCCGTCGGTTCTGCCGCTCCACTCTCGAGGGAATTCGCCTCAACGGTGGCCGACTCGCGCTTCCTCACGAACGTGAGGACGGCAGCGAGCACGAACGCCACGAGCGCGGCCCCGATCAGGGAGCCGACGTTGTTGGTGACCGACACGTCGACGATCTTGACCACCGTGGCCGGGTCCACACCACCGGCTGATGCGGCAACATCGGCGGCGCTGGTCGTTTCCTCGACACCCGGAGTCGTGCAGGAGGCCGGCACGGTCGGCACGAAGGCGATGACGATGGCCATGGATCCCGCCAGATTCAGCAGAGCTTCCTCTTCTCTGGTCGGCCCGTGGTACGCGATCAGGGCGGCGCCGAAGGCGACGAGCGCGCCCACGAAGACGTTCCGCACCGGCGTGTAATAGTAGGCGCTCACCGAGTCGAGCCCGCATTTCGCATCCAGGGCGTACCAGATCACCGAGATTCCGAGCATCACCAGCACCGCGAGCATCGTGATACGCAGGTAGCGATACGTCAGTACCGCATCCTTCAGAGTGAGCACCGGATCTTTCGGCGCGGGCCTTGTTGGCTTCGGCTTCGATTTGAGCATCAAGTTCCTCCCTGGACCCACGTGCACTCGGACGATCGTCAGAGCAGCCCCTGCTCGGCGTGAATACACCGAATTGCGCGGTTTCTTGAGAATTGGCGCCTTCGAAGCGAGCGGCTCCGCGCGCACCCGGCATGGCCGGCTTCCGACCCGTGTGTGATCATCCGACGATGGACGCCGATGACATCCGCCGCATCTACCTGGACTTCATGGTCGAGCGGGGACACGTCGTCATCCCCCGCGCCCCACTGATCCCCCGGGACGACCCGACGAC
>JBDHZW010000107.1:0-15545 GCA_039812105.1 Nakamurella sp.
TTCGTCGCGGCCTGCGGCGGATCCTGGATCGCCACCGAGAAGGCCATCGCCGACAAGTGTTTCGACGACATCGCGGCCGCCGCCGCGGCCGCGACCGCCCTGGTCGCGGCAGTGCGTCGCCCATCCGAAACGAGGAGCGCATGAGCACCACCGACACCATCGAGTATGTCCCCGACTACCTCGCGACCCCGGGCCGGGCGCTGACCGGCAAGGTCGCGATCGTCACCGGTGGCGCGTCCGGCATCGGCGACGCCGTCGGCCGGGTCTTCGCCGCCAACCAGGCCACGGTGCTGCTGGTCGACGTCGACACCGACCGGCTCAAGAAGGTCGTCGCCAGCATCCAGGAGGGCCTGCCGCCGGACGGCGGCGCCGTCGTCGGCATCACCGCCGACGTCACCCAGGAAGCCGCGGTGCAGGCGATCTTCGCCCAGGCGGTGGCCGACCACGGCCGGGTCGACCTGGTCGTCAACAGCGCCGGCCGGGACTCGCTGTCCCCACCGGTCACCGAGGTCACCCTGGAGGAGTGGAACGCCACCATCGGGCCGAACCTGACCGCGGTGTTCCTGATGTGCCGCGAGGCGTTCCGGGTGATGGAGAAGCAGCCCAGCGGCGGGCGCATCATCAACATGGGCTCGTCCTCGACCCGGCTCGCCTCCGGCCCCGGGCACAGCCCCTACCGGGCGTCCAAGCACGGCATGCTGGGTTTCTCCAAGAACATCCTGCTCGAGGGCAAGGGCAAGAACATCGGAGTGACCGTGATGAACCCGTCGCACGTGGCCACCCCGATGACCCAGATCATCGACAAGGGCCTGTACGACGGCGACATCCCGGCCTACGTGGACGGCTGGCTGGACGAGAAGGAGATGCGCGAGGGCATCCACGCCAGCTGCATCGACGTCGCCAACGTCGCCGAGGCCGCCCTGTACGTGGCCACCCGCACGCCGGACGTCACCATCCCCACCTTCTCGATGTATCCCACGCACAAGGCGCACCGCTACGGGATGGAGATCTGATGAAGGCCGTCGTGCTCGACGCCCCCGGCGTCCTGCGTCACGGCGAGGTCCCCGACCCGCAGCCGTTCGGCGAACGACCCGTGCTGGTCCGGGTCGGCGCGGTCGGGGTCTGCGGCTCCGACCTGCTGCGGGTCGGTCACGGCACCGCCTACCACTACCCGTTGGTGTTGGGGCACGAGTTCTCCGCGGTCGTCGAGCGGGCCCCGGCCGGCTCACGGTTCACCGCCGGCGACCGGGTGGCGGTGTTCCCGCTGCTGCCCAACCCGGACGATCCGCTGACCGAGATCGGTGAACCGGCCCTGGGTTCGGGGTACGACTACTTCGGGTCGCGGCGCGACGGCGCGCTGCAGGAGCTGCTCTGGGTGCCCGAGCGCAACCTGGTCCCGGTGCCGGCGACGATGCCGCTGCTGCACGCCGCGATGGTCGAACCGGCCGCGGTCGCCCTGCACGCGGTGCGCAAGCTCGCGGTGCCGGCCGCCGGGTCGGCGCTGGTCATCGGCGCCGGACCGATCGGCGCGCTGGCCGCGCAGTGGCTCCGGGTGCTGGGCTGGAGCCGGGTGCTGGTCGCCGACGTCGACCCGCGCAAGCGGGCGCTGCTGGCCGATCTCGGCTTCGAGACCATCGACGCGAGCGCGGGCACGGTGGAGCAGGTGCTGGCCCGCACCGAGCGCGGGGTGGACGCCGCGGTCGAGGCGAGCGGCCTGCCGGCCACCCTGCTGGAGACCCTGGAGGCCACCGCCCCGCGCGGCCAGGTGCTGATCCTGGGCGACCTCAAGAGCGACGTGACCATCCCCCGGGCTCTGATCTCCTCGCTGATCCGCCGCGAACTGACCGTGTACGGCACCTGGAACTCCACCGTCGCGCCGGCCGGGCACAGCGAGTGGGACATGGTCGTGGACGCCGTCGCGACCGGCCGGATCGCCGTCGAACCGCTGATCAGCCACGCCGCACCGCTGGCGGCGGCGCCGGACCTGTTCGCCGACCTGCTGGCTCGCCGGCAATGGTCGAACAAGGTGCTCTTCGCGGTGGCGCCCGAGGCCCGCACCGAGGCCGACGCCCGGGCCGCCGCGCGGGCCGACCTGGTCGGTGCCCGATGAGGGCCGCCGTGTTCCACCGGCCCGGGGTCGTCGTGCTGCAGGAGCGGCCGGTTCCCGCGGTCGGCCCCGGTGACCTGCTGCTGCGGGTGCGGGCCGCCTCGGTCTGCGGCACCGATCTGCGGATCCACCGGCACGGCCACTTCAAGATCGCCCCTGGCGAGCACCGCATCCTGGGCCACGAGCTGGCCGGCGAGATCGTGGACGTCGGCGCCGACGTGGTCGGGTTCGCGGTGGGCGACCGGGTGGCGGTGCCGCCGAACGTCGGCTGCGGCCGCTGCCGGTTCTGCCGGCGCGGCCTGAACAACATGTGCCCGGACTATGAGGCGTTCGGCGTCAGCCTGGACGGCGGCTTCGCCGAGTACCTGCTGGTGCCGGCGTTCGCCGTGCAGCGGGGCAACGTGTTCCGGCTGCCGGCGGGCCTGGGCTACGCCGAAGCCGCGTTGGTGGAGCCGTTCTCCTGCTGCCTGCGCGGGGTGCGGGCGGTCGGCGTCGGACCCGACGACGACGTGCTGGTCGTCGGCGCCGGACCGATCGGCGCGTTCACCGTGCTGCTGGCCCGGCTGGCCGGCGCCCGGCGGATCATCGTCGCCAACCGCAGCCGGGGGCGGCTGGACCGGATGACCGGGTTCGGCGCGGACACCCTGATCGAGGTCGGCGAGCGGGACCTGGTCGACGCGGTGCTGGCGCAGACCGACGGCCGGGGCGTGGATGTCGCGATCACCACGGCGTCCAGCCCGCAGGTGCAGGCCGACGCCGTGCAGCTGCTGGCCACCCACGGCCGGCTGAACCTCTTCGCCGGGCTCAGCGGGACCACCACCGCCACGATCGACACCAACCGGGTGCACTACCGGGGCCTGACCCTGACCGGCACCACCGGGTCGAGCAACGACGACTACGCCGACGCCCTTCGTCTGGTGGGCGAGCGCCGGGTGGACCTGTCCGGGCTGCTCACCCGCACCTTCGAGCTGGCCGACATCACCGACGCGTTCGCCTACGCGGCGTCCGGCGCCGGCCTGAAGGCCGGCATCACCGTCGGCACCGGCACCGCCGGCACCGCCGAGAGCATGCCCGAACTCGAGCAGGCAGGAGCGATCACATGACCGGGACCGTCGTGATGGCGATGGACGCCGGCACCACCGGCATCCGGGCCATCCTGTTCGACCGGGCCGGGGACGTGGTGGCCCAGGCCAGCCAGGAGTTCGCCCAGATCTACCCGAAACCCGGCTGGGTGGAGCACGATCCGGTGGACATCTGGAACACCCAGCTGACGGTCGCGCACAAGGTGCTGGACATCGCCGGCGTCGGCGCCGAGCAGGTCGCCGCCATCGGCATCACCAATCAGCGGGAGACCACCGTCGTCTGGGACCGGCACACCGGGCACCCGGTGTACAACGCGATCGTCTGGCAGGACCGGCGCACCGCCGGCCGGTGCGACGAGCTGAAGGCCAAGGGGCTGGCCGACCACGTCCGCGCCACCACCGGCCTGGTCGTCGACGCCTACTTCTCCGGCACCAAGATCGACTGGATCCTGCGGAACGTGCCCGGCGCACGGGACCGGGCGCTGGCCGG
Organism: Nakamurella sp.; assembly: GCA_039812105.1. Lineage (GTDB taxonomy): Bacteria > Actinomycetota > Actinomycetes > Mycobacteriales > Nakamurellaceae > Nakamurella. Next base: position 3,680 of record JBDHZW010000107.1, read on the forward strand.
CGACCTGCTGTTCGGCACCGTGGACAGCTGGCTGATCTGGAACCTCACCGGCGGCGCCGGATCCGGCGCCGCGGTGCATGTGACGGACTACTCCAACGCCTCCCGCACCATGCTGTTCGACATCACCACGCTGGACTGGGATCCGGTGCTGCTGGCCGAGCTCGACATTCCCCGATCGCTGCTGCCGCGGGTGCGGCCGACCAGCCAGGTGTACGGGTTGACCGACGAGTCGGTGTTCTTCGGCGTCCGCATCCCGGTCGCCGCGGCCGTCGGCGATCAGCACGCCGCGCTGTTCGGGCAGACCTGCTTCGAGCCGGGCATGATCAAGTCCACCTACGGGACCGGCGCCTCGCTGCTGATGAACACCGGTGACGCGCCGGTATTCTCGGAGAAGGGGCTGCTCACCACGGTCGCCTGGGGCGTCGACGGCCGGGTCCAGTACGCCCTGGAGGGCCTGATCTTCGTCTCCGCCGCGACGATCCAGTGGCTGCGGGACGAGCTGAAGATCGTCTACGACTCGGCCGACACCGAATACGCGGCGCTGCGGGTGCCGGACACCGCCGGCGTGTACTTCGTGCCGGCGTTCGTCGGGCTGGCCGCGCCGTACTGGGACCCCTACGCCCGCGGCGGCATCCTGGGCCTGAGCTTCGGGGTGAACCGCAACCACATCATCCGGGCCGCGTTGGAGGCGATCGCCCACCAGATCCGGGATCTCACCGACGCCATGCAGACCGACTCCGGGATCCCGCTGGTGGAGGTCAAGGTCGACGGCGGTGCATCGAAGAACAACTTCCTCATGCAGTTCCAGGCCGACCTGCTCGGCGTGCCGGCGCTGCGGCCGGTGGTCACCGAGTCCTCGGCCCGCGGCGCGGCGTTCCTGGCCGGCCTGGCCGTCGGCTTCTGGGCCGACCGGACCGAACTGGTCGATTCGTTCCGGCTGGACCGCCGGTTCGAACCCGGGATGAAGCAGGCCGACGCCGACCGGCTGCACGCCGGCTGGCTGCGCGCCGTCGACCGGGTCCGCGACTGGGAGGAGCACTGATGGACACGTTCTACTTCATCGGCGTCAGCACCGCGTCCTCGTCGATCCGGCGGGTGTTCCCGGCCTGGGCCCGGCACCTGGGCCTGGATGCCACCCTGGACGGCATCGACCTGGCCATCGACGACGACCCGGCGAACTACCGCGCCGTGGTGCGGCGCATCAAGGACGACCCCCGCGCGCGGGGCGCCCTGGTCACCACCCACAAGCTCAACCTGTACCGGGCCGCCGCCGATCTGTTCGACGAGGTCGGGCCGGATACGCAGACGCTCGGCGAGGTGAGCTGCCTGGCCAAGCGGGGTGGGGCCCTGTTCGGCGACGCCAAGGACCCGATCACCTGCGCGCTGTCCCTGGACGCCGTCGTCGGCGACGGGTACTGGGCCGGCACGGGCGCGCACCTGCTACTGCTCGGCGCCGGCGGCAGTTCGCTGGCGCTCACCCTGGCGCTGCACCGCCGGTCCCGGGCCGGGGAGCCGGTGCCGGAGCGGATCGTGGTCAGCAACCGCCGACCCGGCCGGATCGCCGAGATGCGCGAGATCCATTCCAGAATCGGCTTCTCGATCCCGATCGAGTACCACCTCGCGCCGGTGCCGACCGACAACGACGCCCTGGTCGCCGCGTTGCCGGCCGGCTCGGTGGTGGCCAACGCCACCGGGCTCGGCAAGGACCGCCCCGGCTCGCCGCTGTCCGATGCGGCCCGCTTCCCGGAGGCCGCCCGGGCGTGGGACTTCAACTATCGCGGCGACCTGGTCTTCCTCGACCAGGCCCGCGCCCAGGCCGGCCGCGGCGTCCAGGCGGTGGACGGCTGGTTCTACTTCCTGCACGGCTGGACCCGGGTGATCGCCGAGGTCTTCGCCACCGACCTGCCCACCGGCATCCCCACCGGCGGACCGGATTTCGACGAACTCTCGCGCATCGCGCTGGACGCCGCCACCGTCACTTCCTGATCGCGCATCACCTCTGACTACCGACCGTCCCCTTGACAGTGCCGTCACCCGACAGGAGAACCATGCGTCACCACCGAAAGACCCTGCGCCGCGGCGTGCTCGCGGCCGCCTGCGCCCTCACGCTGATCGGCACGTCCGCCTGCGCGCTGACCGGGGGCGGGTCGTCCGGCGACCAGTCCGCCGCCGGCGCGGCCGCCACCGACGCGTCACTGGCCGCCGGCTCCGGCACGACCCCCACCTACCCGGCGCCGATCCCGCTGGCCGACGGGGCCGCCGCCGCGCTGGACAAGATCGCGTTCAAGGGCGGCACACCGACCATCGCCTACCTGCCGATGGGTACCGAGTTCAACTACCACCTGGCCCTGTACGAGGGCATCAAGTCGGTGCCCGGCGCCGAGAGCTTCATGCTCTCCCCGTACTCCGGCAGCGACCAGGCCGGTCAGCTGGGCATGCTGCAGGACGTCACCTCGCGCCCGGACGTGGACGCCATCCTGCTGATCAGCTTCGACGAGCACTCGCTGGCCCCGCTGGTGGCCAAGGCCGTGGACGCCGGCAAGGTCGTCATCATCATCAACTCCGACATCCCCAACTACCCCTCGCCGGTCGACGGAGTGGTCGGGGTCACCCAGCGGGCCGCGAACAAGAAGCTAGCCCAGTACGCCGTGCAGCAGTCCGACGGATCGGCCCGCCAGGTGGGCATCCTCAACGGGGAGCCCAGCTATCTGGACACCGAGCGGTCGGGTGGCTTCATCGACGGGCTGGCCGGCACCAACTGGACGGTCACGGCGCAGATCAACGGCGGTTGGAGCGTGGAGAAGGGCAACACCGCGGCAATGGACCTGCTGCAGGCCAATCCCGACGTCACGGTGCTGTACGCGGCCAACGACTACATGGCCGAGGGCGCCGCACTGGCGGTGAAGTCGCTGGGCCGCACCGACGTCCAGGTGTACGGGTACGACGGCGACACCGCCGCGATCGAGGCGATCGCGAACGGCGACGGGATCACCGCCACCACCAACACCGACCCGGTCGCCATGGGCGCGATGGCCGCGCAGTACGCGATCGACCTGCTGAACAAGAAGGCGCAGGTCGGCTACGTGGACGCGCCCACCGAGATCGTCACCAAGGAGAACGCGGTGTCGATCCTGCAGAACCCGGACGGCCTGTTCCCCAAGCCGTCGAAGGACTACTGAGCCATGACGGTCGACGAACCGGCGTCCACGCCGGTGTGGGAGTTGCGGGACATCACCAAGGTGTTCCCCGGTGTGCGGGCCAACGACGGCATCTGCATCACCCTGCGGGCCGGCCAGATCCACGGCCTGCTGGGGGAGAACGGCTGCGGCAAGTCCACCCTCATCAAGATCCTGTCCGGTGTGCAGCAGCCGGACGCCGGCGAGCTGCGGCACGACGGCCGTCCGGTCACGCTGGCCGGGCCGGCCGACGCCCGGGCGCAGGGGGTGGCCACCGTCTACCAGGAGTTCTCGCTCATCCCGCACCTGACCGTGGCCGAGAACATCTGCATGGGCCGGCATCCCCGGCGCCGCGGCGGCCTGCTGGTCGACTGGCGCGCGGTGGCCGGCACCGCCCGCACCATCCTGGGCGAGCTCGGCCTGGACATCGACCCGGACACCCGCGTCGCCGACCTGTCGGTGGCCGAGCAGCAACTGGTGGAGATCGCCAAGGCGCTGTCCCAGGACGCCACCCTGCTGATCCTGGACGAGCCGACCACCGCCCTGGGCCAGCAGGAGATCACCCTGCTGCACGGGCTGCTACGCCGGCTCAAGGCCAGAGGGGTGGCCATCCTGTACATCTCGCACCGGCTGGACGAGGTCGTCGAACTGGTCGACTCGTTCACCATCCTGCGGCAGGGTCGGGTGGCCAGCGCCAGCGGCCAGACCCGGCTGCACGTCGACGACATCGTCGCCGCAATGATCGGGCAGGACGTCGGCGAGCACTACCCGAAGGAGCGCAACGCGACGGCCGACGTGGTGCTGACCGCCCGTGACCTGCGCACCGCGACCCGGGTACGGGGCGCGTCGTTCGACCTGCGCCGCGGCGAGGTGCTCGGGCTGGGCGGGGTGATCGGTTCCGGCCGCACCGAGATCGCCCGCGCGCTGTTCGGCGCCGACCCGCTGACCGGCGGCGAGATCCTGGTCGACGGCCGGGCGGTCCGGTTGCGCGGGCCGCACGACGCGATCCGGGCCGGCATCGCGCTGGTGCCGGAGAACCGCAAGTACGACGGGCTGTTCTTCAACTTCGCCGCCGGGCCGAACATCACCATGGCCGCCCTGGGCGCCGTCGGCCGGGGCCCGCTGTTCGACCACGCCAAGGAACGGGCCACCGCCCAGCGCTACATCACCGACCTGGAGATCACCCCGGCGGCGGCGGCCAAGACCGTCAACCTGATCTCGGGCGGGAACCAGCAGAAGGTGTTGATCGCCCGCTGGCTGTTCACCGGCTCGCGGATCGTCATCCTGGACGAACCGACCCAGGGCATCGACATCGGCGCGAAGCTGGCCGTCTACCGGCTGATCAACGAACTCACCCGGGCCGGCCACGCGGTCGTGCTGATCAGCTCCGACCACAACGAACTGCTGGCGATGAGCGACCGGATCGCCATCGTCAAGCACGGCCGGGTCACCGCGGTCCGGCCGGCGGACCAGGTCGGCCACGGCGACCTGGTCAGCGCCGCGGAAGCGCCGCACCAGCAGCCGACCCCGGCCGGCAGCCCGACACCGTCCGTCCTCGCCAGCACAGGAGAATCCCGATGAAGCGATCGTCCCTGGCCGAATTCGCGGGGCCGGCGCTGGCCCTGCTGGTCATCCTGGTGGTCGTCGCCCTGACCACACCGAACTTCCTGGCCACCGACAACTTCCAGAACATCGCCATGCAGGCGGCGGTGCTGTCCATCGTGGCCATCGGCTCGACCGTGGTCATCATCACCGGCGGCATCGACCTGAGCCCCGGCTCGATGATCGCGCTGCTGACCATGCTGCTGGCGTCGCTGATGAAGCTCAGCGGCTGGGATCTGGTGTTCGCGATCCTCGCGGCACTGGCCGCCGGGGCGGCCCTGGGCGCGGTCAACGGGTTCTTCGTCGCCTACCTGAAGATCCCGGCGTTCATCGTCACCCTGGCCGCGCTGTCCGCGTTCAAGGGTCTGGCCCTGACGATTGGCGGCGGCACCCCGATCTTCTCGCTGTCGCCGGCCCTGGAGACGATCTTCTACGGCCAGGTCCTCGGCATCCCGCTGCCGTTCGTCTACGTCGTCGTGCTGTACGCGATCGCCATCCTGGTGCTGAACTTCACCCGCTTCGGCCGCGAGGTGTACGCGATCGGCGGCAACGAGAACGCCGCCCGGCTCTCCGGGGTGCGGGTCAAGCGGGTGCGGCTGCTGGCGTTCGTCATCGCCGGGCTGTGCGCGGCGATCGGCGCGGTGCTGCTGTCCGCCCGGCTGAACTCCGGCTCGCCGAACTACGGCACGCTGATCGAACTGCAGGCGATCGCCGCCGCGGTGGTGGGCGGGGCCAGCCTGGCCGGCGGCCGCGGGCACATCTTCAACACCCTGATCGGCGTGCTGATCATCACCGTGGTGCAGAACTCGCTGAACCTGAACGCGGTGTCCCCGGCCATCCAGAGCATCGCCATCGGGCTGATCATCCTGATCGCCGTCGGCATCGACATCTGGCGCGGCCAGCTGACCCGGAACCTGCTGTCCACCATCGGCCGTCGGCGGCAGCCGGCGCTGGCCGGAAAGGGAGTCTGAGATGAACGAGCTGGGCCTGCACTCGCTGGTCTACACGGCCCGATGGGACGAGGCGGCCGCCCGGGACGTGTTCACCCGGGCCGCCGGCCTCGGATACGACCTGGTCGAGGTGCTGATGTTCGATCCGGCGCAGACCGACACCGCGATGACCGCGCGGCTGGCCGAGGAGTACGGGGTCGGCGTGATCGCCGCGGTGTGCGGCACGTTGACCGCGGACATCTCCAGCGCCGACCCCGAGACCGCCCGGCGGGGTGAGGAATTCGTCGACCGGGCGATCGTCGCTGCGGCCGAGATGGGCTCACCGGCCCTGGGCGGTCCGAGCTTCTCCGCGGTGCACCGGTACACCACCGCACCCGCGCCGGTCGCCCGGGAACGGGCCGTGGAGATCTACGGGCGGATCGCGCAGCGGGCCGGCGCGGCCGGCATCCGGGTCGGCCTCGAGGCGCTGAACCGCTACGAAAGCAACTTCGTCAACACCGTGGGGCAGGCCGCCGAGCTGGTCCGCACGGTCGGCTCACCGCACCTGTTCGTGCACGGCGACCTGTTCCACATGAACATCGAGGAGGCCTCGCTCGGCGCGGCATTCGAGTCGGTCGCCGACGTCCTGGGCTACATCCACGTCGCCGAGAGCCACCGCGGGCCGCTCGGCGACGGCACCATCGACTGGGACGACGTGTTCGCTGCGTTGGCCCGCATCGGGTATACCGGACCGATCACCTTCGAGTCGTTCTCGCCGAGCGTGCTCGGCCCGGAATGGGCGAGCCTGGTGGCGTTGTGGCGCGACCCCTGGACCGACCCGGACAAGGTCGCCGGAGACGCGCTGGGGTTCCTTCGCGGCAAGCTCAGCGTGCACCGGAAGGCGGCCTGAGCAGATGGATCTCGGTCTTCAGGGGCGCACCGCGCTGGTCACCGCGTCGACCGGCGGCATCGGATTGCGGATCGCGGCGACACTGGCCGCCGAGGGCGCCGACGTGATCGTCAACGGCCGATCGGACCGCAGCGTCGGCGCGGCCGTGCAGAGGGTCGTCGCGGCCGGTGGCTCCGGCACGGTCACCGGCCTGGTCGCGGACGCGGGCACGGCGCCGGGTTGCGCGACGATCGTCCGCGAGCAGCCGGACGTGGACATCCTGGTCAACAACCTGGGCATCTACACCCCGGTCGCGATCGACGAGTCCACCGATGAGCAGTGGCTGGAGCTGTTCGGCATCAACGTGCTCTCCGGGGTGCGGCTGACCCGGCACTACATCGGCGGCATGCTGGCCCGCAATCGTGGCCGGGTGGTGTTCATCTCCAGCGAGGCGGCGGTCACGCCGGCACCGGAGCTGCCGCACTACAGCGCGACCAAGACGATGGAGCTGTCCATCTCGCGCAACTTCGCCGAGCTGACCAAGGGCACCGCGGTGACGGTCAACGCGGTGCTGCCCGGTTCGACCCGCACCGACGGGGTGCAGGAGTTCGTCCAGAACCTGTTCCCCGACCTGCCCTACGACCGGGCCGAGGAGCAGTTCATGGCGGCCAACCGGTCGACGTCGTTGCTGGCCCGGCTGATCGACCCGGACGAGATCGCCGACGTGGTGGCCTTCGTCGCCGGTGCCCGGTCCGGGGCGATCAACGGGGCCGCGCTGCGGGCCGACGGGGGGATCGTCCGGACCGTGTTCTGACCCCCCCCGTCGCGTCGCCGGTCGACGGGCCCTCGGCCGGCGCCGCGATGGCAGGATGTCGTCATGGGCTTGTTCTCGCGTCGCCGGCCGAACGATCCCGCCGCGATGCCCGATCCCGAACTGGTCGGCTTCGCCCGCACCCTGATCCGACCCGGTTTCGTGAGCCGGGCGGACGCGGTGCAGGCGGTCCACGACCACTTCGAGATCGACTCCGACGGGAGTGCGGCCGCGGCGGTCGACGCCGCCTGGCGGGACCGGCTGGCCGAACTCAACCGGTTCGGCGAGCCGGGCGATTACGACCGGATGGCCGCGGCGTTCGCCCGACTCCGGCAGCAGGGACTCGTCGCCCGGATGAACTTCACCTGCTGCCAGACCTGCGGCACCGCCGAGATCGACGACGAACGCACCCCGCTCAAGGGAGCGGCACCGGGCGAGTACCCGTGGCGGGAATGGGCGTACACGTTCTTCCACCAGCAGGACGCCGAGCGGTTGGCCGACTCGCCCAGCGTGCTGTACCTGTCCTACAGTGCCTTTCGGGCCGCCCCGCACCTGGACCCGGCGCTGGTGCGGGCCGCCCGGGACGGCGACGCCGACGCCCGGCGCCGGGTGCACGCCGACACCGACGGCGCCGTCGGCAGCATCGTGGTGGCGGCCCTGCGCGAGCACGGCCTGGAGGTCGACTGGGCCGGCGACCCGGGGGACCGGATCAAGGTCCGGATCACCGACTGGCGCAAGCCGCTGCCGGTCTGAGGCGGGGCCGGTTCGCGGCCGCGTGCTCGCCGGCGGCCGGCTGTCCGGCGACGACTCGCTGGTGCGCTGATCCAAGTCCCAGAAAATCGGACAGTTCGGGCGCGGAAATGGGACTTGGATCAGCGCAGGGCGGGGTGCGGGGCGCATCAGCGCAGGGCGGGGTGCCGGGCGGCGTCAGCCCAGGGCGCGCGCCGCCGCCGCCGTGGCGCCCGGCAGCGCGGCGGCGATGACGTCCAGCGCCGCGTCGTCGTGGGCGGCGGAGACGAACCAGGCCTCGAACGCCGACGGCGGCAGGTACACGCCGGCGTCGAGCATCGCGTGGAAGAACGCCGCGAACGCGGCGGTCGACTGGCCGCGGGCCTGGTCGTAGTTCTCCACCGGATGCTCGGCGAAGAAGATCGAGAACAGGTTCCCGGCCCGCTGCAGCCGGTGCGGCACCCCGGCGGCGGCCAGTTCCGCCGACGCCAGGTCGCCGACGGCGGCCGCGGTCCGGTCCAGGTGCGCGTACACGGTCGGGGTGCAGTTGCGCAGGGTGGCCAGCCCGGCCGCCGTGGCGATCGGGTTCCCGGACAGCGTGCCGGCCTGGTACACCGGCCCGTGCGGGGCGAGCATGTCCATGATGTCGCCGCGGCCGCCGAACGCGCCGACCGGCAGGCCGCCGCCGATCACCTTGCCGAACGTCATCAGGTCCGGCTGCCAACCCTCGACGGCGCCGTCCAGCCCGAACATGCCCGACGGCCCCACCCGGAAGCCGGTCATCACCTCGTCGGTGATCAGCAGGGCCCCGTCGCCATGGGCGATCTGCGCCAGCCCGGCGGTGAACCCCGGCAGCGGCGGCACCACGCCCATGTTCGCCGCCGCGGCCTCGACGATGATCGCGGCGATCTCCCCGGGGTGCGCGGCGAACGCGGCCCGCACCGCGTCGAGATCGTTGTACGGCAGCACGATCACCTCGGCGGTCGTCGCCGCGGTCACGCCGGGGGAGTCGGGCAGCGCGAACGTCGCGACCCCGGACCCGGCGGCGGCCAGCAGCGCGTCCACGTGGCCGTGGTAGCAGCCGGCGAACTTGACGATCCGGGGCCGGCCGGTGAACCCGCGGGCCAGCCGCACCGCCGACATGGTCGCCTCGGTGCCGGACGAGACCAGCCGCACCTGCTCGACCGGGCCGACCCGGGCGACGATCTCCTCGGCCAGCAGCACCTCGCCCGGGCCCGGCGTGCCGAACGACAGCCCGCGGGAGGCCGCCGCCTGCACCGCCTCCAGCACCGCCGGGTGCGCGTGCCCGAGGATCATCGGCCCCCAGGAGCCGACCAGGTCCACGTAGCTGTTGCCGTCCACGTCGGTGATCCGCGGGCCGTCGCCGGACACCATGAACCGCGGCGTGCCGCCGACCGAACGGAAGGCCCGGACCGGCGAGTTCACCCCGCCCGGGGTGACCGCCGACGCCCGCTCGAACAACGCCGCGCTCTGCTGGTCCGCAGCCGATGAGTTCACGAGAAGTCCCTTCCGGCGGACAGTTCTGCCGCCACCTCGGCCGCCCAGTAGGTGAGCACGATCTGCGCGCCGGCCCGCCTGATCCCGGTCAGCGTCTCGGCGATCGCCCGGTTGCGGTCGATCCAGCCGTTCGCCGCGGCCGCCTCGATCATCGAGTACTCACCCGAGACCTGGTACGCGGCCACCGGAACCGTACTGGCGGCGGCGACGTCGGCCAGCACGTCGAGATACCCGAGAGCGGGCTTGACCATGATCAGATCGGCGCCCTCGGCGACGTCCAGCGCGACCTCCCGGGCCGCCTCCCGGCGGTTCGCCGGGTCCTGCTGGTAGGTGCGGCGGTCGCCCTGCAGGGCCGAGTCCACCGCCTCCCGGAACGGCCCGTAGAAGGCGGAGGCGTACTTGGCGCCGTAGGCGAACACCGCGGTGTCGGCGAACCCGGCCCCGTCCAACGCGTCCCGCACCGCGCCGACCTGGCCGTCCATCATCCCGGAGGTGCCGACCATGTCGCTGCCGGCCTGCGCCAGCGCGACCGCCATGTCCCGGTACCGCAGCAGCGTCGCGTCGTTGTCGACCGACCCGGCCGGGTCGAGCACCCCGCAGTGCCCGTGGTCGGTGAACTCGTCCAGGCACAGATCGGCCATCAGCACCGTGGCGTCCCCGAGCTCGGCCCGCAGATCGGCCATGGCCACGTTGAGGATCCCGGCCGGATCGGTGGCCTGGGACCCGACCGCGTCCCGGCTCGTCGGCACGCCGAACACCATCAGCCCGCCGACGCCGGCCTCGACCGCCGCGGCGGCCGCCTTGCGCAGCGAGTCCCGGGTGTGCTGCAGCACGCCGGGCATGGAGGTGAGCGGAGCGGGTTCGGTCAGCGACTGCTTGACGAACACCGGCAGCACCAGATCGGCCGGGTGCAGCCGGGTTTCGGCAACCAGCCGGCGGATCGGCGCGGTCCGCCGGAGCCGCCGGGGACGGACGGTGGGAAACATCAGGCCTCCTGGGCTCGTGAACAAGCATGGGCGATCAGCGCGGTGACGAGCCCGCCGGTGGTGGGTTCGGCGGCGACGAAGGCGATCTCGCGGCCGGCTGCGACGGCCGCGCGACGGGTCGGCGCCCCGATCGCCCCGAGCGCGGTCCGCCTCGGCAGCGGCAGATCGGTCAGCGCCCGGACGGTGCTGGGCGAGGTGAACAGCACGGCGTCGAAGTCGCCGGCGGCCAGCCGGCCGGCGACCTCGGGCGACGGCGGCCGCACCACCGTCCGGTACGCGACCACCGACCGGACCTCGTACCCCTTGCCGGCCAACGCATCCGGCAGGGTCGGCGGGGCCAGGTCGGAGCGGGGAAGCAGCACCGTCGCCGGACCGGCGGCCCGGGGGAACACCCCGGCCAGTGCGGCGGCCGACCCCCGGGCGGGCAGCCGCACACGCCACCCATTTCCTAAAACGGCGAACCATCCCACATGCAAATGTGAGATAGCAGCGCTCGGAAAGCCCACATCGCTGAGTGGATTGCAGCCATAGGATGCTGCCATGCGTGCGAAAAGTTTGCAGGGGCATCGTGGCCCTGGATTGCGCACATTGCCAACGAACTTCGGGCGCTCAAAGACTGCCTGCACGTGCGGATTCAAGTAGAGAAGTACCAAGCTCCCGCGACATATGAGAAATCTCTTAACTCACCAAAAACGGTATACGCTGCATGGCGCATCCTTTGTCTCTTGTGCCCCTCTCTTGATGAAGCGCCTGTACCATCCGCGAGTCGATGCTCTTGGTGGCACATCTCGATCGTTCCCGGGCCCAGAATTGCTGGGATCAGCTAGCATGGGCCTGGTCCGAGGCTAGCGGCCGATGGAAACTGATGCGCATCTTATTGGTGAACAGAACAATTTACTTAGTATACATTGAATGATAATGGGGCTGGCAGGGAGCCTCCGGCACATTATACGTACTGCGCGCGCACCTACGTAAGGTCGCCCGGCGGAGACGGCAGTCAGTAAGTAGTACGCTGGCCGCAGTAAGGTACTTCCAACGCAGCCCTAGCTTGAAAGCTGTATGGACACATACCGATGGCGTCGACTTGGCGAAGGCTAAGAATGTGGTTGCTTGACGTGTACCCTTTGATAGAGCTGGGCTCGGAGTCTGTATTCACAGAATCTGAAGCCAATCCTTCCACCGATGAGCTGCTTTTATACCCGCGCATACGAGCTGATTCATTACCA
>JBDHZW010000108.1:0-15543 GCA_039812105.1 Nakamurella sp.
CAGTGAATATCAGGAGGAGGGTGTCGGGTCGTCCGGTGACGAAGGAGCCGGATTGTCCGACGGTCCTCCCTTTGCCGGGAAGCGTCGGCAGATATGTGCGGCACCGGCCCGGCAACGGGCCGGTGCACCCCTTGGCTGCTGTCCAATCGACCCCGCCCCCGCGCGACAGGTCGTTCCTCACCGTTGAGAAAGGCTCTCCACCATGGGTAATGCATGGTTCGAAACCGTTGCCGAGGCGCAGCGGCGGGCGAAGAAGCGACTGCCGAAGTCCGTCTACATGGCGCTGGTCGCCGGCTCCGAAAAGGGCGTGACGATCGAGGACAACCAGGCGGCGTTCGCCGAACTGGGCTTCGCCCCGCACGTCGCCGGCCTGTCGGCCAAGCGCGATCTGGCGACGACCGTGATGGGGCAGGAGATCTCGCTGCCCGTCATCATCTCGCCGACCGGTGTGCAGGCGGTCAACCCGGAGGGCGAGGTCGCCGTCGCCCGCGCCGCCGCCGCCCGCGGCACCGCGATGGGGCTGAGCAGCTACGCGAGCCGGTCGATCGAGGACGTCATCGAGGCCAACCCGCAGACCTTCTTCCAGGTGTACTGGTCGGGCGACCGGGACAAGATCAAGCAGCGGGTCGAGCGGGCCCGGGCGGCCGGCGCCAAGGGCCTGATCCTGACCCTGGACTGGTCGTTCTCCATGGGCCGGGACTGGGGCAGCCCGAAGATCCCGGAGAAGGTCAACCTCAAGGCGATGTGGGACTACGCGCCCGAGGCGATCACCCACCCGCGGTGGCTGTGGTCGTTCGGCAAGACGTTCAAGATCCCGGACCTGACCGTGCCGAACCTGGCCGACCCCGGCCAGCCGGCCCCCACCTTCTTCGGCGTCTACTACGAGTGGATGCAGACGCCCCCGCCCACCTGGGACGACGTCGCCTGGCTGGTGGAGCTGTGGGGCGGACCGCTGATGCTCAAGGGCATCTGCCGGGTCGACGACGCGATCGCGGCGGCGCAGGCCGGCGTCACCGCCATCTCGGTGTCCAACCACGGTGGCAACAACCTGGACTCGACCCCGGCGTCGATCCGGGCCCTGCCGGCGATCGTCGACGCGGTCGGCGACAAGGTGGAGGTCGTGCTGGACGGCGGCGTCCGCCGCGGCAGCGACGTGGTCAAGGCGGTCGCCCTCGGCGCCCGCGCGGTGATGATCGGCCGCGCCTACCTGTGGGGCCTCGGCGCCAACGGCCAGGCCGGGGTGGAGAACGTGCTGGACATCCTGCGCGGCGGCATCGATTCCGCGGTGCTCGGGCTGGGACACTCGTCCATCCACGACCTGTCGCCGTCCGACCTGATCATCCCGCCCGGCTTCGAGCGCGTCCTCGGCGTCCCCGCGACCGCCTGACCCGCGCGGATCAACTACGCCCGCGCGGATCAAGTCGCAGTCTTTGGTACGGGTGTGACCGGAGTCAACGACTTGATCCGCGCGATCGGGTGTCCCGCGGAACGGCTGAACCCGGGCCGGCATCAACTCGGGCGGCGCGGGCGGCGGTGCAGGTCGGCCAGATCGACGGTCTCGTCGGCCCAGGCCCGCAACAGGTCCCGGTCGTGGGACACGGCCAGTACGCCGGTCCCGGCGGCGGCCAGCTCCCGTACCAGGTGCGCGATGGTGGCGGTGGTGGACGGGTCGAGCATCGCGGTGGCCTCGTCGCAGATCAGGTACGACGGGCGCAGCGCGACCGCGCGGGCCAGGCAGGCCCGCTGCAACTGCCCGTCGGACACCTGGTGCGGGTACCGGTCCAGCAGGTCGGCGGTCAGCCGGAACTGATCGGCCAGCGCCGCGACCCGACCGGCCGTCCGGTCGCCGGCGTACCGCAGCGGCTCGGAGATGATCTGCCGCAGCGTCCATCTCGGATCGGCGGCGGCCCGCGGTGACTGGAAGACCAGCCCGACCCGGCGGCGCAGCGCCGCCGGGGCCCGATAGCCGGCCGCGGCGACCGGCCGACCGTCGATGACGATCTCGCCCGCGGTCCGTGGGTGCAGCAGGGCCAGCACCCGGGCCAGGGTGGACTTCCCGCTGCCGGACGGGCCGCGCAGCCCGGTGATCCGCCCGGCCTCGACGGTCAGGTCGACCCCGTGCAGCACGGTGCGGTCGCCGTACCCGGCGACGATCCCGGTGGCCGTCAACATCCGCCCACCACCGCCGGTTGCCCACGGCCGCAGCTGACCCAACGGTCCGGGCCGGACGGCTCCAGGGTGAGCACGCCGCTGCACGCGCCGCCGGCCCGGCGGTGCCAGGCGCAGCCGGCCGGCAGGTCGGTCAGCGGCGGCGGGTCGCCCGGCACCGGACGGAACCCGCGCTCCGGCAGCGACTTCCACAGTGCCTCCGGGTAGTCGTGCAACGGGGCGCCGAGGACGTCGACGGCCGGGCCGACCTCCACCAGGCGGGAGCTGACCATCACCGCGATCCGGTCCGCCGCCGGCATGCCGGCGGCGATGTCGTGGGTGATCAGCAGGACCGCGCGGCCGGCCCGGGCCTGGGCGGCCAGCAGGGCGGCGACGTGCGCGGCGTTCTCCGGGTCCAGACCGGCCGTCGGCTCGTCGCAGATCAGCACCTCCGGCCCGCCGGCCAGAGCCAGCGCGACGAGCACGCGGTGCGCCATCCCGCCCGACAGCTGGTGCGGGTACAGCCCGAAGACCTCGGCGGGGTCCAGCCGGGCCTGCGTCAGCAACTCGGCGGCCGGCACCGGTCCGTGCAGGACATCGACGGCCTCGGTCAGCAACGCGCCCACCGTCCGGGTCGGGGTCAGCGCCGTCGCCGCGGACTGCGGCACCAGCCCGATCCGCCGGCCGCGGACCCGGGCGGCCAGCGTGGCGTCGGCGGCCGCCAGCAGCTCGAGGGTGCCGTCCGGCCCGGACAGCTCGACCCGTCCCCGCAGCCGGGCCGTCGGCGGCAGCAGGCCGACCAGCGCCGAGGCGAGAATCGATTTGCCGCAGCCGGACTCGCCGGCCAGCAGGGTGACCGCGCCGGCCGGCAGGTCCAGGTCGAGGTCGGTGACCGCGTGCACCCAGCGACCGTCGGGCAGCCCGAGTTGCACGTTCAGCCGGCGGATCGACAGCAGCGGTGCGCTCATCCGGCCCCGCCCACGCCGATCTCGGTGTGCCGGTGCGGAAGCAGCCGGTCCCGGGCGACCGCGGACAGGCCCGCGGTGGCGGCGGTCGCGGCCACCAGGGCCAACGCCGGGAACACCAGCATCCACCACTGGCCGATCAGGATCCGGGTCCGGGCGTCCTCCAGCAGGGTGCCCAGGCTGGGCCGGTCCGGCGGCAGCCCGACGCCCAGGAAGGACAGCGCCGATTCGTGCCATACGGCGTGCGGCAGCAGCAGCGTGATCGCCAGCAGCGCCTGCGGGGCCACCGCGGGCAGCAGGTGCCGGGTCAGCACCTGCCAGCGGGCGGCGCCCACCGACACCGCCGCGAGCACGTAGTCGCGGGTGCGGACGGTGAGGGCCTCGGACCGGACGATGCGGGCGACCTGGGTCCAGTGGGTCAGCGCGATCGAGGCGACGATGGCCAGCACGGCGCCCTTCCACATCGAGGCGATGACGATGCCCAGCAGCAGGTGCGGCACCGAATTGATCGCGTCGACCAGCCGCATCAGCACCCGGTCCGGCCAGCCGCCGAAGACCGCGGCGACCAGCCCGACCAGGCAGCCGAGGACGGTGGCGGCCGCCGCGCACACGGCGGCGATCAGCAGGGACACCCGCATGCCTTCGGCCACCCGGACGACCAGGTCGCGGCCGGCCTGGTCGGTGCCGAACCAGTGGTCGGCCGACGGCGCCCGGTTGGCCCGGCCCAGGGCGGTCTGCCGCGGGTCGACGTCCGCCAACCACGGCACCGCCAGGGCGAACACCACCAGTGCCGCCAGCACGCCGGCGCAGACCGGCAGCACCCACCGGCGCCGGCCACCGGGGATCCGGGCCGGCCGCCAGCCGACGGCCGGCCGCCATCGCGGTCCCGACCCCCCGCCGGGACCGCCGGCGGCCCTCCGCGTGGGCACCGACCGGACGTCACTGGTCATCGGCGCTCACCCGCGGATCGGCCAGGGTGTAGGCGACGTCGGCCAGCATGTTGCCGATCAGCACCAGCAGCGTGGTGGTCGTGGTCAGCGCCGCGAGCAGGGCGAAGTCCATCGTCCGGGCCGAGGCCACCGTGGCCGCGGCGATACCCGGCCAGGAGAACACCACCTCGATCAACGTGGCGCCGACCACCAGCTCGGGCAGCCGCACCCCGATCACCGACAGGAACGGCAGCAGCGCGCCGGGCAGGGCATGCCGGCGGATGACGGTCCGGTCGGGGATGCCGCGGGCCCGCGCGGTGCGCACGTGGTCGGCGGACAGCGCGGCGAGCATCGACTGCCGCACGTTCAACAGCAGCCACGGCACCTGGGAGATCGCCAGCACGCCGGCCGGCAGCACCAGGTGCACCGCCACCTGCCCGACTGTGACCGGAGAGGTGGGGTCGGTGGCCCCGGCCGCCGGGAGCAGCGGCCAGGTCAGCGCGAACAGCAGGATGGCGCCGAGCCCCAGCACGAACGTCGGGATGCCCTGCAGCACGTACGCCAACGGCACCAGCGTGCGGTCGACCAGGCCGCCCGGCCGGGTCGCCGAGCGGACCCCGGCGGCCAGTGAGATCAGCACGGCGAGGGCGAGCGCGGTGCCGGCCAGCAGCAACGTCCACGGCAGCCGTTGGGCGATGACCGTGGCGACCGGCTGGCCGTAGGAGCGCGACGTGCCCAGGTCGCCCTGCACCGCGGCGCCGGCCCAGTCCCACCACCAGTAGATCCAGGATCGGTTCAGCCCCAGGGTTTCCCGCAGTTGGGCGGCCTGCTCGGCGCCGACGGTCAGGTAGCGGTCGCCCAGGTACCCGGCCAGCGGGTCGAACGGCGACGCGGCGGCCAGCGCGAACACCAGCATCGACACCGCGACCGTGATCGGCACGGCGATCAGCATCCGGCGAACGGCCAGCCGGCCGGCCGCCGCCCAGCGCCCGCGGCGGCCGGTGACGGACGGTTCCAGGGCCCGGCCCGCGGCGAACGTCCGGTCCGTCACGTTCGCGTCCCGAGCCGGCGGCGTGACCTCACGCCGGGGTCCACTGCGTGATGTTCCACCAGGGACCCCAGGAGACGACGCCGTGCGCGTGCGGCTCCAGCACGGGAGTCCAACCGGTCCAACCGGTGTCGTTGCGGACGACGTAGACGTGGTCGACGAAGGCCAGCACGACGAACGGCGGGTTCTGCACGTAGCGCTGTTGCAGTTGCCGGTAGATGTCCGCACGGGCGGCCGGGTCCGTCGTGGTGCGGCCGGCCGTCAGCAGTGCGTCGACCTCGGGATCGACGAACCGTCCCGGGTTGTCGTACGAGCCCTGCTCGCCGGCAAAGGTCGACGACAGCATGCGGAACAGGTTGCTGTCGGGGTCGTACGGGGTGTCCCCGCCACCCCAGATCACCGCGTCGACGCCCAGCCGCGGCGCGATGTCGTCCCAGGAGCCGAGACCGTCCAGCCGGACCGAGATCCCGACGTTCAGCGCGTCACCGGCGAACGCGGTGGCCAGGTCCCGGCGCAGCGTCTCCGGGGCGTAGTACATCAGGGTGAACTCGGCCCGCTGCCCGTCCTTGACCCGGATGCCGTCGGCGCCGACCGTCCATCCGGCCTCGTCCAGGATGCGCCGAGCCTCGTCGGGATCGAAGGCGAACTCGGCCGCCGGATCGTAGAACGTGGTGAATACCGGCGAGAACGGGGTGGACGCGGCGGTCCCGTGCCCGGCCAGCACGGTCTGCACGACGGCCTGCCGGTCGACGGCCCGGTTCAGCGCCTGCCGCACCGCCGGGTCCCCGGCCACCGGGTCGTTCATCGGCAGGACGACGGAGCGCCAGTCCGCGGACGGGTTCGAGATCACGGTGAAGCCGGACGATTCGAGGAAACCGGCGGCCAGCTGCGGTGGGATGACGGTGCCGTCGAAGTCACCGGCCAGCATCCGCTGCACCCGGGTGTTGTCGTCGGTGACGTTCACGATGGTCAGCCGCTGCACCGGCACCTCGCCGCCCCAGTAGCCGTCGAACGCCTCCAGCACCGTGCGGTCGGGGCCGGTCGAGACGAGCCGGTAGGGACCGGTGCCGATGGGCGCCGTGTTCAACGGCGACTGCTCGACCGGCCCGACCGGCTCCAATGCGGAGGCGGGCGCGATGCCCATCAACAACTTCGACGGGAACGCGGCGTACGGCTCGGTCAGGTGGAAGACCACGGTGTGCTCGTCGGTGGCCTCGGCCCGATCCAGCATGTCGTACATCGAGGCCACCCCGGCCGCGGCGGCCGGATCGATCGCCGTGTTATAGGTCGCGGCAACGTCTTTCGCGGTCAACGGCTGGCCGTCGTGGAAGGTCACGCCGTCCCGCAGGGTGACCGTCCACTCGGTGGCATCGGCGTTGGCCACCGGCAACCCGGTGGCCAGGTTCGGCACGATGGTCGGTTCCGGGCCGTCCTGCGCGTCCAGCCGCAGGACGCCGTCGTACACCTTCGACGAGTAGTCCGAGTCGCCGTTGAGCGGATTCCAGGTGGCCGTGTCGTAGCCGTCGGACAGCACCAGGGAGGTCTTGGCCGTCGCGGTGCCGCTGCTCGGACCGGTGGTCGACGCCTCCCGGGCGTCGGGATTGGCGCAGGCGGTGACCGCCAGTGCCAGGACGGTGATCGCGCCGAGACCGGCGCGCGGTCCGGGTCGTCGACGGGTCCTGCCCGGGCTCCATCCGATCACCGTCACGCGTCGCTCCCGTCGGTCGTGGGCTCTTAACAACATCGGAGCCTATGGGCCGATGTTGCCTTTCGCCCACTCACCAAACGGAGAGGTTTTCGACCGAGGTCGACGCCGACCCGGGCAAAACGGGCGTCGGCCGGGGCCGAGTCGGTCCGGCCGGCGCCCCGTCAGCCGTGGCTGTGCTCGTGCTGCTCGGTCAACGTGGCCTCGTGGGCGTGCTGGTGGGTGTGGGTGGACCCGTCGTGCGTGTGCTCGTGCTCGTGCACCACGTGCTCGTGGTCGTGCTGATCGTGCACGTGGCTGTGCTGGGTGCCGCCGTGCGTGTGGTCGTGGGCGTGCGGGGTGCCGTGGGTGTGCGCCTCGGTCATGGTCGTGCTCCTCCTTCGTGCTGGTCGCCGGCGGGTCCGGCGACATCGGGGTCGGCTCGCAGGTGCTCCAGGTGCCGCAGTGACTCCTCCAGTACCGCGGCGATGTGCGTGTCGTGCACGGCGTAGTGCGTCTCCCGGCCCTGCCGGGTGCCCGTCACCAGCCCCAGGTCCCGGAGGATCTTGAGCTGGTGCGAGACGGCCGGCTGGGCCATGTCGACCGCGTCGGCGAGGTCGCCGACCGAGCAGGGGCCCTGGCGCAGCCGGGCCAGGATGCGGACCCGGCTCGCCGTGGCCAGGGCCGACATCACCCGGGCGACCCGCTCCGCGTCCCGCACGCTGACGACCGTCGCGCCGGTGACGCCGTGCACGGTTGCCATGCACTGATGCTTACATGCACATCCATGCATGTCAAGCCGGGCGACGACACGCCGAAGGGCCCTCCGTCGCGACACGCCGGACGCGCCGCGACACGATATCTGCGGTTGCCGCCGACACGGGAACCCAAGATGTAGGGTCTCTCGCGTTGGAGGTTCCGCCTGCCGGGTCACCCCGGGGGGCGGAGGCAAGAGGGAACCCGGTGCGAATCCGGGACTGCCCCGCAGCGGTGAATGAGAACGACAACCGTCTGTCCTGTGAGAGGGACGGCACTGGGCGCCACGCCTGGGAAGCGACGGTCGGTAGGTGGGACTGGCGGACGGACCGGCAGTGCCTTGCTCATGAGTCCGAAGACCTGCCTCCGATGCGTGTCCCACCGGGACACGCCGCCGGTGCGTCCCGTGGGAGGGCGGCTGCGGAACCGCGGCTCGCTCGTTCGGGCCGGTGGGCCGCCGCATCCTCGCCCGGGTCGCATCGCACCCGCCGACTCGCGAGGAGAGAGCCGTGACCGCCACGCTGGCGACCCCACCCACCCTGACCACCGACCCGGAGCCCGCGACCGACGTTGCCGCCATGCGCGTCCAGCGCCGCGACGGCAGCCTGGCCGAGTTCGACCCCGGACGCATCGCCGTCGCCATCACCAAGGCTTTCCTGGCCGTGCAGGGCGAGTCGGCCGGTCGTTCGTCGAGTCTGCGGGTCAGCGTCACCGAGCTGACCGACGCGGTCGCCGGCACGCTGGCCCGCCGCACCGGCGGCCTGGGCCGACCGGTCGACCTGGAGGAGATCCAGGACCAGGTCGAGCTCGCCCTGATGCGCGGCGGCCACCTGGACGTGGCCCGCGCCTACATCCTGTACCGGGAGGAGCACCGCAAGGCCCGGGCGGAGCGGACCGCGCCGCCGGCGCCGGCCGCCGGCGGGATCACCGTGCTCGCCGCCGACGGCACCCGCCGCCCGCTGGACTGGACCCGGCTGCGCACCCTGGCCACCGACGCCTGCGCCGGACTGCCCGACGTCGACCCGGAGCCGGTGCTGGCCGGCATCGCGAACACCGTCTACGACGGGATCGGCCACCGGGAGCTGGGTCTCGCGCCGATCCTGGCCACCCGGGTGCTGGTGGAGACCGAGCCGAACTACTCGACGGTGGCCGCCCGGCTGCTCGGCGACGTGCTGCGCACCGAGGCACTGAGCCACCTGGCCGGCGCCCCCGACGAGGCGACCGCCACCGAGATGAACGAGCGCTACCCGGCCTACTTCGCCGCCTACGTGGCGCGGGGCGTCGCCCTGGGGCAGCTGGATCCGACCCTGGCCGAGTTCGACCTGGATCGGCTCGGCGCGGCCCTGGACGGCACGCGGGACGGCGAGTTCACCCTGCTGGGCCTGCAGACCCTGTACGACCGGTACTTCCTGCACGAGCGGGGCACCCGGTACGAGCTGCCGCAGGCGTTCTTCATGCGGGTGGCGATGGGCCTGGCCGTCCGCGAGATCGACCGGGAGGCCCGGGCGATCGAGTTCTACCGGCTGCTGTCCTCGTTCGACTTCATGTGCTCGACCCCGACCCTGTTCAACGCCGGCACCACCCGCCCGCAGCTGTCCTCCTGCTTCCTGACCACCGTCGACGACGACCTGTCCTCGATCTTCGCCGGCATCCGCGACAACGCCCTGCTGGCCAAGTATTCCGGTGGTCTGGGCAACGACTGGACGCCCATCCGGGGCATCGGCGCGCACATCCGCGGCACCAACGGCTCGTCCTCCGGCGTCGTGCCGTTCCTGAAGATCGCCAACGACACCGCGATCGCGGTCAACCAGGGCGGCAAGCGCAAGGGCGCGGTCTGCGCGTACCTGGAGACCTGGCACATCGACGTCGAGGAGTTCCTGGACCTGCGCCGCAACACCGGTGACGACCGCCGGCGCACCCACGACATGAACACCGCCCACTGGGTGCCGGACGAGTTCCTGCGCCGGGTGCGGGCCGGCGGCACCTGGACGTTGTTCTCCCCGGACGAGGTGCCGGACCTGCACGACCGGTACGGGCAGGAGTTCGCCGAGAAGTACGTCGAGTACGAGGCGGCGGCCGACCGCGGTGAGATCCGGGTGTTCCGCCGGATCGAGGCGGTCGCCCTGTGGCGGCGGATGCTGACCGCGCTGTTCGAGACCGGGCACCCGTGGATCACCTTCAAGGATCCGTGCAACCTGCGCTCGCCGCAGCAGCACGTCGGGGTGGTGCACTCGTCGAACCTGTGCACCGAGATCACGCTCAACACCCGCGCCGGATCCGATGGGGAAACCGCGGTCTGCAACCTGGGTTCGGTGAACCTGGCCGCCCACGTCGTCTCGGACGGGACCGGTCCGCGACTGGACACCGAGCGGCTGCGCCGGACGGTGACCACCGCGGTGCGGATGCTGGACAACGTCATCGACGTGAACATGTACACGATCCCGTCGGCCCGCCGGTCGAACCTGCGGCACCGTCCCGTCGGCCTTGGCCTGATGGGATTCGCGGACGCGCTCTACACCCTGGGCCTGCCCTACGCCTCCGAGGCGGCCGTCGAGTTCGCCGACACCTCGATGGAGGTGCTGTCCTACTGGGCCATCTCGGCGTCCTCGGCGCTGGCCGCCGAGCGGGGCCGGTACCCGTCGTTCGACGGATCCCTGTGGAGCCGCGGCATCCTGCCGATCGACTCCGTCGGGATCCTGGCGCGGGATCGCGCCGGTGACCTGGACCAGGACACCACCGCCCGGCTCGACTGGGCGGCGCTGCGCGAGCGGGTGCGCACCGTCGGCATGCGCAACTCCAACGTGATGGCGATCGCGCCGACCGCGACGATCTCCAACATCGTCGGCGTCAGCCAGTCCATCGAGCCGACCTACCGCAACCTGTTCGTCAAGTCGAACATGTCCGGGGACTTCACCGTCATCAACGCCCATCTCATCCGGGTACTGAAGGACCGCGACCTGTGGGACGAGGTGATGGTGGCCGACCTGAAGTACTTCGACGGCGCGCTCGGCCCGATCGACCGGATCCCGGACGACGTCAAGGCGCTGTTCGCGACCGCGTTCGAGATCGACGGGTCGTGGCTGATCAAGGCCGCGTCCCGGCGGCAGAAATGGATCGACCAGGCGCAGTCGCTCAACCTGTACGTCGCCTCGCCGAACGGCCGCAAGCTGGACGAGCTGTACCAGCTCGCCTGGACGCTGGGCTGCAAGACGACGTACTACCTGAGGTCCAGCTCGGCCAGCCACGTGGAGAAGTCCACCCTCAAGGGCACCGACGGCAAGCTCAATGCCGTTTCCCCCGCCGCCCCGCTCGGCCCGATCCCGCTGACCGAGCTGCCGGCCGAGATCCCGGACGGGGCAACCTGCTCCGTCGACAACCCCGATTGCGAGGCCTGCCAGTGAATGCGCCCGTGAGTGCGAGCGGGCTGGGCGAGATCGACCGCTCCGGCGGTCGGGTCTCGGTCGGCGACAAGGCGATGATCAACGCCCGGGCCGACGTGAACCAGCTGCTGCCGCTGAAGTACACCTGGGCCTGGGAGAAGTACCTGGCCGGCTGCAACAACCACTGGATGCCCACCGAGGTGTCCATGCAGGCCGATATCGCCCTGTGGAAGTCCCGGGACGGCTTGACCGAAGCCGAAAGGCTGATGCTCAAACGCAATCTCGGGTTCTTCGCGACCGCGGAGTCGCTGGTGGCGAACAACATCGTGCTGGCCGTGTACCGGCAGCTGACCAACCCGGAGTGCCGGCAGTACCTGCTGCGGCAGGCGTTCGAGGAGGCCGTGCACACCCACACCTTCCAGTACATCTGCACCTCGCTGGGCCTGGAACCCGGCGAGCTGTTCAACATGTACCGGGAGGTGCCGTCGATCACCGAGAAGGACGCCTGGGCCCTGCAATACACGCAATCGCTGGAGGATCCGGCGTTCCGCACCGGCACGGTCGAGGCCGACCAGGCGTTCCTGCGGGACCTGATCGCGTTCTACGTGATCTTCGAGGGCATGTGGTTCTACACCGGTTTCGCGCAGATCCTGTCCCTGGGCCGGCGCAACAAGATGGTCGGCATCGCCGAGCAGTACCAGTACATCCTGCGGGACGAGTCGATCCACCTCAACTTCGGCATCGACGTGATCAACCAGATCAAGATCGAGAACCCGCATCTGTGGTCGGCCGACTTCCAGGCCGAGGTGCGCGACATGCTGGCCAAGGCCTGCGAGCTGGAGATCGCCTACGGCCGGGACACCATGCCGACCGGGATGCTCGGCCTCACCGCCGCGCAGTGCGAGCAGTACATGCACTTCATCACCAACCGGCGGTGCGCGCAGATCGGTCTGCCTCAGCTCTACCCGGACACCGACAACCCGTTCCCCTGGATGAGCGAGGTGATGGACCTGAAGAAGGAGAAGAACTTCTTCGAGACCCGGGTCATCGAGTATCAGACCGGCGGGGGACTGGCCTGGGACTGAGGCGGCCGATTCGAGGGAGGGGTTTCGGTCCTTCGGCGCCCTGCGGAAGCGCCGAAACCCCTCCCTCGATCGACCAGGGTCGGTCAGACCCCGGCCCGGACCCGCCCGGCCGCCGCGACCAGGTTCTCCAGCGACGCCAGGGTTTCCGGGTAGCCGCGGGTCTTGAGCCCGCAGTCCGGGTTGACCCAGAGCCGCTGCGCCGGGAAGGCGGAGACCGCGTCCCGCAGCTTGCCCTCGATCTCGGCCGCCGACGGCACGCGCGGGGAGTGGATGTCCCACACCCCGGGGCCGACCTCGTTCGGGTAGGCCGCCGCGGTGAGTTCCCGGGTGATCCCCATGTCCGATCGGGCGGCCTCCAGGCTGATCACGTCGGCGTCCAGATCGATGATGGCGCCCAGGATGTCGCCGAAGTCGGCGTAGCACATGTGGGTGTGCACCTGGGTCTCGTCGGCCACCCCGGCGGTGGTCAGCCGGAACGCCCGAACCGCCCAGGCCAGGTACTCGGCCCGGTCGGCCGCCCGCAGCGGCAGCGTCTCCCGCAGGGCGGGCTCGTCGACCTGGATCACAGCGGTGCCGGCCGCCTCCAGATCCAGCACCTCGTCCCGCAGCGCCAGCGCGACCTGGGCGGCCGTGTCCGCCAGCGGCTGGTCGTCGCGGACGAACGACCAGGCCAGCATGGTGACCGGACCGGTCAGCATGCCCTTCACCGGCCGTTCGGTCAGGCTCTGCGCGTACTCGGTCCACTCGACCGTCATCGGCGCCGGCCGGGAGATGTCGCCGGCCAGGATCGGCGGCCGCACGTAGCGGGTGCCGTACGACTGCACCCAGCCGTGCGCGGTGACGACGTACCCGGCAAGTTGTTCGGCGAAGTACTGCACCATGTCGTTGCGCTCGGGCTCGCCGTGCACCAGCACGTCCAGGCCCAGCCGTTCCTGCTCGGAGATCACCGCGGCGATCTCGGCGCGCATGGCGTCGCGGTAGCCGGCCTCGTCGAGCCTTCCGGTCCGCAGGTCGGCCCGGGCCCGGCGCAGCTCGGCCGTCTGCGGGAACGACCCGATCGTGGTGGTCGGCAGCGACGGCAGGTCCAGCTTCGCCCGCTGCCTTTCCGCCCGGGCCTCGTACGGGGAGGAGCGATTCGTGTCCGGCTCGGTGACGGCGGCGACCCGTTGCCGCACCGCCGGGTCGCGGGTGATCGGCGACGACGCCCGGGAGGCCAGCACGCTGCGGTTGCGCTGCAGGTCGCCGGCGATGGCGTCACGCCCCTCGGACAGCCCGCGGGCCAGCACCGCGACCTCGTCCAGCTTCTGCCGGGCGAACGCGAACCAGGGCGCCACCTGCGGGTCGAGGGCCTTCTCCTCCGCGACGTCCAGTGGTACGTGCAGCAGCGAGCAGGATGCCGCGACGTCCACCCGGCCGGCCAGGCCGAGCAGCGTGCCCAGGTTGGTCAGGGCCGCGGTCAGGTCGGTGCGCCACACGTTGCGGCCGTCCACCACGCCGGCGACCAGCCGCTTGCCGGGGACCCCGCCGAGGGCGGCCAGCCCGGGCAGGTTGGCCGCGGCCGGGCCGGTGAAATCCATCGCGAGCCCCTCGACCGGGGAGGCGACCAGCATCGGCAGGGCGTCGCCGAGCCGGTCGAAGTAGGAGGCGAGAAGGATCTTCGGCCGGCCCGCGACGCCGGCGAGCGACCGGAGCGCGCGATCGGCGGCGGCGAGCACCGGTGCCGGCTGATCGAGCACCAGCACCGGCTCGTCCAGCTGGACCCACTCGGCCCCCGCCGCGGCCAGCGCGGGTAGCAGTTCCGCGTACAGCGGTAGCACCCGGTCCAGCAGGGTCAGCGGATCGAACGACGGGTCGACGCCAGGGGCCGGCTTGGCCAGCTGCAGGAACGACACCGGGCCCAGCAGCACGGGGCGGGTGTTGAACCCGGCCGCTTCGGCCTCGGCCAGTTCCTCCAGCGGCTTACCGGCGTCCAGGGCGAAGGTGGTGTCCGGGCCCAGCTCGGGCACCAGGTAGTGGTAGTTGGTGTCGAACCACTTGGTCATCTCCAACGGCGCCACCTCGGCGGTGCCGCGGGCCGCCGCGAAGTACCGGGCCAGCCGGGATTCCGGATCGTCGACCGGGGCGGCCGTGCGGAATCGCCCGGGCACCGCGCCGAGCAGGAACGCGGTGTCCAACACCTGGTCGTACAGGCTGAAGTCGTTGCCCGGCAGCTCGTCCAGGCCGTGGTCGCGCAACTCCTGCCGCCGCTGCCGGCGCAGCTCCCGCGCCCCCTCGAGCAGCTCGGCGGCACCGATCCGGCCCGCCCAGTGCCCCTCGATCAGTTTCTTCAGCCGCCGGTCGGGCCCCTGCCTCGGGTACCCCAGCACCGTCGCACCACTCATCGTGCGAACTCTCCTTCGCGAGTTCACGCCTCGCGGAAGGGTCGCCGGCAACATCCGACCGGGACCGGTCGGAACGTCCGGCGCCACGACCCACCCGCGAGGTCGGCTGCCACCGCGCCGGCGGTCGCCGGCACGCACAGCGGGCAGGTCTTCGGACTCGTGGGCTCGGCTCCGGCGGGACGAGCCGCCCGACCACCTACCGGCCGTCGCTTCCCGGACCTGCTGGTCCAGTGCTGTCCGCTCAGGACTGACGGCTTTCGTTCCCACTCACCGCTGCGGGGCAGTCCCGGAATCGCACCGGGTTCCCTCTTGCCTCGACAGACGCCTGGGCGCCGGCCGAACCAGCTGCACGCAGCATCGTAGTCGGCCGAGCGGGCGAGGCTGCCATCGAACACCGGAGCCCGGGGCCGGGCGTGCGGCGCGAGGCATCCGCGCACTCTGCGCGCGCCGAGCGCACTCTGCGTGCGCCGAGCGCACTCTGCGTGCGCCGAGCGCACTCTGCGCCGGGGATCCGCTGCGCAGGGTGCGCCGGGACCGTGCGAGGTGCGCCGGGACCGCGCAAGGTGCTCCGGGACCGCGCAAGGTGCGCCCGGCCCGCCCCGAGCGCACTCTGCGTGCGCCGAGCGCACTCTGCGCCGGGGATCCGCTGCGCAAGGTGCGCCGGGACCGCGCAAGGTGCTCCGGGACCGCGCAAGGTGCGCCCGGCCCGCCCCGAGCGCACTCTGCATGCGCCGAGCGCACTCTGCCCGCCCCGAGCGCACTCTGCGTGCGCCGAGCGCACTCTGCCCGCCCCGAGCGCACTCTGCGTGCGCCGAGCGCACTCTGCGCCGGGGATCCGCTGTGCAGGGTGCGCCGGGACCGTGCGAGGTGCGCCGGGACCGCGCAAGGTGCACCCGGCGTGTGCCCCCCGAGCGCACTCTGCCCGCCCCGAGCGCACTCTGCCCGCCCTGAGCGCACTCTGCGCCGGGGATCCGCTGCGCAAGGTGCGCCGGGTCCGCGCAAGGTGCGCCGAGACCCCGCAAGGTGCGCCGGGACCGCGCAGAGCTCGCCCGGCCCGCCCCGAGCGCGCCCGGCCGGATCGTCAGTGCTCGGGGTGCAGCGGCGAGTGGGTCGCCCCGACCTGGTGCAGCAGGGCGTGGATCTCGTCGCTGGCGATGCTCCAGCGCC
>JBDHZW010000109.1:0-15513 GCA_039812105.1 Nakamurella sp.
AAGCGAATTCGAACGGATCGCGCCGGTCGAGCTGGAGGCGAGCCGGCGCGACCCTTATCGGGCACTGAGCCGGGTGTTCCACCTGATCGGGCGCAGACGCCCGGACTGACGACTCGCCGAACGAGCCCGGAGGTGAGAGGGTCCGGATGGGGAACACGCGAGGACCGGTGAGATGCGGCCGCGAGTGCGACCGAGGAAAGGCGTGGGCCCGGCGCGTCCAGGAGGACCCTGCGCCTGTGGGCATCGCCCAATCCTGGGTGACCGACCTTCATCCTCGATGTCGGCTCTTCGGTAGGACGCCGTCCGGGCCCGCGCCGCGACGACGCCCCGAGGTTCAGCCCAGTCCCAGCGCCGCCCGCAGCCGGGTCGGGCTCATCATGCCCGGCCGGCCGTTGTCGTCCGGGAACGAGTCCAGCAGGGCGATGAGGTCGGGGCGTCGGGTCGGGTCGTCCGCGCACTGGCGCGGGGTGCGGCCGCCCAACGCGGGGATCCGGTCGTCCAGCCAGGCGCGTTCGTACTGGGCGGTCAGCTGCTCCAGCGCCGCCGCGACCGCGGGATCCTGGGCCGGGTCGACGATTGCGCTCGGCGCGCCGGGCGGAGGCGGTGGCAGGCGCTTCACGGCGCCGAGATCACCGGCCGGGTGCCGGGTCTCGTCGACGACGGTGGCGGACGGGTCCAGCTCCCTGACCCTGTTCAGGACGCGCTCGAAACGGGCCCGGCTGTTCGCCTCGATGCGCAGCTCGTCGCCGTCCAGGTCCAGGCTCGCCCGGATCCGCTCCAGGCCGCCGGTGGTCACGTGCTCGAACCAGCCGGCCCTCCCGTCCGGCAGGTCGTCGCGCCGGTCGTACGCGTCGTCGAGCGCCGCACTGACGGCGGGCGGATCGGACAGTCGCAGCGTCGCCTCACACACCATCAGCGACTCGCCCTCGGTGTTGCGCAGCTGCGGTGGCGCGAACCGGCGGGACAGGAAGGTGACCAGCTCGACCGGGTCCGGTTCGTCGTCCAGCAGCGCGATCAGCGTGTCGCGTTCGCCGATGGACACGGGCTCGAGGCCGCCGAAGATCTGCATGGTCTCGCCCGCGGGAACGATCCGGCCGCAGAACAGCTGGCCCGGTTTCACCTGCCGGCTGGCCGTCTGCTCCTGGACGTCGTGGATGTCGCCGGTGCGGACGTCGCGCACCGTCATACCCTGCCCCGGGCGCACCGTGACGACCTCGTGCACCGACCGTTCGATGAGCAGCCACTGCTCGGCGAGCAGGTACTCATCGGCCGGCAGCAGGTGCCCGCGGGCGGTCACGAACTCGGCGAAACCTCCGCCCTCGAACAGCACGGCATCGACGACGATCGCGTCCTGGAACGCCCGCATCAGGCTGTTGTGGCCGTCCCAGTACCGCGACCGGGCCCGGGCCGTCTCCATCAACGTCGCGGCCAACGAGCGGTCCAGCAGGTCCAGGCCGGCCTTCCGATACAGCCAGCCGGCCCGCCGGTCCAGGGGCAGCTGTTCGCGGTGCAGGTGGCAGACCTTGTACTTGCGCCCGGAGCCGCACCAGCACGGCTGGTTGCGGCCCAGCTCCGGCCGCGGGACGGGCTGGTAACGCTCGAGCAGCTGGAGAAGATCGTTGTCCGGCGGTGTTCCGGCCCGCCGGAGCAGCGCCAACCCGCGTTCGGCGTCGCCGCGGTCGCTGGCGTACCGGGCCAGCGATTCCAACGTCAGCGGCCAGGACGGGTCGAGCGATTCGGCCTCGCCGAGGGTTCTTTCGGCCTCCTTCGCCTCGCCGAGCCGCTCGTGCGCGACGGCCCGCAACCACCGCAGCGCCGGACGGGCGGGTCTGGCCGCCATCGGCTCGACCGACTCGGCCAGCATGCCCAGCGCCGCGGCGGCCCGCCGGTCGGTGGATGCCGTCTCGACCCGGACCGCATCGGCGACGGCCGGCTCGGCCAGGAACTCCAGGATCGCGCCGACCGTCCGGCGATCGAAACCCGATGGGTTCCGGTCGGGCGCGCCTTCGCCCACGGGCGACTCCGACGACCGGGTGACCTGGTGGATCACCTCATCCAGGTCGACGCCCTCGCCCTCGCGGGCGGTGTCGACGACCAGGTCCGTGAGCTCGCGGACCTGGTCGTGCAGCCGGAGCGTGGCCGCGACGGCGAGCGCCTCGTCCGGCTCCAGGCCGTACATCGACGCGATCCGCTCGAGTTGGTGCTGGACGCGCCGAGCGCCGAAGTCGAATCCGTCGCGGGCCACCAGCTCGCCCTCGTGCACCAGGCCGGCGGTGGCGAGTTGCTCACCCAGCGGGAGCGCGGGTGTGCGGAAGAGATCGTCGTCGCTGGTGCAGAGGGTCCAGATGGCGTTGCCCAGGTTGACCGTCTCCGATGGGGCCTGCTCGAGCAGGGCGTCGATCTCGGTGGCGATTCCGGACGTCGGGGCGTCGCCGGCCGGGCCGAGTTCCAGTCCGTCCGACGTGACCCGCAGCCCGACGAGGTCGCCGGCCGCGAGACCCAGGTCGGCGAACCGCCCGGGTTCGAACAGCCACGCTCCGTCGAGGGACACCACGCCGTCCGGCACCCCGCGTCGGGCCAGGATGTCGGCGTCTCCCAACGGCGACACGTCCGACACTTCGGTGCCGTCGGTCAGCCGCAGGTAGGTCGGGTCGTCGGTGATCGTCGAGATCGCGGTCAGGTCGACGTCGATGAGCAGCAGGTCGTGCTCCGCCTCCGGCTCGCTCAGCCGGTGGGTGAACACCCGGCCGTCGAGCAGCGCGGGCAGCCACACCCACCGGCCGTCCGACAACCACATGAGCGGCCCCGGGTGATCCTCGAGAACGTCCTCGAGCGCGTCCCCGCTCTCCTCCACGTCGATGCCCTCGGCGACCAGTTCGTCGTCCAACTGCGCCTCGGTCAGCGGACCCTTCGCCGACAGAACCTTGACCAGGGCAGCGGCGATTGCCCCGTGCGACACAGCGACCATTCGAGGAAGGCTACCGGCCGGACCGCGGGGCGCCGGTCAGCCGGCACCGAGCGCGGCCCGCGCGGCCGCGATCGCGTCGGCGGACCGCCGGGCCACCTCGGCCCAGTCCCCGGCGCGGATCAGCGCCGGCTCGACCATCCAGCTGCCGCTGACCGCGGGCACGCAGGGCAGGGTGAGGTAGTCGGCCAGGTTCCCCGGGCCGACCCCGCCGGACGGCAGGAAGGACACGCCGGGGAACGGCGCGGACAGCGCCTTGATCGCGGCCGGGCCGCCGAGCAGCCCGGCCGGGAAGAACTTGACCACGTCCAGGCCGATGTTGACCGCGGTCATCAGCTCGGATGCGGTGGCCGCCCCGGGCAGCGCGGGCACGCCCCGCTCGGCGCAGCGGGCGACGACCGGCGCGTGCAGGCCCGGGCTGACCACGAACCGGGCGCCGGCGTCGACCACCTGGTCGACGTGGTCGGTGGTCAGCACCGACCCGGCGCCGACGGTCAGCTCGGGCAGCGCCTCCGACGCGACGCCGATCGCGTCCAGCCCGGCCGCCGTGCGCAGGGTGATCTCGACGGCGGTGATCCCGCCGGTCAGCAGCGCCTCGCCCAGCGGGCGGGCGTCCTCGGCGCGGTCCAGCACGACGACCGGGACGAGCGGGCAGGCGGCCAGCAGGTCCCGGGCGGTGATTGCGGCGGTGGTCATCGGACGACGTCCTCTCCGGCGGTGTTCAGGGATTCGAGTTCGTCGGCGGTGGGCAGGCCCTCCCAGTCGCCGGGCACCTGGCAGACGGCGCCGCCGAGAAGGTTGCCGCGACGCAGGCAGTCGAGCGGGGAGCCGCCGTCCACCAGGGCGCCGAGGTAGCCGGCGACGAACGCGTCGCCGGCGCCGACCGGGTCCACGACGGTGATGGGATCGGGTTCGGCGGCAACGATCTCGTCGCCGGTAAGGGCGAGGGCGCCGCGGGCGCCGAGCTTGAGCACCACGGTCGCCGTGCCGAGCCCCGCCAGACCCTCGGCCAGGGCCCGCTCGTCGGTGGCCGAGGTGCTCAGGACCAGGGCGGCCTCGGATTCGCCGGCGAACACCAGGTCGGCCGACCCGCACAGCTGGGCCAGCACCGGGGCGGCCTGCGCGTCCGACCACAACGCGGTCCGGTGGTTGACGTCGAACGAGACCAGCGTCCCGGCGGCGCGGGCGATCTCGACCGCGCGGCGGACCGCGGCCAGCGCCGAGTCGCTGATCGCGGCGGTGATCCCGGTCAGGTGCAGCACCCGGGCGGCGGCAATCGCCGCGGTGACGCGGGCGTCGTCGACATCGGCGGGGGACAGGCGGGACGCGGCGCTGCCGGCCCGGTAGTAGCGGACCCGCCAGGGCGTGCCGCACCGGTGTTCCTTCACCATCAGACCGGTCGGCGTCTGCCCGTCGACGGCGGTCAGCACGTGCACCCCCTCACCGCGCAGCTCGCGGGTGATCAGCGACCCGAACGCGTCGTCGCCGACCCGGCTGACCCAGGTGACCGGCACGCCGAGCCGGGCCAGGCCGATCGCCACGTTCGACTCGGCCCCGCCGAAGCCGACCGGCGCGGAGCTGCCACCCCGCAGCTGACGTCCGGCCGGGACGGTGAGCAGCGCCATCGACTCGCCGATGGTGACCACCCCGGTCATGCCGGGCCCCCGTAACGGACGGTGTCCCACACTCCGAGCAGGTACTGGATGCCCAGCGCCCGGTCGTACAGGCCGTACCCGGGACGCGGCTTGCGGGTGGTGTTCTCGTCCCACAGATGCCGGCCGTGGTCGGGCCGGATGTATCCGGCGAACCCGGCCTGGGCGTACGCCTTCATGATCCCGACGGTGTCCACGTCACCCTCGCACGCCCGGTGCCCGACCTCGGTGAAATCGCCGTTCGGGAAGTGCTTGATGTTGCGCACGTGCGAGAAGTGGATCCGGTCCAGGTACGTCCGCACCGCGTCCACCGCGTCCTGCTCCGGGTTCGCCGAGAACGACCCCAGGCACAAAGTCAAACCGTGATACGGGCTGTCGTTCAGCGACAGCACCGTGCCCAGATCCTTCTTGGTCGACACCACCCGCGGCCAGCCGAACAGGTCGAACGGCGGATCGTCCGGGTGCACCCCCATCCGGACGTCGTACTCCTCGCAGGTGGGGATGATCGCGTCCAGGAAATACCGGTAGTTGCGGTACATGTCCTCGTGCGTGACGCCCTGGTAGGCGGCGCTCAGCTCGGAAAAACCCGCCAGCCGCTCGGGTTCCCAACCGGGCAGGGTCAGCCCACCGGAGTTCGCCTCCATGTCGGCGATCAGCTTCTCCGGCGACATGGCGTCGACGACCGCCTTCTCGAAGTACAGCGCGGTCGACCCGTCCGGCAGCGGATGCCACAGATCGGTGCGCAGCCAGTCGAAGACCGGCATGAAGTTGTAGCAGATCACCTTCACCCCGGCCCGGCCCAGCCGCTCGATCGTGGTGACGTAGTTGGCGATCGCCTCGTCCCGGCTCAGCCCGAGCACCGTGCGGCCGAGCTTGATCGACTCGTGCACGTTCACCGACTCGACCACGTCGGCGTCCAGCGACTTGGTCACCCCCCGCGCCGCCGCCTCCGGTGTGATCGCGGTGATCCGGGCGATCTCCGCCTCGATCTCGTCGGTCTCCCACACCTGGCCGGCCTGCTTGTGATGCAGGCTCCACACCACCGTCTCGACGCCGGGAATCTGCCGGATGTCGTCGAGCGCGACCGTGTCGTTGCCCTCGCCGTACCAGCGAAAGCCCATCTTCATCGTCGTTGCCTCTCGTCTCGGATGTCGGTTCGGTGATCGTCGGCGGCCAGCGCGGTCGCGTGCCGGATCACCGCGGTCACCAGACCACGATCGGTGCCGGCGTTCTCGGGCAGCAGACCGGGCAGCGCCAGCAGCGCGGCGGCGACCGCCGGGACGTCGTCGACACCGGCCGCCCGCACCGCCTCGGTCAGCCGGGCGGAGCCGGCCGGGTCGCCGAGGTCGTCGCCGTCCCGGATCGCCCGCCGGACGAACTCGGTCCACGCGGCCAGTCCGTAGGCGACGCCGTCCGGGACGCGCCCGCGGGCCAGGTGCCAGGCGACGACCGGTCCCCAACGGATCGGGATCTTCTGGGTGCCGTCGGTGGACACCTGGCGGGTGGTGTGCCCGGTCGCCGGATTGGCGAACCGGCGCAGCAGCTGCTCGCCGTAGCCCCGCAGGTCGGCGCCGGCCGGCGGGGTGAGCGTCGGCAGGGCGTCCTCGAACATGAACGCCCGCGCCTGGGCAGCGATCTCGGGATCGTTGACCGCGTCGGCCATGGACGCGCGGCCGGCCACCCGGCCGGCGTAGGCGAGCACCGAGTGGGTGCCGTTGAGCATCCGCAGCTTCGCGTTCTCCCACGGCACGACGTCGTCGGTGAGTTCGGCGCCGGCCAGCTCCCAGGCGGGCCGGGGTCCGGCGAAGTGGTCCTCGATCACCCATTGGGCGAACGGTTCCGCGGCCACCGCGGCCTCGTCCCGGGCGCCGACCAGGCCGGCCACCCGGTCCAGCACGGCCGGCGTGGTGGCCGGCGTGATGCGGTCCACCATCGACGCCGGGAACGTCACCGACGCCGCGAGCCAGCCGCGCAGCGCCTCACCGTCGGCCCCGGGCAGCGCGGCGTCGACGAACTCGCCGACGACGCCGGCCAGCACCCGGCCGTTCTCCGGCATGTTGTCGCAGCTCAGCACGGTGATCGGGGGTCCGCCGGCGCGGCGCCGGGCGGCCAGCCCGCGCACCAGCAAACCGACGGTGGAGGCCGCCGGCGTCGCTGCCTCGGCGTTCGTTTCCTCCTGGCGCAGGCCCTCGATGTCCGCGGCGGCGGCCTCGGTGTCCAGGGCGCCGTCCGGGCGCCGGCAGTAGCCCTTCTCGGTGATGGTCAGGGTGACGACGTGGGTGGTCGGAGCCGCGATCGCGTCCAGCAACCGAGGGGTCTGCGACGCGCACGAGGCGACGTCGACCACGGAACCGATCACCCGGGCCGATTCGACGACGGAGCCGGCGTCGTCGATCCCGGTGGACAGCACGGTGTACCGGCCCTGCTGCGGCCGGACCACCTCGACCAGTCGATCCGTCCGCTCCGCGCCCAGGATGCCCCACCGGGTGTCCCCGGTCGCGTCCATGGCGTCCTGGGTGTAGACCGCCTGGTGCGCCCGGTGGAACGCGCCCCACCCCAGGTGCACGATCCCGATTCCGGTGGGCACGACCCGCGGCCCGGTGACGTCATCGGCGAGGACGGTGTCGGCGGTCAGTCGGGGCGCGGTCATGAGGACAAGTCCAGCAGCACCTTGCTGCTTCCGCTGGTCCGGTCGGCGGCGACGTCCAGCGCGGTGGCCGCGTCGTCGATGCCGAAGGTGTGCGTGATCAGCGGCGAGACGTCGATGCCGTCGGCGAGAGCGGCGACCGCGTCGGTGATCTCGTCGACGAACCGGTACGAGCCGAGCCAGGTGATCTCCCGGGTGACCAGGTCGCCGAGCACCGCGGAGACCGCCGACCCGGGCAGGTTGCCGACCTGGACGATCGTGCCGCCGCGGGCGGTGGCGTGCAGCACCCCGCCCAGCGCGCCGGCCGCACCGGAGGCCTCGAAGACCAGCTCGCTGTCCTCGGGCAGCAGCTCGCCGGCGGACAGGTCGACCGTCTTGTCGGCGCCCATCGCCCGGGCCACGGCCAGCGACGACTCGGACAGATCGGCGGCGACGACCCGGGCGGCGCCGCGGTACTTCGCGGCGGCCACCACCAGGGCACCGATCGGGCCGGCCCCGTTGACCAGCACCTCCCGTCCGCTGATGTCGCCGGCCCGGTTGACCGCGTGCAGCGCGACCGCGAGCGGCTCGGCCAGCGCGCCCTGCCGGGTGCTCACGCCCTCCGGCAACACCCGGAGCTGGTCGGCCCGGACCACCTTGAGCGAGCTGAAGCCGCCGTCGGTGTGCGGGTCGAACGCGGCCGACCCGCAGTAGCGGACCTCCGGGTAGAGGTTGGTGCGGCCGGCGATCCGGTCGGGCAGCGTGTGCTCGCCGACCAGGGTGGCCGGATGCACCGTGACCGGGGTGCCGATCGCCGGGCCGGACACGCCGGGCCCGAGAGCCGCGATGCGGCCGGCCATCTCGTGGCCGAGGACCATCGGCCGGCGCAGCAC
The DNA here is from genome assembly GCA_039812105.1 of Nakamurella sp. Taxonomy (GTDB): domain Bacteria; phylum Actinomycetota; class Actinomycetes; order Mycobacteriales; family Nakamurellaceae; genus Nakamurella. The sequence continues at coordinate 8,137 of JBDHZW010000109.1, forward strand.
CGCGGTGCCCGACGAGCCATGCCGGTAGTAGGCCAGGTCGGAGCCGCAGACGCCGCCCCACTCCATCGCGATCAGCACCTCGCCGGGGCCGGGCACCGGGTCGGGCAGGGTGTCGACGCGCAGGTCGTTCGCGCCGTGGACGACGACGGCCTTCACAGCGCATCCTCCAGTCGGACCAGGTCGCGGCCGCGGGTCTCCGGCGCGATCCAGGCGGAGACGAGCGTGATCAGCGAGTACACCACGAGCATGGCGGCGATCGGCCACCAGGACCCGGTGACGGCGGTCAGCGTGGCGGCCAGCAGCGGGCCGATCGCGGTGGCCAGAATGCCGCCGATCTCCTTGGCCAGGGCCAGCTGGGTGAACCGGGTGCGGGAGCCGAACAGCTCGGCCATCGTCACGCTCTCCAACGAGAACAGGCCCAGCACACCGATGTTCAGCGCAATGACCATCCCGAGCAGCAGCGAGGCGTTGCTTCCGCTGGTGATCATCAACAGCAGCGGGAAGGCCAGCACGATGGTGGCCAGGGTCAGCGCGATGTACATCGGGCGGCGGCCGAACCGGTCGCCGAGCAGGCCGACGATCGGCACTGTCACGAAGCCGACCAGGGAACCGTAGACGATGGCGTCGGTCGGGATGGACCGGTTCACCAGCAGCGTGGTGGCGATGTAGCCGACCAGGAAGGTCTGCACCAGCCCGGAGTTGCCGGCCTGGCCGAAACGCAGACCCAGGGCGACGAAGAATGCCTTGCCCTTGCGCTGCTTCAGGCCTGCCTCCAGCACGTTCGAGTGGGTCTGCGCGGCCTCGGTCTCCAGGTCGTGCCGGGACAGCGCGACGCCGTTGACGACGTCGGGACGCTCCTCGAAGACCGGGCTCTCCTTCAGGTTGGTGCGCAGCCACAACGCGAAGATCAGCAGCAGGAAGGACAGCAGGAACGGCAGGCGCCAGCCCCAGGACAGCAGCTGCTCGTCGGACAACACGGTCAGCAGCAGCGCCCACAGCGCGGACGCGGCCAGGGTTCCCGAGTTGGTGCCGAGCGAGACGAGCGAGGACACCAGGCCTCGGCGCTTGACCGGCGCGTACTCGGCGAGCATCACGGTGGCGCCGGCGATCTCGGCCCCGGCGCCGAAGCCCTGGATCAGCCGCAGGGCCACCAGCAGGATCGGTGCCATGATGCCGATCGCCTCGTAGGTGGGCAGCACGCCGATCAGCGTGGTGGACCCGCCCATCAGCGCGATGGTGATGAACAGGACCTTCTTGCGGCCGATCCGGTCGCCCATCCGGCCGAAGTAGATCGCGCCGACCAGCCGGGCGACGTAGCCGACGCCGTAGGTGGCCATCGCCGCGATCAGGCCGATCGCCGGGCTGACGTTCGGGAAGAAGATCTTGTTGAAGACGATCGCGGCGGCCAGCGAGTACAGCTGGAAGTCCATGAACTCCATCGCCGTGCCCAGCCAGCCGGACACGGCGGCCTTCGTCAGATCCTTGGTGCTGCGGGTGGCCACCGAACTATCTTCGGCTGGAGGGGTGTCGGCCTGGGTCATGCTCAAGCTCCTTTGCTTTCCCGGTGACGTCGGGCGGTCTGGTTCGGCGGGGTTGTTCGTCGGGAAGGTCTTGCATTCAGCACTGGTATACAAGCACCGATCGACCAGTCTGCGCAAGAGTTCGGGCCGACTTTCTTGGCGCGTCCCCCCCGGGTTGCGCCCGCGGGGGTGCGCCCGGGTGCCCTCCTCGGCGCTGCCCGGGGTGCCCCCTCGGTGCCGTCCCCCCGGGGTGCCGCGTGCAGAGCGCGATGCAACAGGGGAGAGGGGATGCGCGCAAGGGGGAAGAGGATGCGATTAACGCGGGGCGGCGGAGCGGGGACGCGCTCGCATACCGGCACTTGCGCACTAGCATGACGGCATGTCTCGCCCGGACCGCCCGTCCCGCAGCAACCGGCAGGTCGTCTACGAGACGCTGCGCCGCAAGATCCTCACCCTGGAACTCCCGCCCGGCACCGCGCTGTCGGAGAACGAACTCGCGGCCGCCCTCGGGGTGTCCCGGACGCCGGTGCGGGAGAGCCTGATCCTGCTCACCGAGGAGGGGCTGGTCCAGGTGTTCCCGCAGGTGGGGACGTTCGTCTCGCGGGTCGACGCGGGTCGGGTGGCGGACGCGCAGTTCGTCCGCGAGGCCATCGAACTGGCCTCGCTGGCCGGCATTCCGGATCGTCCGGACGCCCATCAGGTGGCCGAACTGCGGGCCAACCTGGAGCGGCAGCATGCGCCCGACATCGACGTCGAGGCCTTTTTCGCCCTCGACGAGCAGTTCCACCACGGGCTGCTGCGGCTGGGTGGGCACGCCGACGTGTGGTCGACGGTCGTCGCGGCCAAGGGGCATCTGGACCGGGCCCGGCGGTTGGGGCTCCAGGCGAACGACGGGACCGTCCGGTTCGCCGACGAGCACGCGGCGGTGCTGGACGCCGTGCTGGCCGGCGATCGCGACCTCGCCCGCGACCGGATGCGCACGCATCTGCGGTCGGTGTTCGGCGACATCGAGAAGATCCGCGCGCGCTCACCCGAGCTGTTCGCCAGCACCGATTCGGTGCCGGTCCGGCGGAGCGTGGCCGTCTGGGAGTGACGCCGGCCGGTTCGTCAGGTCGGTCCGGACTTCGCCAGTTCCTGCTGGTAGGCGCTCCGGAGTTGCTCGCTGGGGCGGGGGCGGGCCGGGTCCGGCCGGGGGATCCCGAGGTGCCGCTCCCGCAGTTCGTCCATCAGCCCGTCGACCAGGTCCGGTCCGCCGTCGCGCATCAGCTCGGCGCGGACCCGCAGCCGCCGCTCGCCGCCGCGGTGGGCCAGACCCCAGGTGCCCAGCGCCACCATGATCGGCAGAACCTGGATGCCCGCCTCGGTCAGCGAGTACATCGCCCGCTGCCCGCGCTGGGCGTCCTCGCGGGTCAACAGGCCCGCGGCGGTCAGCTGCTTGAGGCGGCTGGCCAGGATGTTGCTGGCGATGCCCTCCTCGGACCCGTGCAGCAGTTCCCGGAAGTACCGGCGATTGCCGAACATGATGTCGCGCAACACCAGCATCGCCCAGGGGTCGCCGAGCACCTCGACGGCGGCGTTGATCGGGCAGCCCGAACGAGGCGCGTCGTGCATGTCCCTTCCTCCCGCCGAGTGCTTGCAAACTACCACCACCGGGACTACCGTTCGACTCAACTGATTGCAGATCAAAATCACTTGGAGGACACATGGCGACCGCGGAACCGGGCCCGGTGCCGGCCGCGGCGGGCAAGGTGCTGATGCACTTCGCGCTGTCGCTCGACGGGTACGTCGCCGGTCCGGGCCACGACATGAGCTTCATGAACCGGGCGACCACCCGGGACGGCCTGCAGCGCGACTACATCGCGACCACCGGTGCCGTGCTGGCCGGCCGGGACGGTTTCGACAGCGCCATCGGCGACGCGCGTCCCTACGGGGGAGCCTGGACCGGGCCGATCTTCGTCCTCACCCATCACCCCGAGGACGCCCGGCCCACCCCGGACATCACCTTCCTGTCCTGCCCGGTGGACGAGGCGGTGCGGATCGCGCTGGACGCCGCCGGCGGCAAGAACGTCGAGGTGTTCTCACCGACCATCTGCGCGCAGCTGCTGCCGCTCGGGCTGATCGACCAGATCGATCTGCACCTGGTCCCGGTGCTGCTCGGCGACGGCATCCGGCTGTACGACGCCCTCGGCGGGCAGCCGGTACACCTGCTGCGGGACGGCGAAACCCCCACCCGCACCGTCGATCTGCGCTACCGGCCGGCCCCGGCCTGAGCCGGCCCGCCCACCCGGGGCAGGGTGCGGCACCGGGGCCGATTGTGGTGCTGGCACCACAGGAGTGTGGTGGCCGGACCATCGAATCCGCGCGCTGCGCTGCATAGATTTCTTGCTGTCGGTCGGAGCCAGTCGGGCCCCGACATCACAGATACAGCAAGGAGAATCACCATGAAGCGAGCACTGACCAAGGGTCTGCTGGTGGCCGGGGCGGCGGCCGCGCTGGTCGGCATCGGCGGCGGGATGGCGGTGGCCGAGAGCCAGGCCACGTCGTCCAACGAGTGGGTGGTCACCGCGTTCAACGAGCACGTCAAGCCGTCCGACTCGATCCGCATCCCGAGCCTGTCGTGCGGTGGCGGCTACCTCATGGACAAGGACTACTCGCCCGGTCGGGTGGTGCCCCGCGGCGTCGAGGTGATCGAACCCGGCGGGGTCGGCGTCACCATCACCCACGCGAAGTACGGCCTGATGGACTCGACCGGCAAGTGGTGGCCGGTAATCGGCACCAACTCCATGACGGGCTGGTCGACGGCGACCAACTGGGATCCGTTCAGCGGGCACGACCTGACCATCAAGCTGCACTGCACGAGCAATCCGGACGAGGCGGCGAAGAAGGCCGTCATCCCCGGCTTCCCGACCCCGTAGCGCGGCCGCTCGCATCGACGGCGGGGTTTCGGTCCTTCCGGGCGACCGGCAAGAGCCGACACTCCGCCCTCGATCGGCCTCCGGATCCGCCGGATCCCCGGATCCCTGGCGGCCGGCAGCCGTCACGGCATGCTGCGCAGGGCCTTCTCCAGGTTGCCCCGGCCCTTGACGTAGGCGGACTTGTCGTCGTGACCGCCGCGGATGATCTCCTCGTGCTCCATCGTGGTCGGGTCGATCAGGTCGAGCGCGTAGAGCTTCTGCAGGTCGGGGATGAACGGGGGCAGCGCGGCCAGCCGCCGATCCCGCTCCGCCTTGGGCACCTTGGCCGTCCGGAGGGTGGCCTGCCAGTCGGCGATCGCGGCCTTGAACGAGTCGGCGAAGATCGGCCCGTACATGTTGCCGTACTTGTGGTTCTTGCGGGCGAGGATCCGCACCGGCGGGCGGCCGGCGAGGTAGGTCTTCTGGTCGGTGTGCGCCGGGTCGGTCAGGTAGGTCATGTCCTCGCCGAGCCGTGTGGTGATCACCTGGCGGCACGATTCGGCGTCGAACAGGATGATCCCGGCCAGCTGGGCGGGCGGCGTCTTCGAGGTCAGGATATCCCGGACGGCCCGGCCGCCGCCGCTGTGGCCGGCCACGATCAGCCGGGGGCTGACCGGCGCGGCGGGCAGTTCCTTGGGGAAGTCCTTGCTGGTCTTGGCCAGCACGTCGTCGACATACTTGGTGGCGTTGGACATGTCGCCGAACTGGGACTGCTCGCCACCCTGCGGCAGGATGCCGATCATCCGCCGGTGACCGCTGTTCTCGATCTGCTGCTCGATCTGGTCGAGGGCGACGTCGCGAACGGTGTCGTCGGAGGTCGAACCGGCCTTCTTCGGGTTCTTCGGGTCGGGGTAGCTGCGTTGCCGCCAGCCGGCGTACTGGCCCCGCCACGATTCGGTGTGCCCGTGGAAGTACAGCAGCACCTCGACCGGGTCGGCGCTCTTGGCGTCGAAACCGGCCGGCACCAGCACGATCGCCCGGTGATCGGCGGCCTCGGTGGTGTGCGCGCTGTCGGTGCCGCGGAACGTGCCCGCGGTGCCGCCCGGCAGCCCGGACACGGCCAGCCGGCGGATGCCGCCGACCGACTTGGCCGTGGCGTCGTTCCACGCCGGGCCCTTGGTGGAGGCGTCGGACCAGCCCGGTTGCCGTTGCAGCGCCAGGCCCAGCGCCCGGTTCCCGGCCGCGGCGAAGGTGGCCACCGTCCGCCGGGTCACAGGCGGGAGGTGGGCCGACCCGAGTGGGTCGGCCGCGGCCTCGGCCCGGCGCACGGGGGTCGGGCGCCCCGCTGCCGGTCGCTCGTCGTGAGATCGCACGCCGCCTCCTCCCGCCCCTTCATTCTCGACCGGTCGGACCGATCCGCACCCTCCCACCGGGGACGGATTCCGCCCCCCTCCTTGTTGATCATGACGAACTCTGCTCCGGAATCGGCGTGTCGCCGGTGAGTCGTGCAGAGAACGCCATGATCAACTTTGCCTGGGGGCCTACCCTGGAATCCGTGACGACGTTCGTCCTGGTCCACGGCGCCTGGCACGGGGCGTGGTGCTGGGACCGGCTGATTCCGGAACTGGCCGCGCGCGGCCACGATTCGGTGACGATGGACCTGCCGGTCGATGACGCGGACGCCACCTTCGACGACTACGCCGACGTCGTGGACGACGCCTGCCCCGAGGGCGCGGAGCTGGTCCTGGTCGGCCACTCGCTGGGCGGCATGGTGCTGCCGCTGATCGCGGCGCGGCGGCCGGTCCGGCGGCAGGTTTTCCTGTGCGCGGTCATCCCCAACCCGACCGGCAAGCCGTGGGACGGCACGCCCGCGATGGGGTCCCGGCACTACGGCAACGAGCAGGACGACGACGGCGCCCTGGTCTTCCGGTCCCTGGAGGCGGCCACCGCGATCTTCTACGCCGACTGCCGCCCGGCCGACGCGGCCTGGGCGTTCGCCCGGCTGCGGCCGTTCCGCAACCGGTCGCTGTGGGACCGGCCCTACCCGTTGACCGAATGGCCGGCCGTCCCGTCCGCGGCCGTCACCTGCACCGACGACCTGGCGGTCTACGCCGACTACCAGCGGGTCGCGCTGCGGGACCGGCTGGGCGTCACCCCGATCGAGCTGCCCGGGCACCACTCGCCGTTCCTGGCCCAACCGGCCGCCGTGGCCGATGTGCTGGCCGGCCTCGCCTCCTGACCCGGCGGATCGTCACGGCGTCCGGTCGGGAACGATCACCAGCCGGCGGCCGCGCAGGTCGGTGCGGGTCCACGCCTGCCCGATGCGGCTCAGCGGCATCGTGACGACGTCGATGACCAGGTCGCCGGCACGCACCCAGTCGACGACCTGACCGTATGCGGCGGCCATGCCGGTGGCAAGGTTGCGTGCGGCACCGTAGATCTCGAGGCCGGAGGTGCGCAGGGCCGCGGCGGTGATGAATGCTCCCGGTCCGGCGGATTCGCCGATCTGGACCAGCCGGGTCGGCCGGCCGAAGGCGAACCTGTCCGGAATCAGCGCGCGGGTGAGCAGTTCGGTCGGGCGGCCCCACAGGAAGTCGACCACGACGTCGTACCCCGGGCCGGCATGCTCCCGGTACGCCCGGACCAGATCGTCGTCGTCCAACGTGGTGTTGACGACCTCGTCGGCACCGATCCGGGCGAGGCCGGCCAGCGCGGCATCGTCCCGCCCGGTCGCCACGATGCGTCCGGCCCCGAGCAGCCGGGCGATCTGGACGGCCAGGCGGCCGGCGACCCCGGTCGCGCCCTGGATCAACACTGTCTCGCCCGGTTGCAGGCCGGCCGCGGTCCGCATGCTCATCGCGGTGATCGCGGACGACAGGGCAGCGGCGACCGGCGGGTCGATGCCGTCCGGGATGGGCACGGTGTGCGTGGCCGGGACGACCACCCGCTCGGCCAGCGCACCG
>JBDHZW010000110.1:0-15282 GCA_039812105.1 Nakamurella sp.
AGCTGACGGCTGCCCAGGTTCCGGCGACGGACGAGGAGCGGGTCGAGGCGCTGACCTGGTTGGAGCGGATCAAGTCCGCGGCGGCCGGTGCGCAGGCCCGGGTCACCGACGCGTTCGCGGTGTCGCAGCGGGAGAAGCTGATCGCGGCCGGGTCGAAGACCGCCGACGCGAGCCGGTCGATCACCGCGCAGGTCGCGTTGGCCCGCCGGGACGGCCCGGGCAAGGGCAGCCGGCACGTCGGCCTGGCGGCGATGCTGGTGCGGGAGATGCCGCGGGTGCTGGGTGTCCTGCGCCGGGGCGAGACCAGTGAATGGCGGTGCACGATCATCGCCCGGGAGACGGCGCAGCTGAGCCCTGAGGAGCGGGCGGTGATCGACGCGGCGATCGCCGACGAGCTGCCCGGCTGGGGTGACGCCCGCACCGAACGGGAGGTGCGGGCCTGGGCGCACCGGCTGGACGCCGAGGGCGCGGCGGACCGGGCCCGTCGGGCCGAGACCGACCGGCGGGTGACGATCCGACCCGCACCGGACTGCATGACCTACCTGACCGCGCTGCTACCCATGAAACAGGGAGTGGCGGTGTTCGGGGCGTTGCACCGGGCCGCGATGACCGGCGCGGTCGACCCCGACGAACACCGCGGCAAGGGTCAGATCATGGCCGACACCCTGGTCAAGCGGGTGCTGACCCCCGCCGAGGGCGAGGCCACCGTGCCGGGGGTGGAGCTGCACCTGGTGATGACGGACCGGACCCTGGCCGACGCGGACGACGAGCCGGCGCAGGTCGTGGAGTACGGGCCGATCCCCGCCCCGGTGGCCCGGGACCTGGTCCGCGCCGACGCCAAGACCAAGGTGTGGGTGCGCCGCCTGTACACCGACGCCGAAACCGGTGAACTGGCCGGCACCGACGCCCGCAAGCGGGACTTCCCCGAGGTCGCCCGCGCCTTCCTGACGGTTCGGGACCAGATCTGCCGCACGCCATACTGTGGGGCGCCGATCCGGCACGCCGACCACTCGCTCGCGTTCAGCAAGGGCGGGATGACCGAGGCGGGCAACGGCGGCGGCCGCTGCGCCCGATGCAACCTGACCAAGGACCTGCCCGGATGGAACACCATCGTCAATGGCGGCGAAATCGTCACCACCACCCCGACCGGGCGGCGATACTCGAGCCGGCCACCCCGCCCGCCACGATCAGCGGGCTGGGAACCGGTGATCGAACTGGACATGAACTGGCCCGGCCGACCCCGCGCCGGCTGAAGGTGAGCGACCATGCGGTTTTGCGGTGTCACCCGGCGGTTCCGGGTGCTCGCGGCGGCCTCGGCGCTGATGATCGTCACGGCCGGGATGGCGACACCGGCACCCGCGGCCGGTGCCAGTGCCGGTGCCGGTGCCAGTGCCGGGGTCGAGGCCGTGCAGCAGGCGGTCGACGATGCCGTGGCGTCGGCCTCGGCGCAGGGGATCCGGGAGAGTGTGGCGGTCGTCGACCGCGGGTCGGGGGCGACGGTGGCCGACCGCGGCGGCGAGACACAGTACATCTCCGAATCGCTCGTGAAGCTGTTCACGGTCGCCTATTACGAGGTCCGGGCCGGCGGCCACCCGGACGCGACCCTGGCCCAGGAACTGCGCACGATGATCGTCGAGTCCGACGACTCGATCGAATCGGAGCTATGGAACACCGACATCGTGCCGACCGTCGCCGCCCGGTACGGGTTGGCGAACACGGCCAACGGCCCGCGGACCGGACCCGACGACTGGGGCTGGGAGCTCATCACCGCCGACGACGAGGCCGAGTTCCTGTTCAAGATGTCGAACGATCCGCAGGTCGCGCCGCTGCTGCTGGATGCGATGGCCAATGTCGACCCCGTCGGATCGGACGGCTTCGACCAACACTTCGGCATGAACACGCTGACCGGCGACCACGGATCGAAACAGGGATGGACCGACGTCGGGTCCGAGCAACAGATTCAGATCCATTCTGTGGGGTGGACAGACCGATACTTCGTGGCCATCCTCGAGACGTCGACCACCTCCGACGACGACACGATGCGAGCCGAATCCACCGACACGGCGCAGGCGATCCTGACGGCCGAGGGGACAGGTCAGTGGCAGACCGTCTGGGACGACGTCCGTCGCGAGATCGGTGTGTGCGTGCACAGTCTGGCGCAGCTCATCGGTGCTCGATAACCCGCCGGCACGGCGGGATCTCGACCAGGATCCCGCACGGCACGCACCAGTAGGTGCGGTGCCCACCGCGGCCGGGGGTGCACCCGCACGGCGCCCACCCGACGAGCACCTCGCCGGGGCGGAACGGGTGGCCGCCCGGGCACGGCGGCACGGCCTCGCCCAGCACCCCACCAGAGTAGTACAGAGGTTCGAATCAAGTGGCCGGAGGCCGGCCTGCCTGGCAGCATGAGCCACTGTGAGGATCGTCTTCGCGGCCATCCCGGCCTACGGGCACCTGTATCCGCTGCTGCCGCTGGCGACGGCCTGCGCCGCCGCCGGGCACGAGGTTACCGTCGCGGCCGGCGCGCCGTTCCTGGACCGGTTGCCGCTGCCGACGGTGCCCGGGATGCCGACCGGCATCGAACTCGACGCGGTGATCGACGAGACCCGCCGGCGGCACCCGGACGCCCACGGCCACGAGCTGAGCGTGGCCATGTTCGCCGACACCACCGCCGAACTGGTCAGCGGCCTGCTCGACCGGACGCTGGACGAGCTGCGGCCGGACGTCGTCGTTTTCGAGGCGATGAACGTGGGCGCGGCGCTGGCCGCCGACGTGCACGGCGTGCCCGCGGTCGGCTTCGCCATCGGGCTCGCGCCGTTCGCCGTCGACATGATCCACGAGGCGGCCCGGGTTCTCCGCGCGGAGTTCTGGACATCCCGCGGCCGGGCGGTTCCCGCCGGCCGGGGCCCGATCGCCGCGGCGGTGATCGACCCGACCCCACCGTCGCTGGTCGGCGCGGTGGGCCCGCCGCCCGCGCCGATCGCCCGGCTGCCGATCCGGTCGGTCGCCTACGACGAGGGCACCGCCGACGGCCCCGCCTGGTTGGCCGGCCGGCGGGACCGGCCCGCCGTGTACCTGACCCTGGGCACTGTGTCCTTCGGTGCGGTCGAGGTGATCCGCCGCGCCGTCGACCAGATCGCCGGCCTGGACGTGGATCTGCTGGTCGCGGTCGGCCCGGAGGGCGATCCGGCGGCGCTCGGCGCGGTGCCGGGGAACGTGCACGTCGAACGGTTCGTCCCGCAGTCCCGGGTGCTTGAGCGGGTCGAGGTGATCGTGCACCACGGCGGAACCGGGACCGTGCTGGGCGCGCTGGCGGCCGGCGTGCCGCAGCTGATCCTGCCGCAGGGCGCCGACCAGTTCGTCAACGGCGACATGATCACCGCGGCCGGTGCCGGGCGGGCCCTGCTCAACGACGATCAGGGGGACGGCGCGATCACCGAGGCGGTCGCGGCGATGCTCGGCGCCTGCCCGGAACGCGGCCGGACGGCCGAATTGCGGGTCGAGATCGCTGCGATGCCCGCTCCGGAACAGGTCGTACCGGAGCTCGAACGGCTCGCCGCGCGCTGACCCTCGCGCCGACAACGGTCAGTGCGCATGCCCCTCGGCCGGCCCGGCGCCGTCCACGTCGGGGGTCGCGGGCTCGTTCGGGTGCTGCTCGGCGTAGTCCGCCCGCTCCTCCACGGAACAGTTGCACGGCGTCGGCCCGCACCGCTGCACGAACGCCATCGGCGACCCGGCCGGGGTGCGGTGCGCATCGAGTTGGCCGGTGACGGCAGCGTTGCCGGCCGCGCGCTGCAGGCCGAGCAGCACGCCGGACGCCTGCCCGCCACCGGGGGAGCGATCCGACCGCGGCGGCCGCGGATGCGACGCCGTCGCCGTGTCCTCGCCGCGCTGCAGCCGCATGCCTCCGATTCTCGGCCACCGACCGCGACGGCGGAAGGCGCCGCGAGCGACCGTGCCCTTTAGGGCAGCACCGGCAGCAGGATCCGTTCCGTCCACTCGGTGATCCGGCCGCGGTCGAAGCCCTGCGGCAGGGACAGCTCGGCCCGATGACCATCGGGTGTCGGGTGGTAGAGCAGGAACCAGGTCTGCAGGTGCCCGAGCCCGCCCGACCGGCCGGCGGTGGCGGTCAGCCGGACCAGCGCCTCGAACTCGAACGTCAGTTGCCCGTTGGCGTGGATCGCCTGCTCGGTCGCGTAGCCGCGCGAGTGCCGCGGCCCGGCGCCGGAACTGGGCAGCCCGGTGCCCTCGTCGCCGGTGGCCACCACCACCGCGAACTCCCCGGACGGGTGGATGGTGCGGGCCAGGTTGTTCGGGTTGTCGTAGGTCCAGCCGAGCGGGATCAGCTGCTCCCGCAGCGCCCTGGTCGCCCGGCCCCAGCGCAGCAGGCCCTCCAGGATCGGCGGGTCCAGGTCCGAGCAGGCTGCGGCGGCCCGGTCGGCCGCCGCCAGGGTCGCGGCGACCACCTCCAGGCTCAGTCCCAGTTCGGGCAGCCGGGAGGCGTCCGAGATGGTCGGTGGCATGGTCGTTCCTTCCGCCGTCGGGTGCTGCCGGCATCATGCCGACGACGTCCGACACTGCCCACGCGGCGCCAACGCACGAGGGCGCTTATCTTGACTCGTTCAAGACAAGGAGTAGGGTCAACGGCGTGAATCAGGGGGTCGACGTCGAGCGGCAGCTGCGCGAGGCGGGCCTGCGTGCCACCCGGCAACGGACCGCCGTGCTGGCCGCCGTCACCGAGCATCCGCACGCCGACACCGCCTCGATCATCGACGCCGCCCGCCGGATCGTGCCCGACCTGTCGCACCAGGCCGTCTACGACGCGCTGCGGGCGCTGACCGCGGCCGGCCTGCTGCGCTGCATCGAGCCGGCCGGCTCCGTGCCCCGGTACGAATCCCGGACCGGGGACAACCACCACCATCTGATCTGCCGCTCCTGCGGGGCCATCGTCGACGTCGACTGCGCCGTCGGGGCCGCCCCCTGCCTCCGGCCCGCCCACGATCACGGCTACGTCATCGACGAGGCCGAGGTCGTCTACTGGGGCCGCTGCACCGCCTGTGCCCCCGCCGGTTCCGCCGTCAACTCCCCGCAATCCTGACCCCCGACCGAAAGGATCCCAGGATGTCCGACAATCCCGCACACCACGACGATGCGGTGCTCGCCGAGATGAACGAGCCCGACCAGGCCGCCGGCACGTGCCCGGTGGTGCACGACGCGTTGCCGTACCCGTCCGCCGGTGATCCGAACCGGGAGTGGTGGCCGGAGAGCCTGAACCTGAAGATCCTGGCCAAGAACCCGCGGGTGGCCAACCCGATGGACGACGGCTTCGACTACCGGGCCGAGTTCCTGTCCCTGGACCTGGCCGAGGTCAAGAGCGACATCGCCGCGGTGCTGACCGATTCCAAGCCGTGGTGGCCGGCCGACTGGGGCAACTACGGCCCGCTGATGATCCGGATGGCCTGGCACAGCGCCGGCACCTACCGGGTGCACGACGGCCGGGGCGGCGCGGGCGCCGGTCAGCAGCGCTTCGCGCCGCTGAACTCGTGGCCGGACAACGTCAGCCTGGACAAGGCCCGCCGGCTGCTGTGGCCGATCAAGCGCAAGTACGGCAAGAAGATCAGCTGGGCCGACCTGATGGTCCTCACCGGCAACGTCGCGCTGGAGACCATGGGCTTCAAGACCTTCGGCTTCGCCGGCGGCCGGGAGGACGTGTGGGAGCCGGACAACGACGTGTACTGGGGCCCGGAGACCACCTGGCTCGGCGACCAGCGCTACGCCGGTGACCGGGAACTGCAGGGGCCGCTGGCCGCCGTCCAGATGGGCCTGATCTACGTCAATCCGGAAGGCCCCAACGGCAACCCGGACCCGCTGGCCTCGGCCCGGGACATCCGTGAGACGTTCGGCCGGATGGCGATGAACGACGAGGAGACCGTCGCGCTGATCGCCGGCGGCCACACCTTCGGCAAGACCCACGGTGCCGGCCCGGCCGACGCGGTCGCGTCCGAGCCGGAGGGCGCGCCGATGGAGCAGATGGGCCTGGGCTGGAAGAGCAGCCACGGCACCGGTGTCGGCGCCGACGCGATCACCTCCGGCATCGAGGTCACCTGGACCTACCACCCGACCCGCTGGGACAACGAGTTCTTCCACATCCTGTTCGCCTACGAGTGGGAGCTGACCAGCTCGCCGGCCGGGGCGCACCAGTGGCGGCCGGTGAACGGCGGCGGCGCCGACATGGTGCCCGAGGCGTTCGGGAACGGCCGGCGCGAGCCGCGGATGCTCACCTCCGACCTGGCCCTGCGGGTCGACCCGGTGTACGAGGAGATCTCCCGCCGGTTCGCCAATGACCCGGACGCGTTCGCGGACGCGTTCGCCCGGGCCTGGTTCAAGCTGACCCACCGCGACATGGGCCCGAAGGCACGCTATCTCGGTGTCGAGGTGCCGGCCGAGGAGCTGCTCTGGCAGGATCCGCTGCCCGAGCGCACCGGTGAGCTGCTCGACGACGCCGACGTGGCCGCGCTCAAGGCGAAGGTGCAGGAGTCGGGACTGACGGTGGCGCAATTGGTCTCCACCGCCTGGGCGGCGGCCGCGTCGTTCCGGGGCAGCGACAAGCGCGGCGGCGTCAACGGTGGCCGGATCCGGCTGGAGCCGCAGAGCGGTTGGGAGGTCAACAATCCCGATCAGCTGGCGATCGTGCTGCGCACCCTGCAGGGCATTGCGGACGGCTACGCGCAGGCGTCCGGCAAACCGGTGTCGCTGGCCGACCTGGTCGTCATCGCCGGCGCCGCGGGCGTCGAGAAGGCCGCCCGGGACGGCGGTGTCGAGGTGACCGTGCCGGTCACCGTCGGTCGGGTGGACGCGTCCGCCGAGCAGACCGACGTGTCCTCGTTCGCCTACCTGGAGCCGGCCGCGGACGGGTTCCGCAACTACTACGGCAAGGGCAACCGGCTGCCGGCCGAGTACCTGCTGGTCGACCGGGCCAACCTGCTCACCCTGTCGGCGCCGGAGATGACCGTGCTGGTCGGCGGCCTGCGGGTGCTCGGCGCCAACTACGACGGGTCGTCGTTGGGTGTGCTCACGGACACTCCCGGCGTCCTGACGAACGACTACTTCGTCAACCTGCTCGACTACGACACCGAGTGGAAGCCGACCGATGACTCGTCCACCCAGTTCGTGTCGGGTGACGGGCGCTGGACCGGGACCCGGGCGGATCTCGTCTTCGGCTCGAACTCCGAGTTGCGGGCCGTCGCCGAGGTCTATGCCGGGGACGACGCCAAGGACAAGTTCGTCACGGACTTCGTCGCCGCCTGGAGCAAGGTGATGGATCTGGACAGGTTCGACCTGCGCTGAGCACACGAATGCCTACCCAGGGTGTCACATTACGAAGCCGTGATGTGAGATTCACCCAATCGATGTAGGCAAATGGGCTACGCACCGACGAATTCACAGACTAGAGTGACTGTGAGTGATGGAAGCCCGGGGAGCCGGGGGGCATCGGGCCTTCATCACGCAGGTGCCGCCCCGATCGGCGGTGCACGGGCCGCCGGAGGGCGACGCGACGTTCCTACGCCGGGAACGGGTCGCCCCTCCGGCCCGCCCCGACCGGCGTACCGTCGGACCGACAGCGCGCCAGCGCACCATTCGGGCCGGGGTGATGACACATGTCCGATTCACCGTCAGCGGGACCGACGCCGGAGCGGTTCGAGGTCATCCTCGAACCCGCCTCCGCCGGTGCCGAGAACGAGCGCCAGGCGCGGGTCAGCGCCCTCGACCTGGATCGGCTGCCCGACCGGCGGGGCGTGCGGCTGCTCGTCGACGCCGAACAGCTCGAACGGCTGCGGGCCGAGGGGCTGACCGTCCGGGTGCAACGGTCGGTGCCGGTGCGGCCGCTGGATCCGTCCCTGATCGCCGCCGACGACGACGTCGCCGCCTGGCTGGACGACCGGCTCGGGGGGCAGTGATGTACCGGACCGTCGCCCAACTCGACAGTGTCCTCACCCAGGTCGTGTCCGCCGCCCCCGACCTGTGCACCGTCCTCCCGCTGCCCGAACGATCGGTGCAGGGCACCTCGGTCTCCGCGCTGCGGATCGCCGCCCCCGGCGCCACGCCGGTGGACGACCGCCCGGGGGTGCTGCTGATCGGCGGCGTGCACGCCCGCGAGCTGATGAACCCCGACCTGCTGGTCGAACTGGCCGTCGACCTGGTCGCCGTGCATCGCGGCGGCCCGGACATCGTGCTCGGCGGGCGGACCTGGCCGGCCGCGCAGATCCGGTCGATCCTGCCGGCGATCGCGCTCTACCTGCTGCCCTGCGTCAATCCCGACGGTCGCAGCTACGTCATGACGGTGGACGACATGTGGCGCAAGAACCGCCGGGACAATCCCGGAACCAGTTGCGACGGTGTCGATCTCAACCGGAACGCGGACATCCTGTGGGGCGTCACCGAGGGTCAGACGTCCTGCTCGCCGTGCACCGACATCTACTGCGGGTCGGCCGCGTTCAGCGAACCCGAGAACGGCAACGTCCGGCACCTGCTCGACACCTACCGGATCGACCACTTCGTCGACGTGCACTCGTTCTCCGAGCTGGTCATCTACCCGTGGGGGCACGCGGCCAACCAGTCGACCGACCCGACGAAGAACTTCCGCACCCTGCCCACCGGAACCTGCCGGCCGCTGAACCGGCCGGGTTACCAGGAGTACATCGCCCCGGCCGACCTGGCCGAGTTCAGGCGGGTCGCCGGCATCGTCGTCACCGAGATCGCCGCGGTCCGCGGCCGGAACTACAGCCCCGAACCGGGCATGACCCTGTATCCGACGACCGGCACGCACAGCGACTACGCCTGGAGCCGGCACCTGGTCGATCCGGCGCTGCACAAGACCTATGGCTACACCATCGAGACCGGGCCGGAGGGCGACGACGCCCGCGAGGCGTTCCATCCGGCCGACCCGGAGCCGATCAAACGCGAGGTGGAGTCGGGGCTGCTGGCCCTGCTCCAGGTGGCGGCCGGTGGATGACGTCGCCGTCGGTCACGACGGCAACCCGTCGGCCGGGGAGTTTCTCCGGTCGGTCGAGGCCGGTGCGCGAGTGGTGGCTCGCTACCGGATACCGGGCGGGTTCACCGACGCGCTGGGCTACGTGCAGGACCTCGACGGCCACGACCGCAGCGTCAACTGCCCGATCCTGACCCGGCGCGGTCTGATCCCGGTCCCGCTGGCCACTGTGGTGGCGGCCAAGCGGGTGCCGGAGCCACCAACGCGCAGGAACTCAGCCGGTCCACCACTGGCGTAGCGGCACCGCCGAGTCGCCCCGCTCACCGGGCTTGACGCCGAGCACCTGGAACAGCTGGATGTTGTCGCGCTCGAACCCGAGACGGCAGGCGGCCATGTACAGGCCCCACACCTTCGCGGTGGGCAGGCCCACGTCGGCGACGCACTTGTCCCAGTCCCGCTCGAGGTTGGCGCACCAGTCGCGCAGCGTCATTCCGTAGTGCTCGCGCAGGTTCTCGGCGTGCCGGACGTCGAACCCGGTGTCCTGCATGGCCATGATGATCCGGCCGGAGCCGGTCAGCTCGCCGTCCGGGAACACGTACCGGTCGATGAACGCCTCGGCCTTGGCCGCCGTGTTGTTCGTCGGGCGGGTGATGCAGTGGTTCAGCAGCCGGCCGCCGGGACGGAGCTTGCCGTACAGCCGCCCGAAGTAGTCGGGGTAGTGCCGCACCCCGATGTGCTCGGTCAGCCCGATCGAGGACACCGCGTCGAACCCGGTCTCCGGCACGTCCCGGTAGTCCAGGTGCCGGATCTCGGCCCGCCCGTCCAGACCCTCCTCGCGAACGGCCCGCTGGCCCCAGTCGGCCTGCTGCCGGGACAGCGTGACGCCCAGGGCCCGGACGCCGCGGCGGGCCGCGTAGCGCACCATCGATCCCCAGCCGCAGCCGACGTCCAGCAGCCGGTCGCCCGGCTGCAGGCCCAGCTTGTCGAAGACCAAGGCGTGCTTGGCCTCCTGCGCCGCGTCGAGGGTGGTGTCCGCAGTCGGGTAGACGGCGCAGGTGTAGGTCATCGACGGGCCCAGCACCGACTCGTAGAACTCGTTCGACACGTCGTAGTGCCGGCCGATCGCCGACGAGTCGCGCCTGCGGGAATGACCCAGCCCCAGGGCGACCCGCTGCCAACGGGGAACGGCCTCCTGCGCCGGTGGGCTGACCGGCTTGAGGCTGCTCAACCCGGCCGACCGGACCAGGTCGACGATCTCGACGGGCGACGGGCGGCGCAATCGCAGTTCGTCGTCCATCAGCCGCAGGAACGGGTACGGGTTCGCCGGATGCACCCCGGTGATGTCCATGTCGCCGGCGATGTAGGCGCGGGCCAGCCCGAGATCGCCCGGCGCGGTGAGGATGTAATTCAGCGCGTGCCGGTTGCGGATGTGCAGGCCGGGGGTGTCCGCGGGGCCGACCTCGCTGCCGTCGAAGGCGGTCAGCCGGAACGGCAGGGGCCCGGCGGAGACGGCGCCGGCCATCTGGGCGACGGTCATGGTGCCCGCATGCCGGGCCGGCGGACCCTGCAGCTGGGTCGAGCCGATCGAGCTCTTGAATGTGGTGGCCATCTTGAATGTCACTGTCGTCGCACCGCCTTGTCGTAGAGATCCAACAGCCGATGATCGGGGTCGTAGCGGGCCTTCAGCGCCGCGTAGGTGGCGCCGCCGTACCGGGCGGCGAACTCCTGGCGACTGTAGAAGGCGTCCGAGTAGAGCGACTTGTGCCCGCCGAGATCGCCGACGAACGCCTCGATCCGGCGGTTCGTCGCGCCCGGGTCGTCCGGCTGCTGCGGCACCACCGACCAGAAACCCACGTTCACGTAGGTGCGATCGGGCTGGAACGGGTGCAGCGGCCAGGTCGGTGCGGTGCTGTCGGCGGGGACGTCGCGCCGGCGGGGGATCCGCAGCGGGCACAGCCAGATCGGCTCGATCGGCACGTTGCCGATGAACCAGGTCAGGAACTCGGCGGTGCGCTCCACGGGTATCTCGACGTCCTGCACCACCCGCTCGAACGGCGGCCGGCCGTGCAGGCGTTCCATCCGATCGGCGATGCCGAACCGGCGGTCCAGGGCGACCAGCTTCCAGTACACCGAACTGCGTTTGAGCGGACGCGGCCACAGCCGGCGGACCAGCGGCTGCTGGGTGCCGAACGCCCGGGAGCACCAGAACCAGTCGGTGTCCCACCGCCACAGGTAGTCGTGAATGGTCAACCGGTCGGTGCCGCGCTGCCGGATCGACCGGTAGAAGATGTCCTGCCCGGTGTAGTCGCTGGTCGGGCCGGGCTCCGCGGTCTGCCGGCCGAGCGTCAGGTACTGCTCGTCGGCGGTGAACACCACGCCGTCCAGGTAGTCGACCCGCTCACCCTCGTGTTCCCGGTCGACGCTGATCCGGGCGGCCGCCTCCTGCAGGTCGCGGACGTCCCGGAAGCGCAGGTGCCGCAGCGCCACGTAGGGCTCGACCGGCTCGAGCCGCACCCGCAGCCGGGTCGCGTAGCCCAGGCTGCCGTAGGAGTTCGCGAAGCCGTAGAACAGGTCCCGGTTCGGGCCGTCCGGGGTGGCCGTCACCACCTCGCCGGCCCCGGTCAACACGTCCATCGCCACGATGTCGTCGTAGACCACGCCGCAGCGAAACGCGGTGGACTCGATGCCGCCACCGGTCGCCGCGCCGCCGACGGTGATCGTCTTGAGCTGCGGGACGACCAGCGGGGCCAACCCGTACGGCAGGGTCGCCGCGACCAG
This sequence comes from Nakamurella sp., assembly GCA_039812105.1. GTDB lineage: Bacteria > Actinomycetota > Actinomycetes > Mycobacteriales > Nakamurellaceae > Nakamurella. The sequence goes on from JBDHZW010000110.1 coordinate 11,768, forward strand.
ATCCTCGTAGGTGCACATGCCGCCGACGTCGGCGGTGCGGGCGTCCGGATCGACGGCCAGCACACCGGTCAGCCCGGACACGTCCAGACCGGGTGCATCGGTGCGGCTCCGGGCCCGGAACAGGTTCGACGTCTTCTTCGCCAGCCGGACCCGGCGGTCCGCGGGGATCGCCCGGTAGCTGGCCAGCAGCCGGTCCAGACCGTCGGCGTACCGCCGGTCCGGCGCCCAGTCACCGGCGGCCGGACCGGACCCCCCGCGCGTCTCGACCGACCCGGTAGGAGCGATCCCATCGGACAGAACCCGCATGCTGCACAAGTTAGACCCGTCCGGTGACCGGTGGTTCACCCGGGCAAGGTGAGTCGCGCCACGCCCGCCCGGTGCCGGGTGGGCGTGGGGGGTCAGCCCTCCTTCTCCTCGGCCCGCAGCCGGGTCGCGACATGGTCCGGCGCCGGCGCGTGCCGCAGGTACTGGCGGGTGTAGCTGCCGGTGCCGTGGGCCAGCGAGCGCAACTCGATGGCGTACCGGATGAACTCCAGCTCGGGCACCTCGGCCTGCACCGACGACCGGCCGTCACCGGCCGCCTCGGTGCCCCGGACCCGGCCGCGCTTGCTGGCCAGGTCGGCGAGCACCGCGCCGACGTACTCGTCGTCCACCGTGATCGTCACCGAGTCCATCGGTTCCAGCACCTGCACGCCGGCCGCGTTGGACGCCTCGCGCAGGGCCAGCGACCCGGCCATCTGGAAGGCGGCGTCGGACGAGTCGACGCTGTGCGCCTTGCCGCCGACCAGCTTGACCCGCAGGTCGACCATCGGGTGGCCGTTGACGCCCTTCTCCATCTGGGCGCGCACACCCTTCTCCACGCTCGGGATGAACTGGCGGGGCACCGCCCCGCCGACCACCTGGTCGACGAACTCGAACCCGCCGCCCTCGGGCAGCGGCTCGACCTCGATCTGGGCGACCGCGTACTGGCCGTGCCCGCCGGACTGCTTGACGTGCCGGCCGAGGCCGGCGCCCGCGCCCTTGATCGTCTCCCGGATGGCGACGCGGACCGGCGAGACCGCGACCTCGATGCCGGCCCGGCCGCGCAGCCGGTCCAGCAGCACCTCCAGTTGCTGTTCGCCCATCGTCCACATGACCAGCTGGCCGGTCGCCGGGTTGACCTCCACCCGGACGGTCGGGTCCTCGGCCTGCAGCCGGGCCAGGCCCTGCACCAGCTTGTCCTCCTCGCTGGACGAGCGGGCCGAGATGGCCACCGGCAGCAGCGGTTCGGGCATCGTCCAGGGCGACAGGACGGCCGGGTCGGCCGGGTCGGACAGCGTGTCGCCGGTCTCCGCGTGGGCCAGCCGGGCCACCGACACGATGTCGCCGGCCACGGCCCTGGGCACGCCGGTCAGCGTGCCGCCCAGCGGCCGGGAGATCGCGCCGGCCCGCTCGTCCAGGTCGTGCTCGGCGTGCCACGACTCGTCCTCCGGATGCCCGGAGAACCGGGCGAAGTGACCGGAGACGTGCACGGGGACGTCCGGCAGCAGGGTGCCGGAGAACACCCGGACGATCGAGATCCGGCCGACGTACGGGTCGGTCGTGGTCTTGACCACCTCGGCGACCAGCGGACCGTCCGGGCTGCCGGTCAGCGCGGCCCGGTCGGCGCCGGCCGGCGTGTAGACCGGCGGCAGCACGTGCTCCTCGGGGTGCGGGAAGCCGCGGCAGATGACCTCGACGAGTTCGGCGATGCCCAGGCCGGTGGTCGGCACGCAGGGCAGCACGGGGTGGAAGGTGCCGTGCGCGACCGCGGTCTCCAGGTCGTCCACCACCGTGTCGAAGCCGACCTGTTCGCCGGCCAGGTACCGGTCCAGCAGGCCGTCGTCCTCGGACTCGGTGATCACCGCCTCGATCAACGCCTCCCGGGTGGACGAGATCGCCTTCTGCTGCTCCTCGTCGGCCGGCCGGCCCACCCGGGTGCCGGACGAGATGTCGTAGACGGTCTGCGAGAGCAGGCCGATCAGCGCGGTGGGTGGCTCGCCGACGGGCGACTCGACCGGCAGGTAGAGCGGATGCACCCCGTCGCCGAACGCCAGCTGGCAGTTCTCCACGGCCGCCGTGAAGTCGCCCCGCGGCTGGTCGATGTGCGTGATGACGACGGCGCGGGGCATGCCGACCGCCGCGCACTCGTGCCACAGCATCCGGGTGGCGCCGTCGATGACGCCGCCGGCGGCGGCGGTGTCGGTGGCCGAGACGACGAACAGGGCGGCGTCGGCGGCCCGCAGCCCGGCCCGCAACTCACCGACGAAGTCGGCGTGGCCGGGGGTGTCCACGAAGTTGATCCGCACGTCCCCGGGCATCTCGGGGACGCCGGAGGCCACGATGCTGGCCACCGACAGCGACACCGACCGGCCCAGCCGCCGTTCGACCTCCTCGAAATCGCAGACGGTGCTGCCGCTTTCCACCGAACCGAGCCGGCTGGTCGCCCCCGAGGCGAGCACCGCGGACTCGACGATCATGGTCTTGCCGGCGCCACCGGGCCCGACCAGCACGACGTTGCGCACAGCGGGACGGTCGTCACCGGCCCGGCCGCTCGGGGGTTCGTGAACGCTCATCTCTGACCACCTCAGGGTCGTGCCGGGCCACGACCCGGCGCCGCGGCGATGTCGGCCTCAGTGGCAGTCTGCCAGCGGCGCGGACGACCGCAACCGCGCGCGGGCCGGATCGTGGCTATCGTCAGGGAGGCCGGGTCCTCCCGGATCGGTCAGGCAGGGAATCAGGTAGGGAAGCGGAAAGGGAAATGTCATGAAGCACCGCGACGACGATGAGCCGGACGCTGCCGCGCGACCCGATTACGCCCGGGACGATCTGGAACGCGACGAACAACTGGCCGAGGTCCGCGAACCCAACTTCGCGACCACCGACATCGACCCCAACGAGCCGGACCCGGTCCCGCCGGGGACCCCGAGCTTCGCGACCACCGACATCGACCCGGCCGAGGCCGATCCGGTCGATCCGGCCCGGGCCAACTACTCGACCAAGGACCAGAACCTGTAGCGGTCAGGCGCGCGCGGTCGCGACCGAGTCCGGCAGCAGCCGGCGGGCCAGTTCCAGCGCCGACCGCAGGGGCAGGTCGGGCACGTCGTAGTGCTGGGCGCCGGCCGCCGTGGTGACGATCAGGGTGGCCAGCCCGGCGCGGCGTTGGAAGAACGACCGCCGGACGGTGACCCCGATGACGCCGTCGACGGCGAGCACGGTGCGGCGGCGGTGCAGCGACCCGAGCCGGACGATCAGCCGGCCGTCGACGACGGCATGACCCAGGTTGCGGTACCGGTCGGCGGCCAGCCGCCAGCCGGCGACGAGCGCGAGCACCGGCCACACCGGGTAGAGCGCGATCGGCCAGCCGAGCCACCAGGTGAGCCCGGCCAGGGCGGCGGCCACCACCAGGGCGCCGGCGCCGGCCCGGGTGTAGCGGCGGCGCCGGGCGGCCGGGCCGTGCGCGGTCAGCGGCGCGGTCACCAGCCGTTCGTCGCCGA
>JBDHZW010000111.1:0-15244 GCA_039812105.1 Nakamurella sp.
TGAGCCGCCACCCGGGCCGTCGGACGTCGAGCTGGACGGCGCCGACAGCGTCGCTCGGGATGCCCACGAGCGGCCGGGCGTCGCCGACGCCGACCGCAACAGCGCGCCATCAACGGACGCAGGGCCGGCGGGCCGGGGCGCCAGGGCTCATCCCCATCCCGGTAGGCCGGCTCACCACCGAACGGAACGGTGGCTCACTCAACAGCGGAACAGCGGCTCTCCCTGAGCGTGATATCCAGCCAGGGTCGTGAACATCGACCGTTCCATCATCCAGCGGATCTTGTTGAGCCAGTTGATGTTGCCGGCCATCTGGTAGTACTGCACGTAACCTCGGTACTCCGCGCCGTAGACCGCGACGATGTTGTGGTCACTGGTGCGGAGCAGTTCGTTGCGGATCAACGGCCGGTTGGCCGGTCCCTGGTACCCGCGGCACTTGCCCTGGACCCAGTCGACGGGCACCTTCAAGGCGATCGTCCCGTTCAGGGTGCGTCGCCCGTTGCGGCGCCACGTGTCGTGGTGCCGGGTCGTGATGTCGTAGCCGAGGAACCTCGCCGCGTGGGTGCGGGCGTGGGTGATCAAGGTCTTCTCCGGTGAGAGATCCAGCCGCAAGGTGTCCTTGAGGAACCCGGCGAGCCGTTCCTTGATCTGCTCGGCTTCGGCCTTCGGACCGACGAACCCCAGAAGGTGATCGTCGGCGTAGCGGATGTACCGCAGCCGCCGGTAGCCGGGATCGTTCACGTCCAGCGTCGGTATCGACTGCTGATGTCGACGCAGCGCGGCGACCTTGTCCCGGTCACCTCGCCGCCTCCAGTAGCCGATCATGCTGGTCGTGTTCGAGTATTCCCGGTTCGGTCGGCGACGGTCACCGCGGGTAAAGGCCGGTACCAGTCGTCGTCCTGGACGATCGTCTTGTCGACGTCGCGTTGCCCATGGACGATGCCGCTGGCGTGGGCGAGGGCGGCGAGCAGGTGCCGCCCCGGGCCGCCGTCGGAGGCCGAGCCGCGTACTGTATTGCCGTCCACCGCGATCACCACCATCTGCTTGGGGTCGGTGGGACGTAACGCTGCCCGGGCTCCGATGATGTCGTCCAAGCCGTTGCCGTCGACCCGGTTCAGGGTGCGCCGGATAGTGGATTCGCTGGGCAGCTCGCCGGTCACACCGATGCAGGCGGCCGCGGCCGGGGTCATCGTGGTGGACCACTGGGCGATCGCCACGAACGAGCGAGCGCCGGCGATGACTGCGCAGGCGGCCAACGCCAGGATGCCGACCAGTCCGTGCCGCCGACCGCGACGGTCCCGCGGATCGGGCACCGTCCGCAGCGCAGCCAGCAACGCCGCCGGGGCAGGTGGGACGTCGGGAAACTCGTCCTCGTCGAAGGGGTCGATGACGGCGTACGTGAGCGATGATGGCACCGGGCATGGTCCTTCGTGACAGATCGGATGGCGTGAAGAACCTTCATGATCATCACTGGAGTCATGCCCACCCGTCACCGTCGATCGTCGGCGTGTCGCCAGCCATCTGCGCAGGTCACCGAATTACAAATCGATCTTGCCGAGGCCCTGGCCGACCCGGGGTCAGCACGGTGCTGGACAACCTGACCGTGACCGTGACCGGACCGGAACTCGGGTTTCATCACGGCGTGCTGGTCAACTCGTGGCGGTGCAGCCGGCCGCCGACGGTGACGTGAGTTTCTACACCTGCACCAGCACCGACCTGATCTGGGACCAGGTGGCTGAGCCGAGCACGGTGGTGACCCAGAACGCGGCCCGACTGGTCGACACCCCGCTTGTCCAGGCCGATCCTTCTCCGCTGACGCGGCCCGTCATCGGCTACTCGGATTCCGGGACCGCCAGCGCCGGGGCCTCGGCCACCGCGGGCCGCCGCGCGGTGAGCACGTAGTCCTGCGGCCCGTAGACGAATGCCTCGACCGTGGTGACGACACGGTCGAGCCGGGCGTCCGGGTAGCCCTCGGGTGGGCCGGACTCGACCAACGCGTCGTTCGGGATCGCCGGATGCACGTAGTGGATCTGCACGTCGGTGAAGCCGCGCGACTCGACAAGGAAGCGTAGGAACTCAGGGTGGATCGGCCGAACGTGCGTCGGATCGAGGTAGAACGAGGCCGAGCCCACCATCAGGTTGGTTGGGTTGGGCGTTTCGAACAGCAGGATGCCGCCCGGCCGCAGGGCCAGGAGCGCGTCGTCGAGCATCGACACCAGCAACCCGAGCGGGATGTGCTCGACGAAGTGGAACGCTGAGATCGCCTGCAGCGCGGACTCTTCGACGCCGGCCAAGTGGGCCAGGGCGTCCTCGTGCCGCACGTCAAGACCGGCCGCTGCGGCATCGGCGATCATCGCCGAATTTGCATCGACGCCGTAGGCCTCGATGCCCTGACCGCCGAGCACGTCGAGCCACTCGCCGCGGCCGCAGGCGATGTCGAGCAGGGGGCCATGCCCCGGCTGCAGGTCGCGCACGTACTGCACCGCGTCCATCTGGCGGGTCCGGATCTCGTCCCTGCTGCCGCGGAACCGCTCCTCGAAGTCCAGGTAACCCTGCTCGTCCAGGGAGTCAGCGGTCCACTCGGCGGTCGCGCCCGGCGAGCCGGCGGGGGTGCCGCCGGACGATCCTGTGGCCGGACCGGCGCCGACGTCACCCGCCGCCCACCGGCCCAGCCGGCCGACCTGGGTGCGCGCCCGCTGCAACTCGGCCCGCTGGTACAAGGCAGCCTTCTCGGTCGCGGTCAGCCGGGTCTTCAGCGACTGCACCGCCGCTTCCAGGCGGGCCACCGTGGCGACGGTGTCCTGCAACCGAACCTGGGTCGCGGCCAACTGGGCCATGGCCTGGTCGTGCCGCTGTTCGGCGCGGGTCTCCAGGTCCCGAGCTACCTCGTGGGTGTGCTCCTGGGCGAGGGTGGCCGCTTCCCGGACCGTTCCCAGTTCTCGCCGTAGATCCTCGACGGCCGCCCGCTGGTGGTCGTCCAATCGCTGCACGGCATCGGCAAGATGCTCGGCGGCGGCGACAAGGCGGTGGGTGAACATCCGGGAACCGCGCATCACGATGCGCTTGGCCAGCCCGAACCGGCGGCGGTCGATCACGTTCTGTTCGGACAGCATGACCCGGGTGGCGTGCAGGTCGTCGTTGACCGACGGCTCCATGGGGGGTTCCTCTTCGATGGGTCGGCCGATGCCTGCCCCTGGGGTGGGGGCGGGCATCGGTGGCGCGGTCAGGCTTTTGGGTCGACCGGTGCCTCCCCGGTGAGGGCGGTCCAAGTGTCCACGGCGTAGCTGTCCCAGGTCCGTTCCGGCCGGGTTCGAGCCTGGCGCCGCAGTTCGGCCATCAGGTCGTCGTCCACGAGGAGCGAGCGCATCGCCGACACCAGGGACTCGTCGTCCCGCGGGTCGACCAACAGCGCCCCACCACCGTCGTCGGCAATCTCTTTCATCGAGCCGAAGCCGGAAGTGATGACCGGGGTTCCGCAGGCTAGGGACTCGGCCACCGGGAGCCCAAAACCCTCGTTGATGGACGGAAAGACGGTGAACCTGGCCACCCGGTACGCACCCCAGAGCAGATCGTCGCTCGCCGCCGACACAGCTTCGACCGGCCGGCCGGCGTCCTGCAGATCCGCCAGTGTGTCGGTGAACTCCTGGCTGTTCCAGGAGTTGCCCCCGATGAAGCAGAGGCTGAAGGCCCGTCCCTCGCGCCACAGCAGTTCGGCCGCATGAAGGATCGCCAGGTGGTTCTTACGCGGTTCGTGGCTGCCGACCACCAGGACGACCGGCAACGCGCCGACCGGGATGCGCGCGCTCGCCAGACGCATCGACACCTCGGTCTCTGGCTGAGCCTGCGCCGGCAGCACCACCGGCTCGATCCGGGGTCCGGAAAGCCCGGCGCCGGCCAGCATTGCCCGCCAGCCCCGGTATTCAACACCGGCGCCCTCGGAGATCGGTACGATTACCCGGGCGTACCGGGCTGCAGCCAGGTTGCGGGCGAAGCCGGGCACCATGCCCTCGTGCGCGGTCTCGGCCGTGGTCATCGGGACCAGGTCGTAGCCGATCATGTTCAGGCTGGTACCAGAGTACTGCGCCATCGCCTGCAGGTGGCCGGCTCGCACCACCTCGGCGGCCAGCTCGGGCAGGATGTACCGGCATTGCCACGGCACCAGCAGCGGGTCGTCGGCAGGCACATCGGCCTCGTCTCCGCCGAAGCGGGCCCGGCGGCCCTCGTCGGGAGTCAGCACCCGCATGCCGGACAGGTCCTGGTGCCAGCCGACCAGAGTCAGCTCGTGCCGGTCGAACCAGCGCCGGGTGACCTCCCGGGTCACCCGTTGAATACCGGTCGCGAACCCGGCGGTGGCCGTGTGGTGCACGTCGACCAACGTCTGCCGGGTGAGCACCCTGACCTGCGGCCAGGGGTGACTGCCCGGGCTTACCTCCTCCTCGCGGGAGACCCGCACCAATTCTGCCAGGGCGGCGGCGACGACCGGGTCGGCGCCGTCCAGGGCGGCGGTCCGGGTCGCAGCCTGAACCTGGCCGCCGTCGGGGTAGCGTCCGCCGAGCACGGCCAGCATGAGCCAGGCGCGCGCCGAATCGACCGGCGTCACCGCCCGGATCAGGGCCCGGACCGCATCCGCCGTGGGGACCGCGTCCCCGCCGCCACCGCCGAGCGCACGCACGACCTCCTGCGCCCGCCGCCGTATTGTGTTCCGGCGATGGTGCGCCAGCGCGTCGACCGCCGCGGCAACGGCGTCAACGTCGTCCGGGCCGGCCTGGACGATACCGGCGGCCGCCGGCCGCCGGCGACCTGCGTGACGCAGTCGCTGCCTCACCGCACCGCCCGCCGTTCGGGATCCACCAGTTGCTCCCACAGGTCGTCCGCGTAGTCCTTCCAGGTCCGCTCCGGACGGGCCGCGATCTGCGCCTGCAGATGCCGCAGGACCTCGTCGTCGGTCAGCAGGGTGCGCATCGCCCCGGTCAGCGCGTCGTCGTCCCGCGGGTCGACCAGGATCGTCCCGCCGGCCGCGCCGCTCTCGGCTGTGGAGCCGTAATCGGAGGTGATCACGGGTGTGCCGTGGGCGATCGACTCCACCACGGGCAGGCCGAAGCCCTCGTGCAGGGACGGGAACACGGTGAATCGCGCCGTCGCATAGGCCGCGTTGAGCTCGTCGTCGGTGACCGCGCGGCGGACGCTGATCGACCGGCCCGCCTGCCGCAGCTCGGCGGCCCGCCGAGGGAACTCGTCGCCCCAGCCGCTGCCGCCGATGAACACCAACTCGAACTCGCGGCCCTCGCGCCAGAGCACCTCGGCGGCGTACAACACGGCCAGGTGGTTCTTGCGCGGTTCGTGACTGCCCACGACCAGGATCGTCGGCACGGGCGCCGGACGGGCCCCACCGGCCGGTGAAGCGGTGACCTCGTGCGTGATGTCCGTGCCGACCTCCCGGGTGACGTCCGGCGCGCCCAACGGCACCTCGACCACGGTCGGGCCGACCAGGCCCTGGGTGGGCAACGCGGCAGCGAAGCCGGCGATCTCCGACGCGGCGGACGCGGACACACCCGCCACCCGGGACGCGAACTTGATGGCCGTCAGGAACCGCACGAACTTGCTGGTGTCCTCGGTGGGCACCATGTCGGCGGAGACAATCGGAATGGCGTCGTGGGCCACCGCGACCAGCCGGTTGCCCGAGTACGAGCCGAACGCGGCCAGCCGGTCGCAGGCCGCCGCGGGCGGCACCTCGACAAGCACCAGCACGCTGCGCCAGGGAACCAGCAGGCGGGTGGCGACCAGGTCGCCGATCGGCCGGCCGAACTCGACCTCCGGACGGTTGGCAATGCCGCTCCACTCGACCACCCGGGCCAGTTCCGCCGGGAAGAGGTGCCGTAGCGCACCGGACTGCGCGGTCCACGCGGCCGGCACCACCCCATGCTCGGCAGTCCAGATCGGCATCAGGCTGCGGGAGACCCGCTGGATCCCAGTGTGCAGGTCGTACCTGGCCGTGTGGTCGACGTCGACGACCACGACCCGTTCCACGACGTCGATCGGCGCAGTCGGATCCCCGGCCTCCGCGGCCAGATCAAGCGTATCTGCCAGCACCGACAACACCGCGGCCCGCTCGCCGCGCAATTGCAGCTTGCGCCGGGTCCGGTCGACCTGCCCGCGGGAGGGGTAGGCCGCGGCGACGGCGGTCAGCAGCAGCCAGATGCGGTCGTTGTCCGGCCGGGGGGCCAGTGCGCGAACCGCCGACTCGAGCAGGTCGACGACCGTGCCGGCCGGATCATCGCCCCGTACCGGCGGGGGCGCGGGCAGCAGGTGGACCGCCGCGGCCGCCAGCCGGTCGGCCAGGGCCTCCTGCGCGGCCTGGGCGAGCTCGACGTCGCTCGCCCCGATCAGGGCCGACCCGGGGGCGGCCGAGGGGCTCAAGAGCGGCCTCGCCTGATGACCCCGCGGACTCGGCGCAACGGCTCGGTCACCCGCCAGGAGAAGGTGTGCTGGAAGGCGTCCAGCTCGTCGCGCAACCGGTCGATCTCGGAGTCAACCACCCTGATGTGGTTGAAGTTCAGCTCGATCTGCTTGCGCAGGTTGCGCACCTCGGCGGCGCGGCCCGCGGTCGCCGCGCGCGCCCACGCGTCGACCGCGAAGCGACGCCACTCCAGCACGGCGGCCAGGTTGGCCTCGTCGTGCTCATTGAGCCGATCGGTGGTCGCCCGGAGCCGGGCGTCCAGGTCGGCAAGCAGCTGGTCCCGAGCAACGTCTCGGTGGTAGACGACATCGTCCAGCACGTTCGCAGGGAGCGACAATGCCTCCCGCACCGCCGCCGGCCGGCCCCGGTCGACCAGGAACAGCGACACGCCGTCGTTCAGGCACAGCTCGTACCCCTGCGCCGCGAACGGGTCAATGACCTCCGGCGAGGTCCGGGCCGGGACGGCCGCGGCGCTGTCCCGCAGGACCAGCACCCAGGGGCGCACCGAGTCCGGCAGGGCCTGCCCCAGCGTTGCGATGCGCTCGGCCGACGGCCCGTCGACGACCACGAAATGCAGGTCACCCGCGGGCACGGCCAGCCCGTCGACGGACTCACCCGCTGGCACCCGCAGGCCCGTCCACCCGAGCCGGACGAAGGCGTGCCCGATCGACGACTCGGCCGGCCCGCGGCCGCCCAGATCGAGGAACCCGCCGGCACGGACATCCGGAAACGCCCGACGCAGGACGACGTCCTCACGGTTCGGTGCGAACGACACGAAGGGTTCCGCAGTCACCCGGATAACTTAACGGCTCGACACTCCGCGCCCGCTCCTCACCCGCGGCGCCGGGATGTCCGGCGCCGGCCCGGTCGGGGGCGCTCACCCGACCCACCGGGTCAGGGTGAACAGGGCGGTCGTCCCGATCATCCACACGCCGGACAGGGTCAGCACCATCGAGGTGACCCATTCACGCCGGCGGGCCAGGATCGCCCCACCGATCACGAACAGCGGGAAGATCGTCAAGGTGTTGCGAATGATCGACAGGTAGGTGGTGTTGCTGGCCAGGACCAGCACGGTGAGCAGGGTCAGGGTCAGTTCCGCCCAGTACCGCCGGTAGACCAGGTACCCCGCGGCTAGCAAGCACAGCGCGACGGCCGCGACGTCGATGATCAACTGGGCCCGCTGGAACGGATCGGGCACGACGCCGATGGCTTCGACGGTGTTGGTCAGGGCGGTCCACGGCGCGACCGTCGCGCGGCCCCACCCCTCGGCCTGGGCCTGTTGCCAGGCCTGCAGGTCGCCCGTCATCGCCCACAGGTAGCCCAGGTACGCGACCGCGCCGAACGTGCCCACCCCGACCGCCAGCACCTTGTGCACCCGGAAAGTCTCCTGCCGGCGGGCGACCCGGACCAGGAGCAGCACCAGCAGGGCGAGAGCTAGGAAGACGCCGTTGACCCGGGTCAGGGACGCACCCGCGCACAGCAACCCGGCGACCCACCACCGGCCGCGCAACGCGTTCCACCAGGCTCCGACGGCGAACGCCAGGTAGAGCGATTCCGAGTAGGCCGCAGTGAGGAAGGTGGCGGCCGGCCAGACCATCAGCAGCAGGGCGGCGCAGATGCCGGCGCGAACCCCGGCCAACTCCTGGGCGAGGCGAAACACCACGACCGTGGCGATGAGCGAGCAGGCGGCGCTGACCAGCGCGCCGGCCACGACCAGCCGACCCCAGGACACGTCGAAGGTCAGGACGAGCGACGTTGCCCGCATGGCCAGGGGATAACCGGGGAAGAAGGCCCGCCACGTCGGGGACATCCGCTCACCGAAGTAACCGTTGCCGGCGATCTCCGCGAAGTAGCCCGAATCGAACGTGAACGGGAGGGACAGCACGCCGGGCAGACCGAAGCGGAGCCTGCCGTGGTCACTCTGGAATTGGTACTCCACAACCGCGGCCGTGACGTAGCGCAGCGCGGTGAAGATCAGCCAGATCAGGCCGCCCAGGCGCAGCGCCGGCCCCCAGGACGCCGCCAGGGCCGCTCGGCGGCCGCCGGCCCCCCGTGCCACTGACGCCCCGGCCACCGCCCGGTCCGGCCGCGCCTCGTCACGTCCTTCCGGGACCGGGGCCGGCCCCATCACCTCTGCCGGCGCCCTGGGCCCCGCCCCCGTCCCCGTCCCCGCGACGGTGCGCTCACCCGGCATGAGGCACGTAGATGTCGTACCCGCCGACGGTCACCTTGTCGTATTCGTCCGCCGGTAGTGGCAGGTTCGGCGGCAGGCCGGTCGTGTAAATGAAGAACCGTTCCGGCACGGGCACCTGATCGAAGGCCGCGGCGTCGTCGGGGAACCGGATCCACAGATCCGGTCGCACCTTCAGGTCGTCGTCCGAGAGGTAGTCGACCAGGTAGGTGGCCCAGTACTCGCCGCCGACGGCGACCGCACCGTGGTCGAGGAGGTACTCGGTCGCCTGCTCCGCGCCCGCATCCGGGGCGGCAGTGGTCCAGCCGATGTCGTGGTGGATCAGCGGCACGCAGGCCAGCAGCGCCCACACCATCGGGATGACCGCGACCAGCAGGGGCGATCGCTGACCCCGAGCCGGCAACAGCAGGCCGAGGCCGGCGAGGCCGACGACCAGCGGAGGAATGAACGGGAGGCCGTAACGGGCGTCGGCGTGCCCGACCAGCGCCGGCACCACGGCCAGCGCCGGGAACGCGAACACACCGCTGATCAGCACCGGCAGCGCCCGCCGCCCGAACCGGCGGACCAGGAGGACCAGCCCGACCAGGGCCCCGACCAGGACGAGTCCGACGATTAGCAGGACCAGCCAGGCGTGGCCGCCGAGCCAGCTGCCGTTGCCGCTGCGCAGCCCGATCAGCCGCGGCATCATGTCGACCACGAAGCCGGCGACCCGACTCGGGTAGGTCGACTCCAGTTGCGGGCCCGACGGCGGCCCGTTGCGGGCGATGAACACCAGCCACGGGGACAGGCCAAGCACCCCGCCGGCGGCGGCCGGGAGCCACCAGCCCGTCAGGGCCCGCACGTGGATCACCGTCGGCGGGATCAGGGCCAGGAGGGACACGATGCCGAACATGGGGTGGCTGTAGATGGCGAACCCGGCCGCGAAGCCGCACAGCAGTGCGAGCCGGCCCAGATGCTCCCGACGGTCCATCGCGCGGGTGGCCGCCAGGATGGCGACCACCTCGGCGATGAACCCGGTGGTGTACCCCATGTAGGGGCGCGTCCACACCAGCACCACCGCGGCGGACATGGACCAGCCGATCAGCGCCACGCAGAGGGCCAGCGCCCGGGAGACGAACTCTCGGGCGAGCGCGTAGAGGACGGCGGCGGCGACCACCGACAGCGCGATCGACAGCATGCGCAGGGTGACCGGCCCGGTCCAGACGACCAGAAACGGCGCGAACAAGTACGACTCGGTGGCAGCCCCGTACTGGTTGCCCGACACGATTGCCTTGAAATCGCCGTGCAGGACCCCCCATGCCTGCAGACCGGTTGACGCCTCGTCGGCGTTGAGCGGCAGCAGGGGCGATCGCATAATCCAGATGCGCACGCCCAGGCCGACCAGCACCGCGGGCAGGCAGGCCAGCGCGTAAACCAGGAACCCGTGTGGCTCCGGATCGGCCGGTCGGACGTCGGCGGGAGGGTCGACGACATCTGAGGATGAGTTCACGGTGATGCGTCTTCTCCTGACTGCTTCCGGGTCAGGCCGCTCGGGCGGACCTGATCCGCCGCGCGTGCAGCCGGTACCGCACGACCATCGCCATCATCTGGGCACCCAACCTGATCGTCTTGCCCAGGTGACCGGTCACCGAGGACTCACCGACCCGCGGGTAGTAGTTCACTGGGACCTGCACGATGCGCGCGCGCCGGATGATGGCCAGCAGCAGCATCTCCAGCCCGAACGCCGAGCCCGACGTCCGGTGCAGCTCCGAGATATCGCGGGCGCGCTCCCACGACATCACCCGGAATGTGCAGCCGACGTCGCTGAGGTAGGCGGTGTTATAGAGGACCTCGATGAGCTTGGCCACGGCCCAGTTGCCCCATCGCAGGAACAGGCCCATGTTCGCGCCGTCCCAGATGAAGTTGGACACGGTGCGCGAGCCGACCACCACGTCGCATTCGGCGGTGAAGGCCAGCAGCTTGAACAGGTCACGCGGCTCGAAGGTGCCGTCCGGCTCGCAGATGCAGACCAGGTCGGTGGTCGCCTCCGATAACCCGCGGGCGATGGCGGCGCCGTAACCTTGCTTGGTCTCGACGATTTCGCGGGCCGCGGTGCCGGCCACCTCCTCGGAGGTCCCGGGTTCGGCATTGTTGTTGATCACGATGATGTCGTCGACGATGCCGAGTTTGTCGAAGGCGTTGATACAGGCGGCGATGCTGTCCTTTTCCCGGTAGGTCGGAAGAATGACGCTAATCGTCTTGTCGTTCCACATTGCTATCGGCTCCAGACCGGGGGCGGGCGGTGGGTTGTGCTCACGAGTCGCTGGTTCGTGCGACCAGCAGCATCTGCCCGGCAAGGGGCTTGACCGGGGAACGCAGGTAGGCCGGGACGAGGAAGGTTAGCCGCGAGGCACGGCTCTTCATGGTCAACGGCAGGAAGCGGGCGATGACCGTCTCGACCCGCCAGCCCAGCGAGGTCAGGTAGTCGTTCAGGGATCGGTCGGTGTAGATCGCGACGTGCGTGTAGTCGTCGAAGTACCCGCCAGGATCGAGCCGGAAGTTCGGCTGGAGCAGCATCAACCGACCGTCCGGTCGCAGCACCCGCGCCGCCTCCGCCAGCAGTCGCTGCGCCTGCGGTCGTTCGAGGTGCTCGAGGAGGTTGGAGGCGAACACCACGTCGAAGGTGGCGTCCGGGAAGCGGGAGAGGTCGGAGCAATCGCCGACCTCGGGCCGGACGTGGGGTGCGGCCGCCGTGCGGACCACGGCGTCGATATCCATCGCCACAACTTCACCGGCCCGGATGTTGTTGGAGAAGTCGCACCAGCCCGCGCCCAGTTCCAGCACTGCCGCATCCGGTTCGACGAACCGCTCGAGGTAGCGGCAGATGTGTCGCCAGGTAGCCGTGCGACTGGGATTCGGGGCGAGTCGCGTCTCGAAATACCCGGAACGGTAAACTCCGGAATCCGTCAGGGGTTCTTCGTATTGTGTAACGACGATCACGTCCTGTATGCGAGGTAAATTCTTCCGAGGAACTGTACCGGATAAGGCAGTCGATCAGGCCGGGTCGACACGGACCCTGGGCTGATCGGACAGGAATTCGGTGGTGACGTCGATGAAACCGACGCTTTGTCCCTTTGAGTGCACCGACAGCGACGCGCCGTTGAGCATGCGGTTCAGCTCGACGCCACCGTCCCGGGCGATGGCCGCGTGGATGGTGTATTGGCCCTCGCCGAGCTTGACGTCGTCGAGCCGGAACGTGTGTCGCGACCGCCCGCTCATCGGCTCCATCCGCAGGCCCATCAGCCGGGTGTTGATCCCGTACACCACCTGGCCGAGCATGCTGTCCACGCTGATGCCCAGCACCGGGTCGTTGACCACGCCGTCGATCGAGACGTCGACGTTGACCAGCAGGCCGGCGCCCGGCGTGATCACGCTGACCGGCTCGCCGCCGGGATCGGTCACCGACACGCCCGTGACGCGGGCACTCGCGATCTCCTCCTCGGCCACCTCGCGCGCCGTGTCGATGTCCTCCTGCCGCATCGCCTCGAAGTCGGCCCGCAGGTGACGCAGCGCGTCGACAGGGTCGCCGTCCATCACGATCTGCCCGTGCTCGAGCACGACGGCCCGGTCGCAGAGATCGGCGACCGCGTCCAGGCCGTGGGTGACCAGGATGATCGTCCGGCCCTCGTGCTGGAACTGGCGGATCCGGTCCATGCACTTGCGTTGGAAGGGCTCATCGCCGACCGCCAGCACCTCGTCCACCAGCAGCACGTCCGGGTCGACGTGCACCGACACCGCGAACGCCAGCCGCACGTACATGCCCGACGAGTAGAACTTCACCTGTGTGTCGATGAACTGCTCGATCCCGGAGAACGCGACGATCTGGTCGAAGAACTGGCCGGTCTGCTTGCGCGACAGGCCCAGGATCGAGGCATTCAGGTAGACGTTCTCCCGCCCGGTCAGGTCGGGGTGGAAGCCGGCGCCCAGCTCCAGCAGGGCGGCCAGCCGCCCGCGGTGTTCCACCGTCCCGCTGGTCGGCTGCAAGATGCCACCGATCAGTTTGAGCAGGGTGGACTTACCCGAGCCGTTGGGGCCGATCAGGCCGACCGTCGACCCGCTGTGGATGTCCAGGTCGACGTCCCGCAACGCCCAGAAGTCGTCCTTGTGCGCCCGGGAGCGGCCCATGTTGACCAGCCGCTCCTTGAGCGACTTCTCCTTGCGGATGACGAAGCGTTTGCTGGCCCCGGTCACCTTGACGACCGTGACGCCGTCGCTGAAGCGGGTCATCAGAGTTCCTGCGCGAAGTTGTTCTGCAGCCGGGCGAACACTCGCTGGCAGATCCACAGCACCGGCAGCCCGATCGCGGCGGCGACGACGATGCGCAGACCGAGGTCGTTCGGCTGCGGCACGCTGGACCCGGCGACCCACAGCCCTCTCTGGAACGCCAGCACCGCCAGCGTCACCGGGTTCGCCAGGTACAGGTTGTTCAGGAACTCCGAATGAAGCGCGTCGTGCACGAAGCTCCATGCATAGACGATCGGCGAGGCCCAGAAGCCGACCATCAGCACCACCTCGACCAGGTACTGCACGTCCCGTAGGTAGACGTTGACCGCAGACAGCAGGAACGCCGCGGCGGTCGCGTAGATCAGCAGCAGAACGGTGCCCAGCAGCACGTAGCCCAGGCCGGCCGGCGACGGGATCTCACTGGCGATGATCGCCGCAACCAGCAGGATGACCAGCTGGATCAGGAAGTTGAAGATCGCCGAGCCGATCACCGACAGGGGGAACACCTCGCGGGGCAGATAGATCTTCTTCACCAGCCCGCCGTTGGCCACGATCGACCCGGTCCCGGTGGAGATGATCTCGCTGAACAGCCCCCACGCGGTCAAGCCGGTGAAGATGTAGATGGCGAAGTCGGGGATGGAGCGGGCGGCACCTAGGAACTGGCCGATCGCGATGTAGTAGATGAGCAGCTGCGTCAGCGGACGGATCAGCGACCACAGGAAGCCCAGCGCGCTGTCCTTGTAGCGGCTCTTCAGCTCTCGCTTGACCAGCAGGTCCAGCAGCTCGCGATAGCGCCAGACGCCGCGGACCGAGTCGGCGGTCCCGCCGACGAAGCCGCTGACCGGTCCCGACGGGACCAGCGGCTCGGCCGCCAGTCGGGCGGTCCGGGCTTCCTTCTGCGTACTCATCGACTCTTCACGCGCTTTCCTCGTCGGGGTTCAGGATCTGCCACACCTCGTCGGCGTACCGGTCCCAGGTCCGGGTCGGTCGCTGTCTGGCCTGCTTGGCCAGTTGCTCCAGTTCCGCGTCGTCGGTCAGCAGGGTGCGCATCGCGGCCGCCAGCGCGTGGTCGTCGCGCGGGTCGACCAGCAGCGCGCCGCCGTCCGCGGTGATCTCTCTCATCGAGCCGAAGTCGGAGGTGATGACCGGCGTGCCGCAGGCGATCGATTCGACCACCGGCAGCCCGAATCCCTCGTTGATGGAGGGGAACACGGTGAACCGGGCCAGCCGGTAACCGGCGAACAGCAGGTCGTCGCCGGCCGCGGAGATCGACTCGACGGGGCGGCCGCGCAGCTGCAGCTCCTGCACCCGGCCGACGAACTCGTCGCTGCTCCAGGAGTTGCCGCCGATGAACGTCAGGCTGAACGACCGGCCCTCCCGCCACAGCAACTCGGCCGCGTGCAGGACGGCCAGGTGGTTCTTGCGGGGCTCGTGACTGCCGACCACCAGCACCATCGGCAGGCCGCCGACCAGCAATCGGTCGGCACCGGCGGCCAGCGCCGATTCCGAGCACTCGCGCCCCTCGTTGGGCAGCACACATGCGGTCACCGCCGGCCCCGGGATGCCGATCTGCGGCAGCATCGCCGCCCAGCCGCGGTACTCGACGGCGGCTGCCTCGGAGATCGTCGCGACGGCGTCCGCGTACCGGACCGCGGCCAGGTTCCGAGCGAACGCGGCCGGCATCGCCGGGCCGCACGTCTCCGGCACGGTGATCGGGCACATGTCGTAGCCGACCACCGAGAGCCGGTTGGACGAGTACTGGGCCAGCGACAGCAGCGCCCCGGTCCGGGACGGTTCGGTGGCCAGTTCCGGCAGCAGGTACCGGCAATCCACCGGGATGACCACCGCTCCCGGATCGGGGTCGTCGACCGGCGGACCGCCCCAGCAGGCCCGCCGCGCCTCCGCCGGGGTGAGCCGGCGCAGCGCCGGCCGGTCGGTGTGCCAGCCGACGAACACCACGTCCGGCCGATCGGCCCACCGACGCGCGGCCTCCCGGGTAACCCGCTGGATGCCGGTGGCGAAATTGATCTTAGCGGTGTGGTCGACGTCCACCAGGACCTCGCCGGCGACGATCTGCACCGACGGGAACGGGCCGGCGTCCAGCAGGCGGGGGGTCGGGCCGCTCCAGATCGCCGGCCGGATCGCCGCGACCGGCCCGTCGGTGCCGGCCAGCCGGACCGCGGCCAGCACGTCGTCGGCGGCCGGCAGCCGCGCCGCGAGCACGCCGAGCATCAGCCAGGCCTTGGCCGGGTCCAACGGCAGAAGGGCCTTCGTCAGCGCGTCCAGCAGCGGCCGGGTGCCGGGCGCGGTCGGCCGGGCCGCGCCCAGCGCATCCA
>JBDHZW010000112.1:0-15174 GCA_039812105.1 Nakamurella sp.
CGGTGAGTGCCGACCAGCGGGCGCGGGCGGAAGCGACCGGCCAGGTCGGCGACGGCCGCCAGCACCCGTTGCTCGGTCGCCGGCCGCCGCTCCGGATCGAGCGGGTCCGTCTGCCCGACCACGACCGCCCCGGGGACGGACAGGTCGTGGCCGAGCCGGGCCGCCCGGTCCCGGACGGCGGGCCCGTCCACCGCGGCACCGGCCAGCACCTCGGCCAGCAGCTCGCCGCGCAGCCGCAGTTCGACCTCGACCGCCGTGCGCAGGCGGGTCAGTTCCAGGGACAGCACGAGCGACGCATGCTCGACGGCCCGCCGGTCGAGGGGCGAGAGGTCGGCGGCCGGCACCCAGATCCGGGCCGCGACGTCGCCCGCGACGTGCACGGCCCACGGTCGGGCCCCCGCCGGCAGGAGGTCGGGCAGCGGTGCGCCGACCGCGAGCGCCGGTTGCATCCCGGACGATCCCAGCACCCGCCCGTCGGCATCCCCGATGAGCACGGGCCGGCCGATCAGCCCGGCCAGCGCATCGCCGATGCCCGACACCCCGCCGCCGCCCAGGGCGACGTCCAGCAGCTGCCGGTGGATCTGCTCCGATCGGCCCAGCAGCTCGGCCTGGTCGCGCAGCCGGTCGACCAGTCGCGCCGAGGTGAGCGCGATCGCCGCGTGGCTGGCCAGCAGGGTGAGCCGTTCCACCTCGTCGCGGCCGAAGTCGTGCACCCGCGAGTGGTAGCCGTTGAGGGTGCCGAGGACGGAGCCGTCGGCGATCAACGGCACCGACACCATCGCCCGGTAGCCCTGGTCCCGGGCCACCCCGCCCCACGGAACGAACTGCGGCTCGGCCGCGATGTCGGCGATCGCCACGATGCGGCCCGAGGAGAACGCGCGACCGGACGGCGCCTGCCCCTGTCCGCCCAGGGCCAGCCGCACCGGGCGGTCGGCGTTGACGGTGGCCACGTACTCGTCCGACAGACCGCTCCACCCGGTGATCACCAGGTGACCCCCGGTCGGATCGGGGAGCAGCACCGCACAGAAGTCGTAGCCGAGCAGCTCGCGGGCGGAATCGGCGACCAGGTCCAGCACGTCCCGCAGGCGGTCGCCGGAGTTCACCGCCCGGGTCAGCCGGTCGACCGCGGTCAGCCAGCGGCGCAGCTCGGTCAGCGCGGCCTCGTCCGGCATCGCCCAAGCCTATGTGCCGGCACACATCGAACGGAATGAACTATGGCTTTCGATCCATAGATCGAGGGGGTGGAGCGCTGAATACTTCTCGACATCCACCAGGCCCACCACCGGTCGAGAGGCACATCCAATGACGGATACCAGCATCGCTCCCGCTCCACCGGCTCCGCTGGCCGAGGCCGGGCCGGTGCCGCAGGCTCGGCCCATGCGGTCGATCATCAACCCGGCCACCGCCCAGGTCATCGCCACGGTGCCCGAACAGGGGGCGGCGGAGGTGGACGCGGCGGTCGCCACGGCGAAGGCGGCGTTCGAGACCGGACCGTGGCCCACCATGGCCCGCAGCCGGCGCGCCCGGCTGCTGCTGAGGCTGGCCGACGCGGTCGAGCAGAACAGCGGCCGCCTCTACGAGCTGGAGACCCGGAACAACGGCCGGCCCATCACCGAGACCCGCGCGCAGCTGTCCCGGGTGCCCGAGTGGTTCCGCTACAACGCGGGCCTGCTGGCCGCCCAGCGCGACGCCGTGCTGCCCAGCGACGGCGACTACCTGACCTACCAACGCCGGGCCCCGCTCGGCGTCTGCGGCATCATCACCCCGTTCAACCATCCGATGCTGATCCTGGCCCGCAGCCTGTCCGCGGCGCTGGCCACCGGCAACACGGTCGTGGTGAAGCCATCCGAACTCACCCCGCTCACCACGCTGGCCCTGGTCGAGATCCTGCACGCCGCAGGACTGCCGGCCGGCGTGGTGAACGTGGTGACCGGCGGTCGGGAGGCGGGTGAACGCCTCACCCGTCATCCCGACATCGCCAAGATCACCCTCACCGGGGGCACCGAGGCGGGGCGGGCGGCCGCGCTGGCCACCGCCGCCCGGTTCGCCCGGGTGACCGCGGAACTCGGCGGCAAGACCCCCATCGCGATCTTCGACGACATCGACCCGATGGTGGCCGCCGAGGGCGCCGCGTTCGCCGCGTTCGTGGCCGCCGGCCAGTCCTGCGTGGCCGGCTCCCGGTTCCTGGTCCAGCGCGGCATCTACGACGCCTTCGTCGACGCCCTCGCCGCCCGCGCCGACGCCATCCGGATCGGCGATCCCGCGCTGCCGAGCACCCAGCTCGGCCCGCTGATCAGCGCCGCCCAGCGGGACAAGGCCCTGTCCTACGTGCGGATCGGGCTCGACGAGGGCGCCCGCCTCGCCGCCGGCGGCACCGTCCCCGACCTGCCGGCCCCCCTGGACCGTGGCTTCTACCTGCGGCCGACCGTGCTGGCCGGGGTCACCAACCAGATGCGGGTGGCCCAGGAGGAGATCTTCGGACCGGTCGCCGCGGTCGTCCCGTTCGACACCGAGGCCGACGCGATCGCCCTGGCCAACGACAACCGGTTCGCCCTCGGCGCCGGCGTCTGGACCCGGGATCTGGCCCGCGGCCACCGGGTGGCCGAGAAGATCGTCGCCGGCATGGTCTGGGTCAACGACCACCACCGCCTCGAACCGTCGCTGCCCTGGGGCGGCATCAAGGAGTCCGGCATCGGCAAGGACGCCGGCACCGAATCGTTCGACGACTTCACCTGGATCAAGACCGTCGTGGTGCGGACCGCCGCCGACGACGTCGACTGGTACGGCCAGGCCGACCCCGGCCGGCTGAACTGACCCGTCCCGACCCCGTCCGTTTCCCCGGCCGCGCCCACCCGCCGCCGCACCCCACCCGCCTTCCGGTGGCCGCACCGACGCGAGCCGCCCGGCAAAGGAGCTGCCCGATGAGCAACCCGACCACCCGAGCGCCCGGCTGGCGCACCGAGATCACCCGAGTGCAATGGCTGGTGCTGCTGGGCACCACCCTGGGCTGGGCGCTGGACGGCTTCGCCGGCAGCCTCTACGCCCTGGTGCTCGGCCCGGCGATGACGGAACTGCTTCCCCACAGCGGGATCCCGGTGACCGCCGGCAGCATCGGCCTGTACGGCGGGATCACCGTCGCGCTGTTCCTGATCGGCTGGGCCACCGGCGGCATCCTGTTCGGCATGCTGGCCGACTACATCGGCCGCACCCGGGTGCTGTCCGCCGGCATCCTGACCTACGCGGTGTTCACCGCGGCCGCCGCCTTCGCCGACACCTGGTGGCAGTTGGGCATTCTCCGGTTCATCGCCGGCCTCGGCTCCGGTGTCGAGGCCCCGGTCGGCGCCGCCCTGGTCGCCGAGGTGTGGCGGAACCGATACCGGGCCAAGGCATGTGGCGTGATGATGTCCGGCTACGCGGCCGGATTCTTCATTGCCGCGCTGGCCTACGCGGTGCTCGGCAGTCACGGCTGGCGGCTGATGCTGGGGCTGGCCGTCATCCCGGCGATCCTGGTCTACTTCATCCGGCGGCACGTGCCCGAGCCGCCGGAGATCACCTCGCACATCGCCGGCCGCCGCTCCCGCAAACGTTCCGGCAACCAGGTCGAGCAGGACCAGTTCGTGTTGCGCCGCCTGCTCTCGCCGCCCCTGCTGCGCAACACCCTGGTGTCCACCGCGCTGGCCACCGGTTCGCTCGTCGCGTTCTGGAGCGTGTCCACCTGGTACCCGCAGATCATCCGGGTGGCCGCCGCATCCGAGTCGCTGCCGGTGGACGTCGGGAACAGCCGGGTGGCGATCGCCTCCATGCTGTTCAACGCGGGCGGCATCGTCGGCTACGCGTCGTGGGGCTTCATGGCCGACGCGATCGGCCGGCGCAAGGCGTTCCTGGTCACCTTCGCCGTCTCGGCCGCCGCCGTCGTGTTCCTGTTCCCGTTCGAGCACGGCTACGGCACCTACCTGGTGATGATGCCGGTGCTGGGCTTCGGCCTGTTCGGCAGCCTGTCCGGGATCATCGTGTACGGACCCGAGATCTTCCCGCCCAGCGCCCGGGCCACCGGGATGGCCGTGGCCAACGGCGTCGGCCGGTACATCACCGCGGCCGGCCCGATGATCGCCGGCGTCATCGCGGTCGGCTGGTTCGGCGGCGACCTGGGCCTGGCCACCACCTGCGTCGCCGCGTTCGGCCTGATCGCGCTGGTCGGCCTGGCCTTCGCCCCGGAGACCAGGGGCGCGCCGCTGCCCACCGACCCCCCGTCGTCCCCGCCCACCCCCGACGCCGCCTCCCTGGCGGCGGCCGCCCATCAGGAGAACCGACCATGACCAGCTACTCCGGCGCCCGGGCCGTCGTGATCGGCGGCTCCATCGGCGGCCTGACCACCGCCCTGCTGCTGCGCGACGTCGGTTTCGACGTCACCATTTTCGAGCGCACGCCGGCCGTGCTGGACGGCCGCGGCAGCGGCATCGTGCTGCAGCCGGACACGCTGCGCTGGTTCACCGAACGCAGCACCGTCAATCCGGCCGAGCTGTCCACCAGCACCCGGTGGGTGCAGTACCTGGACGCCGCGGACGGCGTGGTCCACCGCGACGAGCGAACCTGGAGCTACACCGCCTGGGGCACCTTCTACCGGGCCCTGCTCGACGACTTCGGCCTCGAACGGTACGTGCTGGGCGAGTTCGCCTCCGGCTTCGACCAGGACGAGACCGGCGTGACGGTCCGCTTCGTCAGCGGCCGCACCGAACGCGCCGAGCTGGTGGTGTTCGCCGACGGGATCACCTCGATGGCCCGTGGCCGGCTCGACCCGGGCGCCACGATGAGCTACTCCGGCTACGTCGGCTGGCGCGGCACCGTCCCCGAGCACACCCTGTCGGCGCACGCCCGGGCCACCCTGCGGGACGCCATCAGCTACGCCGTGGTGCCGAACTCGCACATCACCATGTACCCGATTCCCGGCGAGCACGGCACCGGGCCGGACGACCGGCTGATGAACTACGTCTGGTACCGCAACGTGCCGGCCGGCCCGGAACTGTCCGAGATGCTGCTGGACAAACGCGGTTTCGCCGGTCCGGTGTCGATCCATCCGGGCCAGGTCCAGGACCGCTACGTCGACCAGATGCGACACGTCGCCGCCGACGTGTTCGGCCCGGCTATCGCCGAGGTGGTCACGGCCACCGTCCACCCGTACGTGCAGGTGGTGCAGGACGTCCGGTCGTCGAGGATGGCCGACGGGCGGGTGGCGCTGATCGGTGACGCCGCCTGCGCCGCCCGGCCGCACGCCGCCGCCGGCACCGCCAAGGCCGCGGCCGATGCCTGGGCCCTGCACGACGCCCTGCAGCAGGCCGACGGCGACATCGCGGCCGCCCTGCGCAAGTGGGAGCCGGCCCAGCTGGCGCTGTCCGCGGCCCTGCTCGAACGCGTCGTGGACATGGGCGAACGCGCCCAGTTCCGCGGCACCTGGACCCCCGGCGACCCGTCGCTGCGGTTCGGCCTGTACGCCCCCGGCCGCTGACCCCCGTTCCCGACAAGGAGACATCACGATGACCACCTTCCTGGCCGACCTGCCGCTGGCCGGCACGCTGATCGGCACCGATTTCGCCGGCTGGACCCCCGAGTTGCACGCGGAGTTCGAGACCCGCGCCCAGGACGGCCATGTCGGCTCCCGGCTGCTGGCCCAGACGCCGCGGGCCCGGGTCTGGGAGATCCGCCTGGCCCCGGGTGAGCGGTGGCCCGCGCACCGGCACGTGCTGGACTACTTCTGGACGGCGGTCACCGCCGGCACCAGCCGCCAGCACACCTTCGACGGCACCACCCGCGAGGTCAACTACGCCGCGGGCGAGACCCGGTACTTCCACTTCGGTCCCGGCGAGTACCTGCTGCACGACATCGAGAACGTCGGCGACACCGAGCTGATCTTCACCACCGTCGAGCACCTGGACGGCGACAACGCCCCGCTGGAGCTGTCGTGATCGACGCGCTCGCCGGCGGCGTGGTGGACGTGCACGCCCACTGGTTGCCCCGCGACCTGTTCCGGCTGCCGCCCGGCGCGCCCTACGGCCCGCTGGCCGACCGGGACGGCGAGTTGTTTCTGGGTGAGCTGCCGTTGTCCATCGCGGCGTCGGCGATGAGCGATCTCGCGGCGATCCGGTCGGACATGGACACGGCCCGGGTCGGGGTGCGGGTGCTGTCGGCGCCCCCGTTCGCCTTCCCGGTGGGTGACGCCGACGCGCACTCCTACGTCGACGAGTTCAACGAGGCGTTGGCCGCCGCCGTCGCCGCCTCCGCCGGCACGTTGGTCGGTCTCGGTCTGGTCGAACTGCACGACGCGGCTGCGGTCCGGGACCGGTTGGCCGCGTTGGCGGCCGTGCCCGGGATCGCCGGCGTGGCGATTCCCCCGCTGCTGCAGGGCGACTCGCTGGACCGCGGGGTGTTGCGGGAGGTGGTGACCGGAGCGGCCGAGCTGGACCTGGCCGTGCTGGTGCACCCCATGCAGCTGCCCCGCCCGGAGTGGTCGTCGTACTACCTGGCCAACCTGATCGGCAACCCGACCGAGACGGCCACTGCGGTCGCGTCGCTGCTGCTGTCCGGGCTGGCCGAGGAGCTGCCGCTGCTGCGGATCTGCTTCGTGCACGGCGGCGGCAGCGCGCCGGACCTGCTCGGCCGCTGGGAGCACGCGTTCAGCACCCGGGGCGACGTCGCCCGGTCGGCGAAACGCGGCCCCCGGGAGGGCTTCCGCGAGCTGTTCCTGGACACCGTCACGCACGACGCCGACGCGCTCGACCTGCTCGTCGCGCAGGCCGGCGCCGGCCGGATCGTCGTCGGCAGCGACTACCCGTTCGACATGGCCCAGCCGCGTCCCGTCGCGT
Source organism: Nakamurella sp. (assembly GCA_039812105.1). Taxonomy (GTDB): domain Bacteria; phylum Actinomycetota; class Actinomycetes; order Mycobacteriales; family Nakamurellaceae; genus Nakamurella. Next base: position 6,858 of record JBDHZW010000112.1, read on the forward strand.
TTGCCGTCGACAACGGGCTGTCGCCCGCCGACCTGACCACCGCCGGCCACACCTTCCTCGGCCTGACCCCGGAGCGCTGACCCATGCCCCGCCTGTTCGACCCGATCACCCTGCGCGACACGACCTTCCGCAACCGGATCTGGCTGTCCGCGATGTGCCAGTACAGCGCCGTCGACGGGATCCCCACCGACTGGCAGCTGGCCCACCTGGGCGCCCGGGCGATCGGCGGCTTCGGGCTGGTGGTGACCGAGGCGACGGCGGTCGTCCCGGAGGGCCGGATCAGCCCGCAGGACACCGGCCTGTGGACCGACGACCAGGCCGCCGCGTGGCGCCGCGTCGTCGACTTCGTCCATGCCCAGAACGGCGCCGCCGGCGTGCAACTCGCCCACGCCGGCCGCAAGGCGTCCGCCTACGCGCCCTGGCGGGGCACCGGCACCGTCCCGGTCGCCGACGGCGGGTGGGAGACGGTGGCGCCGTCCCCGGTCCCGCACGGCGACCATCCGGCGCCCCGGGCGCTCGACCGGTACGAGATCCGGGCCATCGTACGGGCGTTCGCCGACGCCGCCCGCCGGGCCGACGACGCCGGCTTCGACGTCGTGGAGATTCACGGCGCCCACGGCTACCTGCTGCATCAGTTCCTGTCCCCGGTGACGAACCGCCGGACGGACGAGTACGGCGGGTCGTTCGAAAACCGGATCCGGCTGCTGCTCGAGGTGGTCGAGGCCGCGCGGGCGGCCTGGCCGGCCGGCAAGCCGCTGGTGGTGCGGATCTCGGCGACCGACTGGATCGACGGCGGCTGGACCCCGGCCGAGAGCACCGATCTGGCCCGGATCCTCGCCGGACGCGGGGTGGACCTGATCGACGTGTCCACCGGCGGGCTGGATCCGGCCCAGCGGATCACCGTCGGCCCCGGCTACCAGGTGCCGTTCGCCCGCGACGTCCGGATCAAGGCGGAGATCCCCACGGGCGCGGTCGGCCTGATCACCGAACCGGCCCAGGCCCAGCAGATCCTGGACGAGGGCTCGGCGGACGTGGTGTTCCTGGCCCGAGCGGCGCTGCGAGAACCCGGCTGGCCGCTACGGGCCGCGCACGAGCTGGGCGTCCCGGCCGCCGACGCGCCTTATCCCCCGCAGTACCTCCGCGGCGTCTGGCGCGACTGAGCACTCCGGCCGGCGGAACGCCGAACGCCCCGGGCCGGAGCCCGGGGCGTTGGTGGTGGTGCCGGTCAGTGCATCCACGGCGGCATCTGGTTGCCACTGCAGTTCTGCTGGAACTGCGCCTTGGTCATCTGGTGCCCGGTGTAGCTGGGCGTCGCGACCCCCAGCCCGCCGCCGGCCACCCCGGCGGTGTTGATGGTGACCTTGTCGAAGGTGTAGGTGGTGCCGCCGATGGTGGCGGTGAAGGTGCCGCTGGCCGATCCGATGGTCGGGTACCAGAACGGCGTCCGGTACCAGCCCCAGGGCGCGCTGACCTGGATCGTGTCGGCGTAGGCCTTGCCCGAGGTGAACGCCTGACCCCAGGTGGACGAGTGGGCGAACGCGGCGCTCGCCACGCCCGAGACCCCGGCGGTCACCGTCAGCGAGTTGCTCTCGCTGTCCGACACGGTCTGCGAGGTGCTGCCGGACGCCTGGTAGGAGTAGGAGTCCCGGGGATCCCCGGTGGGGTAGCAGCCGGCCATGTCCAGCGCACCGGTCGGCACTGCCCCGGTCTTGCTCTCCACGTAGACCGGCGGCTGGCCGTCCGGGGTGAAGCTGCAGGTGATCTGGCCACCGGCGCTGGACGTCGACTGGCACAGGTCGTTCAGGGCCTGCGCGAACTGGTTCTTGGACGACTGGGACACGTCCATCGCGGCGGTCGTGGCGTGCAGGTTCAGCGCGAAGTTGTTCTCGCCGGACGTCTGCGTGACGTCGCACGTCCAGTCCGCCGAGTCGGTCCCGGTCACCGAGCAGGTCGGCGTCGCGTCCTGCGTGTCGGCCTGGGTGGCGTGCACGGTCTGCACGTTGCCCTGCGCGTCGGTGAAGGTGTAGTCGACGGTGAACGGCGAGTACGGGGTGAAGGCGACCCACCAGGTCGAGGCGTATCCGGGTGAGACCTGGGTCTGGTTCGGCGCTCCGTCGTCACCCCACCCGCCCGGCGCGGACGCCGACTGCTCGTGCAGCTGGAACGGGGTCAGGTCGTTCAGCACGACACCCTCCGACGTGAAGTCGCCGACCTGGTGGCCGGCGGCCGGGGTTGCCGCCGAGGCCATCGGCGCGACCAGCAGGGCGGTCGCGGCGGCCAGGCCGGCGACGGCGGCCGACTTGGCGACGATCGTGCCGAGGTGGTGGCCCGTGGTGTCGGCGGCGGTATCGGAGTGCCTGCGGAACATTGCTTCTCCCTGGCTGATGGGTGATGGTCGCTGTCCGGTGTGGTGCGGCCGTTGACAGCAACTCTCGTCCGATCCGGGGCCTCGGATGGTCGGTCCGTCGGGGGATGCACCGGCTGAGCCGGGGGTCCCCCGATCGGTGGACGCCGGACCCGGAATCGAGGGAGGAGTTCGTGCGCTTCCCGCCCCCCGGCAAGCGCCGAAACCCCTCCCTCGATCAGTGGGACGTGATCGTCAGCCAGATCAGGGTCAGGTTCAGCGCGATCACCAGGGCGACCACGACGACCGCCACCGCGGTCGTCGCCCGGTGGTTGGGCACGGTGCCCATGACGGTCCGCGAGCGGGTCAGCAACAGCAGCGGGATCAGCACGAACGGCAGCCCGAACGAGAGCACCACCTGCGAGATCACCAGGGCCAGGGTGGCGTCGACGCCGATGGCCAGGATGACCACCGCCGGGATCAGCGTGACCACCCGGCGGACCAGCAGGGGGACGCGCCGGCGCAGCAGGCCGGCCATCACCACCGCGCCGGCGTAGCAACCGACCGAGGTCGACGCCAGCCCGGAGAAGAGCAGGCCGATGGCGAAGAGCACGGCGACCACGCCGCCGAGCGACTGCCCGACCGCGTCGTGCGCGGCCTGCAGGGACAGCTCGTCGGACCCGCCCGGCAGCGAGGTCGCGGCCACCAGCAGCATGGCCAGGTTGACCGCGCCGGCCAGCACCATGGCGGTGCCGACGTCGAACCGGGTGGCCTTGAGCACCGTCGGCAACCGCTCGGCCGAGGGGCGGCCGTGCCGGTCGCGGGCCAGCGCCGAGTGCAGGTAGACGGCATGCGGCATGACGGTCGCGCCGAGCATGCCGGCCGCCAGCAGCACGCTGCCGGCGCCGTCGAAGGCCGGCACCAGCCCCCGGACCACCTCGCCGGCCGGGGGCGGCTCGACGAACAGACCGGCCAGGAACCCGATCGCGATGATCACCAGCATGGCGGTGATGAGCCGCTCGAAGGCCCGCTGCCCGCGCCGGTCCTGGACCAGCAGCAGGGCCGTCGCGACGACCGCGGTGATGATCCCGCCGAGCAGCAGCGGCAGGCCGAACAGGATGTTCAACGCGATCGCCCCGCCGAGCACCTCGGCCAGGTCGGTCGCCATCGCGACCACCTCGGCCTGCAGCCAGTAGGCGATCCGGCCCGACGTCGGCATCCGGTCGCGCAGCGCCTCGGGCAGGGACATCCCGGTCGCCAGGCCGAGCTTGGCCGACAGGTACTGGACCAGGCAGGCCATCGCGTTCGCCAGCACCACCACCCACACCAACAGGTAGCCGTACACGGCGCCGGCCGTCACGTTGGTCGCCACGTTTCCGGGGTCCACGTACGCGATCGCGGCGACGAACGCCGGCCCGAACAACGCCATCGTGCCCCGGGCGCGCGCGACCACCGAAGACAGGGACATCGACGTGGAACCTATCCCACCGAGCCGCTCATTCCATCCGGCGGCCGCCGGGGCCGATCCGCGGTCGCCGGGCCGATCCGCGGCCGTCGCACCCGTTGCCCGCCGCCGGGCCGAACCGGGGCCGCCGGGCCGATCCGGCCCGCTCGCATTCCCCGGCCCGGCGCCGGTTCGTATCATCGGCGGGTGACGATCTTGGTCTGGGGCAAGTGGTGAGCGGACATTCCCACTCCCACGCGCCGGGCGGCGGGGACCACCGGGGGCGGCTGGCGATCGCCCTCGCGCTGACGTCGACGGTGCTCGTCGTCGAGGTGATCGGCGCCGTCATCTCCGGCAGCCTGGCCCTGCTGGCCGATGCCGGGCACATGCTCACCGACGCGGCCGGCCTGGTCATCGCGCTGATCGCGGCGCAACTCGCCCGCCGCGGGCCGACCGACCGGCGCACCTGGGGTTACCTGCGGGCCGAGGTGCTGGCGGCCACCCTGCAGGCGGCGATCCTGCTGGCGGTCGGCACGTTCATCCTGATCGAGGGCATCCAGCGACTGTTCGCGCCGCCCGAGGTGGCGTCCGGGATCATGCTCGTCTTCGGCGTCGTCGGGCTGCTCGCCAACATCGTGTCGCTGCTGGTGCTGGCCGGCGGCCGGAGCGCGAACTTCAACATGCGGGCGGCGTTCCTGGAGGTGCTCAACGACGCGCTCGGGTCGCTGGCCGTCATCGTCGCGGCGATCGTCATCGCCACCACCGGCTACGAGCGGGCGGATGCGATCGTGTCGATCCTGATCGCCGTGATGATCCTGCCGCGGACGATCACGCTGCTGCGGGAGACGACGGCGGTGCTGCTGGAGAGCACCCCGCGCGGCCTGGATCTGGCCGACGTCCGGACCCACATGCTGGAGTTGGAGCACGTGCTGGCGGTGCACGACCTGCACGCCTCCCAGGTGGCCACCGGCCTGCCGGTGCTGACCGCGCACGTGGTCGTCGACGACTCGTGTTTCCAGGACGGACACGTCCCCCAGATGCTGGATCAGCTGCAGGCCTGTGTGGCCGAGCACTTCCCGGTCAGCATCGAGCACTCCACCTTCCAGCTGGAGCCGGCCAGCCACCGGCAACACGAACACGGCGCCCACGCCTGACCGCGCGGATCAACTACTCAGGCGCGGCCGAAACCACACCGAATGTGACTGGTGGGACCAGGGTCAACGATTTCATCCGCGCGGCACCCGCTCTCCCGGGACGCCCCCACCCGGCGTGGGAGACGGCGTACCGTGATGACGGCGCGGCAGGGCGCCACCGGTCCGCGGACAGGGCACAGCCCACCTGAGCACGGCCACGATTTCGTGACACACCCTCTTTCGCCCCGACGGCGCGGACATCGGGATCCCCGCGAAGGAGGCGTCATGCCCGAACCCGCCCGCTGGACCCTGCCCGATCGTCCCGACCCGGACTGGTTGCGCCGCCGGGCCAAGGAGCTGCGGCGGGCGGCCGCCGCGGCCGATCCGGCCGCCGCCGACCTGATCGCCGCCTACGACCCGGGGACCGGACCGATCACCCTGGCCCGGGCCCAGCGGGTCCTCGCCCGGGCCTACGGGTTCGCCGGCTGGTCGAAGCTGGTCGAGCACCTCACCGCCCGCGCGGATCTGACCCGGGCGATGGAACCCGTCGACGACGCCGATGACGACGCCGACCGGTTTCTGCGACTGTCCTGCCTCAGCTATACCGAGCCGTCGGCCGTCGGCCCGGCGCTCCAGCAGTTGGCGGCCGACCCGTCGCTGGCCAACCGCTCGGCCGCGACCCTCGCCGCCTGCGGCCGGCCCGCCGAGCTCGCGACGCTGCTCGCGGCCGATCCGGATGCCGCTACCCGCGAGGACGGGCCGCACCGCTGGCCGCCGCTGCTGTACCTGTGCTACTCCCGGCTCGACCTGGGCGACCCCGTCGGCACCATGCGGGTCCTGCTGGACGCCGGCGCCGATCCGAACAGCGGGTTCCTGTGGAAGGGGCTGCCGTCGCCGTTCACCGCGCTGACCGGGGTGCTGGGCGGCGGGGAGCGGGACGAGCCGCCGCACCCGGCGGCGGTGGAGCTGGCCGAACTGCTGCTGGCCGCCGGTGCCGATCCCAACGACAACCAGGCCTTCTACAACCGGCAGTTCCGCCCCGACAACGACCACCTCGGGCCGCTGCTCCGGCACGGTGCCGGTCGCCCCCACCCGTCGCCGTGGCGGGACCGCCTCGGCACCGCCTACCCGTCACCGGAGCAGATGCTGGGCGAACACCTGCGGGCCGCCGCCCAGCACGGCTTCGACGACCGCGTCCGGATCCTGCTGGAGCACGGCGTGGACCCCGACACCCGCGGCTACCACCCGATCCTGGGCGACCAGACGGCCTACGAGGTCGCGATCCGGTACGGGCATCCGGCGGCCGCGCAGCTGCTCGCGGCGGCGGGTGGACGCGGCGACCGGCTCGACGACGCCGACCGGTTGCTGGCCGCCGCGCTGTCCGGCGACGATGCGACGATCGCCCGGCTCCGCGATCGGGTGGCCGACCTGCCGGCCCGTCACCCGGACGCCATGCGCCTGGCCGGCGAGCAGCAGGGGATCGACGCCCTGTCCCGGCTGCTCGAACTCGGGTTCCCCGTCGACGCCCGGGGCCGGGGCGGAGCGACCGCGCTGCACGAGGCGGCCCTGCGCGGCGATCGGGCGACCTGCGAATGGCTGGTGGCCCGCGGCGCCGATGCGGCCCTGCGCGACCGCCGGTTCGACGCGACCGCCGCCGGCTGGGCCGCGCACGCCGGGCACCGGGAGTTGGCGGCCTGGCTGGGTCCGGTCGAGTGAGCCTTCCGCGGGGTGATGACGGCGTTCAGGCCCGCACCCGGTTCACTCGACGGTGCGCACCTGCGAGTCCGGCTCACCCGAACCGGCCTCGTGCGGACCGGCCTCGTGCGAATCGGCCTCGGGCGAATCGGCCTCGGGCGAATCGGGCTCGGGCGAATCGGGCTCGGGCGAATCGGGCTCGGGCGAATCGGGCAGGCGCAACCGCTTGAGCAGCAGGGCATTGGTCGCGACGATAAGGCTGGACCCGGACATGGTGAGCGCGGCGATCTCCGGCCGCAGCATCAGCCCGAAGGCGGGGACGAACACGCCGGCCGCGATGGGCAGGGCGATGGCGTTGTAGCCGATCGCCCAGCCCAGGTTCTGCCGCATCTTGCGCAGGGTGCCCCGGCCGATCCGCAGCGCGGTCGGCACGTCCAGCGGGTCGGAACGCATCAGCACCACGTCGGCGGTCTCGATCGCGACGTCGGTGCCCGCACCGATCGCGATCCCGACGTCGGCCTGGGCCAGCGCCGGGGCATCGTTCACCCCGTCGCCGACCATCGCCACCTGTCGCCCGGCTTGCTGCAGATCCTTGACCGCTGCGGCCTTGTCGCCCGGCAGGACGTCGGCGACCACCTCGTCGATGCCGAGTTGGTCGGCGATCCGCTGTGCGGTGGCCCGGTTGTCGCCGGTCAGCATGACGACCCGCACGCCGCTCTCGTGCAGCGCACGCACGGCCGCGGCGGCGGTGTCGCGGGGCGCGTCGGCCAGCCCAATCACGGCCACCGCTCGCCCGTCGACGGCGACGAACACCGCAGTGCGACCGGTTTCGGCCAGCCCGCGCCGACGATCCTCGAGATCGCCCGGTTCGATGGCGTTGTCGACGAGCAGCCGCCGGCTTCCGACGAGAACCCGCCGGCCGCCCACGTCGGCCGACGCGCCGTGCCCGGCGACGTTGCGGAACCCGGTGGCGGTCAGCCGATCAGCTCCCAGCCCGTCCGCGTGCCGCACCACCGCCGCGGCCAGCGGGTGCTCGGACTCCCGCTCCACGGCGGCCGCCAGCGCGAGCACGGTTGTCCCGTCGACCCCATCGGCCAGGATCAGGTCGGTGACCGCGGGCTCGCCGCGGGTCAGCGTGCCGGTCTTGTCCATCACCACCGTGTCGATGCGGGCCGAGTACTCCAACGCGGTGGCGCTCTTGAACAGCACCCCCCGCTTCGCGCCGAGTCCGGTGCCGACCATGATCGCGGTCGGGGTGGCCAGTCCGAGCGCGTCCGGGCAGGTGATCACCACCACGGTGATCGCGAACAGCAGCGCCGTCTGCACCCCGGCACCGGCCATCAGCCACACCGCGAAGGTGAGCCCGCCGCCGACCAGCGCGACCAGCACCAGCCAGAACGCAGCCCGGTCGGCCAACCGCTGGCCGGGCGCCTTGGAGTTCTGGGCCTGCTGCACCAGCGCGACCACCTGGGCCAGCGCGGTGTCGGCACCGACCTTGGTCGCTCGCACCCGCAGCGACCCGGACACGTTGACCGAGGCGCCGATCACCTCGGCGCCCGGTCGTTTGGCCACCGGCAGGCTCTCGCCGGTGACCGTCGACTCGTCGACCTCGGACTCGCCCGCGGTGACCACGCCGTCGACCGGGATCTTGGCCCCCGGGCGGACCAGCAGCAGGTCGCCGACCTGGACGTCACCGGTGGG
>JBDHZW010000113.1:0-15125 GCA_039812105.1 Nakamurella sp.
GCGGGCAAGTCCGTTGGTGCCGGTCCGGGTGGTGGTCATGATGTCCTCCTGAGATCCTGTGTTCTGGCCTGATCGGCCGCTGAACAAAGAATCGGACCCACCACTGAAGACCCGCCGAAGGCTGACTTAAGACCCGACTGCCACGGGAGCACTCACCCGTCGGACAGGAAGACCAGCTCGGTCCCGCCGATGCGGATCCGGTCGCCGTCCCGCAGCAGGTGAGTGTCCACCACCCGCTCGTCGTTGACATGGGTGCCGTTGGTCGATCGCAGGTCGTTGACCACGAATCCGTTGCCCGTCTCGGCGACCACCGCGTGGTAGCGGCTCACCTTTTCGCCGGCGATGACCAGGTCGTTGTCGTCCATCCGACCCAGCCGCAGCCCTCGGCTGGGCACCGGCAGGGACTCCCCCGACGGCAGCCGTACCCGGGCACTGGACAGCACGATCGCCGTCTCGGCCACCGTCCGCTGCATCGACGGCGACGCGGCGGGCTCGGCCGGGCCGAGCGACTCCTGGCGCAGCACCTTGCCCTCCAGCTCCCGCAGGGCCGGGCTCGGATCGATGCCGAGTTCGTCGCCGAGCAGCCCGCGGATCCGACGCGCGGCGTCCAGCGCGTCGGCCTGCCGGCCGGACCGGTAGAGCGCGGTGATCAGCTGGATCCAGAACGGCTCGCGCAGCGGGTACTGACCGGTGAGCGTGACGAGCTCGCCGACCACCGCCGACTCCATGCCGCACGCCAGATCCGCCTCGATCCGGGCCTGCAGGGCGACCAGCCGTTCCTCCTCCACGGCGACCGCGAAGTCGTCGGCGAACCGCAGCCCGCGCAGGTCGGCCAGGGCCGGGCCGGTCCACTCGCCCAACGCCGCCCGCAACCGGTCGGCCGCCTCCACGTACCGGTGCGCGGCGAGCAGCTCGTTGCCGGCGCGGACCCAGCGGCCGAACCGGCCGACGTCGACGAGCGCGTCGTCGACAGCGACCCGGTAGCCGGGCGACTGGGTGGTGACGTTCAGCAGCCCCGGCTCGGACAACGGGCGCAGCGCCCGGCGCAGGGTCGAGACGTGCACCTGCATCGTCGCCAGGAAGTTGGCCGGAACGTCTCCGTCCCAGATCGCGTCGGCCAGCGAGTCGGACGAGACGACCCGGTTGCGGCTGACCAGCAGGGCTGCCAGCAACGCCCGGGGTTTGCCGCCGGGCAACGGCATCGGCCCGCCGTCGACGCGCAGCTCCAACGGCCCGAGCACCCGCACGTCCAGCGTCGGGGACGTCCCGGCGGGCGCGGTCGGGGAGTTCGGGGGCGTCACCGGCGCATCGTAACCAGCGCTCCGCCGGAGCCGGCCCCGAACATGCGAGAACCCCGGGGCGCGGCGTGCGGATCCGGGGTTCTTCGGCAATCGGGTCGAACGGCGTGTCGACCGGCGGTGATTCAATTCGTGGCGATCGGGGCGTCCGAACCGCTCTGACCTCCAGACTGCTCGGGTCGCCGCGGTGTGTCTGCCTTGCGAACATAACGGTCATACGGAAACCAAAGACCGTGATCGCGGCGCGATTCCAGGACCATGACAAGCTGGGATCGTGACGGAACTGAGCCGTGGCGCCAACGCGACCCTGTCCGCCGACCACCTGACGCTGTCCGTTCGCGGCGCCCGACCGGGCGTGGTCGACCTGATGGCGTTCCAGCTCACCGCGGACCGCACCGTGCGCAGCGACGCCGACCTGGTGTTCTTCAACCAGCCCAGCTCCCCCGAGGGTGCGCTGCGGCTGACCGCGCCGGATGCGCTCACCATCGACCTCCGGGCGCTGCCGCCCGAGATCGACACCGTGGCGGTCACCGTGGCGCTGGACGACGGTCAGGCCGGCTCGCTGGCCGACATCGGTGGGCTCGGGGTCGCGGTCGGGCCCGACGGGTTCGACGTGCCGGCCCAGGGTCTGACCTCCGAGCGGGCCGCGGTCCTGGCCGAGGTCTACCGTCGGGCCGGCGCCTGGAAGCTGCGGTCGGTGTCGGCCGGCTGGACCGAGGGCCTGGCCGCGCTGGTCCGCGAGCACGGCGTGCAGGTCGACGAGGAACCGGCCGCGCCGCCGACTTCCGCACCCGCAAGGGCGCCGGAAGACTCGCGGGCGGTGCCGGCCCCCTCCTCCGCGCCACCCATCCCACCTACGCCGGCCGGTCCGCGGTCGGTACCCGGCGAGGAGCGGCTGTCCCTGGTCAAACGCCAGGCCCTTGACCTGCGCAAGCACGAGGTGCACCGGGTCCTGCTGACCAAGGGCGCCCAAGCCGAACGCGCCCGCGTCGTGCTCGTCATCGACAAGACCGGCTCGATGTACCAGGAGTACAAGAACCGCCTGGTGCATCGCGTGGTCGAGCGGATGGTGCCGGTGGCGACCCAACTGGACACCGACGGATCGTTGGAGGCCTACCTGTACGCCAAGTCGTTCGCCCGCCTGCCCGACCTGCGGGTGGCCGACCTGGAGACCTGGCCGGACGAGTTCCTGCACCTGAACGGCACTCACGGCGGCATCAACTACCGCAAACTCGGCGGCAGCAACGACGAGATCCCGATCCTCACCGAGATCGCCGGCACCGCCCGCCCCGGCGACCCGCCGACGTTGGTGCTCTTCTTCACCGACGGCGGGTTCTACAAGCGCAAGGAGATCACCACAATCATCCGTGACGCCGCGGCCCTGCCGATCTTCTGGCAGTTCGTCGGGATCGGCGCCAACGACTACGGCCTGCTGGAGAAGCTGGACGACATGGACGGCCGGGTGGTCGACAACGTCGACTTCTTTGCCCTCGACGACGTCGACCGCGTGCCGGACGAAGAGTTGTACCGTCGCCTGCTCACCGAATTCCCCGACTGGCTGCGGGCGGCCCGGCAGCTCGGCATCGTCGCACCCCGATAGCCGTCACGTCGGCACCCCCCTGGCGAGTTGATCATGACGTTCTCTGCCGGGCTTTCGGCGGGTCGTCGGTGTGTCGCGCAGAGTTCGTCATGATCGACTGCGGGGGATGAGGTCAGGGCAGGGTGAGGACCTCGGCACCGGTGTCGGTGACCACCAGGGTGTGCTCGAACTGGGCGGTCCACGACTTGTCCTTGGTGGTGACCGTCCAGCCGTCGTCCCACAGGTCCCAGTCGATGCCGCCCAGGGTGATCATCGGCTCGATGGTGAACGTCATGCCCTTCTCCAGGACGGTGGTGACGCTCGGCTCGTCGTAGTGCAGCACGACCAGCCCCGAGTGGAACGTCCGGCCGATGCCGTGGCCGGTGTAGTCGCGGACCACGCCGTAGTCGAACCGCTTGGCGTAGGACTCGATCACCCGCCCGATGACGTTCAGCTGCCGCCCGGGTGCGACCGCCTTGATCGCGCGGCGCAGCGCCTCCTCGGTCCGCTGGACCAGCAATTGGTTCTCCTCCGCGACGTCGCCGGCCAGGTAGGTCGCGTTGGTGTCGCCGTGCACCCCGTCGATGTAGGCGGTCACGTCGATGTTGACGATGTCGCCGTCCTCGATCACCGTGCTGTCCGGGATGCCGTGGCAGATCACCTCGTTCAGCGACGTGCAGCACGACTTCGGAAAGTGCTTGTACCCCAACGTGGACGGGTACGCCCCGTGGTCGCACAGGTACTCGTGCACCGCGGCGTCGACGGCATCGGTGGTCGACCCCGGCTGCACCAGCTTCGCGCCCTCGGCCATCGCCCGCGCCGCCAACCGGCCGGCCACCCGCATCTTCTCGATGATCTCCGGGGTCTGCACCCACGGGTCCGGGCTGGGTGCGGGCTTGTCCCGGCCGACGTACTCGGGTCGCGCGATCGACGCCGGAACCGACCGGATCGGGGTCGGCCGGCCGGGCTTGAGGGCGGTGCGCAGCATGCCACCGAGACTACGGCCGGCCGTGGTCAGGCCGGCACGGCGGCCAGCAGCTTCGCCGCGATCTGGTTCGTCTTGGCCGAGTCCTCCCCGCCGACGATCAGGGCGACGAAGGCCATGTCGCTCCGGAAGCCCATGGTCCAGGCGTGCGCGTGAATGGTGCCGTCGTCCGCCTGGAACTCCGCGGTCCCGGTCTTGGCGTGGGTGTCGCCGTACCCCGACAGCCCGGCCCCCGTTCCGCTGGCCACCACCGCCTTCATGAAGGTCTGCACCCCCTGCGTGGTGGCCGAGGGGATCTGCGGTGGCTGCCGGTCCACGGTTGTCGTCGTGCCCCGGATGAGCACGGGCGTCGGCATGCTCCCCCGATCCGCGGTCGCTGCCATCAGCAGTTCGCCGAACGGGGTCACCAGTACCTGCCCCTGGCCGAAGCCGTTCTCGGCGCGCTGCACCACCGAAACGGCGTCGGGAACCTTTCCGGTGAGCGTGGTCGCGCCGGGCATCACGAAGTCCAGCCCGACCCCGTAGGCGGCCGCCGCGTCCGGCAGCGCGTCCGCAGGCATCCGGGTCGACAGGCCGGCGAAGGTGGTGTTGCACGACTGGGCGAAGGCCTCGGTGACGTCGACGGTGCCCAGCGAGAAGCTGCCGTGGTTGGTGATCTGGCGCCCCTGCACGTCGAGCACCCCGGGGCAATCCGTGGGCTGGCCGGGCGCGATCAGACCGCGATTCAGGGCGGCCGTCGCGGTCACCACCTTGAAAGTCGACCCGGGCGGGTAGAGCCCGGTCAGCGCGGGCGTGCCCAGGGCGTTGGCGGCGGGGTTCTGCGCGACGGCCAGCAGTTCACCGGTGGACGGCTGCATGACCAGCAGCACGGCCGGCTTGTCCTGGTCGGCGATCGCCGCCTCGGCGGCCTGCTGGACGCTCGAATCCAGCGTCAGGCTGACTCGCTGTCCGGCCACCGCCGGGTGCTCGTCCAGGGTGTCCAGCACCCCACCGGTGCTGTCCACGATCACCACCGACCAGCCGTCGGTGCCCTTCATCAGCGGCTCCGCGACCGGATCCACCTGGGCGAGGATCGCCTTGGCGAAGTCCCTGGTCGGGGGCAGGTTGCGGACTTGGGAGGGGAAGCTGAGCCCGGTGATCGCGTCGAGTTGTGGTTTGACCTTCTGGAAGTCGGCGTCCCGCAGGTTCGTGACGGTGTAGCCGATGCTGGACGGATCGGCCGGCGGAACGACGTCGTCACTCGGGGTTGGCGAGCTGGACGACACGGAAGCCGCGGTCGCCTCGGCCTGCGCCTGGGCCACCCCGGCGACGATGCCGTCGGCGTTGACCGTCGGGTCGATGGGCGAGAGGATCGGCGCCAACGCGGCCGCGGCCGCGGCCACGTCCGGGGTCTTGGCCGGCATCAGCACCACCGAGTACACGGTCACCGGCTGGACGATCTGGTTGCCGTTGCGGTCGACCAGGATGCCGGGCTCGGCGGGCGTGGTGCGCGCGGCGAGCGTCTGCCGCTCCCCCAGCTTCGGGTGGATGACTGCCGGCGACCAGTCCAGCTCCCAGTCCCGGTCCTTCTTCCACGTCCAGGTCACCGGGTAGGTCCAGGTGCCGGCGTCCGGGAGCTGCCAGGTGATCGTGACCGCGGCGGTCGCCTGGCTCGCCCCGGTGCGGGTGACGTCCCCGGCGGTGATCGACAACGTGTCCGGGCGCAGGTCGCCGGTGACTTCCTGGAGCATCAGGGCAGCGGCCGACGGACTGGTCGTGACGGCGGCGGCGCCGTCGAAGTCCAGTTGCTGCCAGGCGTCGATGAACGCGGTGATCCGATCGGCCGGTCCGGGGTCGCCCTGGTTCGGATCCGACGTACACGCGCCGACGAGCGCCAGGATCACGCCAAGGGCGAGAACCACCCACCGGCGCTTGCGGTGCGACCGCCGTATCGTCGCCCGCACCGCCATGCCGTCCAGTATCACCAGCCGACCCTCCCGGCACCGGCACGACATCCGGTCGGACCCCGATCGGGCCGGACTCACAGCCAGGTGTGCACCCGCACCGTGGTCCCGCCGTTGTTCGATCGCACCTGCACCAGATCGCACACCTCGTGCGCGGCCACCAGGGCCCGGCCCCGCGAATTGTCCTGACCGGGCGGACGGCGACCGATCATCGGATCCCCGATCGGCGTGCTGTCGTGCAGCTGGCAGACCAGATCACTGCCCTGTTGCCAGAGTTGGAGCATCTGCCGCCGCCCGGTGTGCGCCTCGGTGGACTGCGCCACGCCGCGCACGGCGGATGCCAGTCCGGCGGCCCGGCGGCGCGGCACACCGGACGCCTCCGCCCACCGGCGCACCCAGTCCGAGACATGGTGGCCGGCGGCCGGGTCGACGAGCAGGTGCCGGACCGGCGCGGTCGGGGCCGGCAGCTCGCGGCCGAACAACTCGGCGGCATGATAGGCGCCGCCGTAAAGGGTGCTGCCCCGGTACACCTTCGGTTCGACGATGACCGGATGGCTGCACGCGGCCTCGTCGAGCACCGTCGGATCCAGGGATGCCCGGTCGTACGGGCAGAGCAACCAGAACGGCACGCCCGGACCGATCGCCAGGTTGAGCAGTGCCTCGTGAAACTGGCTCTCCTCGATCTCCACCGCCCGGCGGCCGGCCCAGATGGGCTCGCCGACGCCCCGGACCGGCCCCGCGTCCCGGTTGCGGTCCAGGAAATCGCGCCACGCCGGGATGATCCGGGCCGGGTTGCGGCCGAGTGCGGTCATGTCGACGAACTCGACGGCGTCGGCCGCCGGGCCGAGTTCGGCCCGCAGCGCATCGAGCCGCGATCCGATGACGGCCACCATGACCGGCTGGCCCGCGGCCACGCCGTCCCGGACGAAGGGGCCGATCAGGTCGAGGAATTCTTGCTGGCCGCGGTAGTACACCGCCTCGTGCCGGTACCCCCGATGTGCCATCCGTCCGGTGATCAACGCCGGCAAAGCTGTCCTCCCGTTGTGTCGCCCCGGGTCATCGTTGACCGCCGGGCGGCCACCCACTACCCCCGCGCATGGCCACCCACGACTCTACGTTGATCGGAGCCGGATCCGTGACGGCCGAACGGGCAATCGCTCGGGGCAGCCGGGGGAATTCCGCGGCCCGGATCACCCCGTCCGGGCGGCGCGCACGGCCGGTCCGCCGCGGATGATCGTGACCATGGGACTCTTTCGACACCACCAGGACGGACCGCCGCCCCGCCGGTACCAGATGCGCGAGAAGCTCCTCGCGATCGGTGACGATTTCTGGATCGAGAACGAGCAGGGCGAGAAGGTCTACAAGGTCAACGGCAAGGCGATCCGGTTCCGCGACACCTTCATCCTGGAGGACAACACCGGCGGCGAGTTGGCCAAGATCCAGGAGAAGAAGCTCTCGGTCCGGGACAAGATGAAGATCGAGTGGGGCGGCACCGAGGCCGTCGTGCACAAGGCCCTCGTCGGCATCCGGGACCGGTTCGTCGTCGACCCCGACAACGGCGAGAAGTTGCACGCCCACGGCAACTTCGTCGACCACGAGTACGAGATCGAGCGGGACGGGGACACCATCGCGACGATCTCCAAGAAGTGGTTCCGTGTGCGCGACACGTACGGCGTGGAGATCGGCGCCGACGAGAACCAGCCGTTCATCCTGGCGGTCACCGTCTGCATCGACGAGATGGCCCGCGGCTGACCCGGCCGAACGCCGCCTCTACAGTCTGCGTATGACCAGCGAGGACGAGAAGCGGATCGCCGCGGAGGCCTCCGCCGGGCTCGTCGAGAACGGCATGACGGTCGGCCTGGGCACCGGCTCCACCGTGGCGTACCTGTTGCCGGCGTTGGCCGCGCGCCGGCTGGACATCCGCTGCGTGGCGACGTCGCCGCGCACCGCGGAAGCGGCCACGGCGCTGGGCCTTCGGGTGCTGGACTTCGGTGAGGTGGACCGCTTCGACATCGCGATCGACGGCGCCGACCAGGTCGCCCCGGACGGTTGGCTGATCAAGGGCGGCGGCGCGGCGCACACCCGGGAAAAGGTGGTCGCCAATGCCGCGGACCGGTTCGTGGTGATCGCCGACTCGAGCAAGCCGGTCGATGCGTTGCACGGCTCGGTCCCGGTCGAGCTGTTGGCGTACGGCCTGCCCGCGACGCTGCGGGAACTCCCGCAGGTGGTGTTGCGGGACGTGCCGCGCAGCCCGGACGGCGGCGTCATCGGCGACTTCCACGGCGATCTGGCCGACCCGGCCGTCCTCGCCGTCCGGCTGAGCACCGCTCCCGGGCTGGTCGAGCACGGGCTGTTCCCGCCGTCGATGGTCAGCGACGTGCTGATCGCCCGGGGCGGCGACGTCGAGCACCGGGTGATCGGGCGGTAGCGGGCACCCGGCGTCCGGCTCCGGCGGACCGAGACCGGGAGTTAGAAGAGCACCGAGGCGAAGGTGCCGACCTGGCGGAATCCGACCCGCTGGTAGGTCCGGCGGGCCGGGATGTTGTAGTCGTTGACGTACAGGCTGGGCATCCGCTGCAGGTCGGCCCGGATGGACCGGACGACCGCGGCCATGGCCGGGCCGGCCAAACCCCGTCCGCGTAGCTGCGGGTGCACCCACACCCCCTGGATGAGCGCCACCGAACGGGACAATGAACCGATCTCGGCCTTGAACATGACGCTGTCCCCGTCGAAGCGGGCGTAGGCCCGGCCGGCGCCGATCAGCTCCGAGATCCGCGCGTGGTAGCTGCGGCCGTTGTCCCCGCCCCGCGGGTCGACGCCGACCTCCTCGGTGAACATCGCCACCGCGGCCGGGTAGTAGTTCTCCAGTTCGTGCGGCCGGACCTGCCGCACATGCGGGTCGACCGGTCCGAGCGGGTCGGTCGGGCAGGCCATCAGCGGCTGGGTGGGCCGCAGTTCGCGGGCGGGGCCCCACCGCGGCTCCAGTCGCTCCCACAACGGCAGCACCCGGTCGGCCGGACCGAGGATGGTGGCGCACTTGCGTCCCCGCCGTCCCGCGGTGTGCGCGAAGGTCCGCATCGCCGACGCGTCGCCGGCCAGCGGCACCATCGAGGCGCCGGCGAACAGCAACCCGTCCCGGCCGCCGCCGATGCCCCAGAACTGGCCGCCCATCGCCGCCTCGTTCATGCCGACCTGCTCGAACCGGGCGGCCACCATGCAGGAGGAAACCGGATCGGCGGTCAGCACCCGCGAGACCTGCGCGGCGTGCCCGGGGCCGAGAATCCGGGAGAAACTCGCGGTGAGCATGCGGTGGTGGTCCTCGCTGATCCGGCGGGAGACGTCAGTCAGGCCAAGGATGCCACGCCCGGGGCGGCTTCACCGCGACGCGCGGGCGCCCCCCGTCAAGTTGATCATGGCCTCGTGGCCCTTCTGACACGGTCAGAAGGGCCACTAGGCCATGATCAACAGCAAAGACCTGCGGGTAAGTGGGCGGGCCGGATCAGGCGTGCACCACGGTCGGCTCACCGGACGGCACGCCGGCGGCCCGCAGGTCGTCGGCGATCCGCATGGCCTCCTCGATCAGCGTCTCCACGATCTGCGACTCCGGCACGGTCTTGATCACCTCGCCCTTGACGAAGATCTGCCCCTTGCCGTTGCCGGAGGCCACCCCGAGGTCGGCCTCCCGGGCCTCCCCCGGCCCGTTCACCACGCAGCCCATGACGGCCACCCGCAGCGGCACGTCCATCCCCTCCAGCCCGGCGGTGACCTGGTCGGCCAGGGTGTAGACGTCCACCTGGGCCCGGCCGCAGGACGGGCACGACACGATCTCCAGACCGCGTTCGCGCAGGTTGAGCGACTCCAGGATCTGCAGGCCGACCTTGACCTCCTCGGCCGGCGGCGCGGACAGCGACACCCGGATGGTGTCCCCGATGCCCTGCGAGAGAAGGGCGCCGAACGCGACCGCCGACTTGATGGTGCCCTGGAACGCCGGCCCGGCCTCGGTGACGCCCAAGTGCAGCGGGTAGTCGCACCGCTCGGCCAGCAGTTCGTAGGCCCGGACCATGATCACCGGGTCGTTGTGCTTGACCGAGATCTTGATGTCCCGGAAGTCGTGCTCCTCGAACAGCGAGCACTCCCACAGCGCGGACTCGACCAGCGCCTCCGGGGTGGCCTTGCCGTACTTGGCCAGCAGCCGCTTGTCCAGCGATCCGGCGTTGACGCCGATCCGGATCGGCACCCCGGCCGCGGTCGCCGCCTTCGCGATCTCGCCGACCTTGTCGTCGAACGCCTTGATGTTGCCCGGGTTCACCCGGACCGCGGCACAGCCGGCGTCGATCGCGGCGAACACGTACTTGGGCTGGAAGTGGATGTCGGCGATCACCGGGATCTGCGACTTCCTGGCGATGATCGGCAGCGCCTCGGCGTCGTCGCTGCTGGGCACGGCGACCCGGACGATCTGGCAGCCCGAGGCGGTCAGTTCGGCGATCTGCTGCAGCGTCGCGTTGATGTCGGCGGTGACGGTGGTCGTCATCGACTGCACCGACACCGGATGGTCGCTGCCGACGCCGACCCCGCCCACGTTCAGCTGGCGGGTCCGGCGGCGGGGCGCCAACACCGGGACGACGCGATCGGCGGGCATGCTGGGCAGGCCCAGGCCAACGGCGGTGGTCATATCTGCTTCCTTCTCAGCCGAACAACTTGACGGGGTTGACCACATCGGCGACCAGGGTCAGCGCGGTCAACCCGATGAACAGCAGTGCGACGACGTAGGCGACCGGCATCAGCTTGGCCACGTCGAACGGTCCGGGGTCCTTCTTGCCCCGCAGCTTGGCCCAGCCGCGGCGCACCCATTCGATCACCGCGCCCAGGATGTGCCCGCCGTCCAGCGGCAGCAGCGGCAGCATGTTCAACAGGAACAGGCTCATGTTGAAGCCGGCCACCAGGTTCAGGAACAGCACCAGCTTGTCCTGGGTGGTGGTGCTGTCCGACTCCAGGATCTCGCCGCCGATCCGGCCGGCGCCGACGATGCCGACCGGGGAGTTCAGGTCGCGCGGGGCGCCGTCGAAGATCGCGCTCCACAGCGCGGGAATCCGGGCCGGGATGGCCACCACCGCGCCGGCCGCGGCGCCGATGAACTGGCCGGTCCGGTCGATGGCGGCGCCGACGGACTGGGGCTGGTACGGCGCGGTGGTGGAAATGCCGAGGAATCCGGCGGTTTTCACCCCCACCTGCTGGCCCTCGTCGTTCAACACCGGGCGCTGGTTCTCCACGATGGTCACCGACTGGGTGTACTGCTGGCCGCCGCGGATGTAGTCGATGGTCACCGTCTGGTTCGCGGCCGCCTGGATCAGGTCGGTCAGCTGCGACCAACCGGTGACCGCGGTGCCGTTGAAGCCGACGATGGTGTCGCCGGGCAGCAGGCCGGCCAGCGCGGCCGGGGTCTGCGGATCGGATGTGGTGCAGTCGGTGCGCTGGGCCTGGCCGGCGGCCGCGACCGGGATCACGCACTGGCTGACCGACGCGATGGTGGTCGTCGACGTCGGGACGCCGATGCCGACCAGCAGGATCGCGAAGATGCCCACGGCCAGGATCAGGTTCATCACCGGGCCGGCGGCCATGACGATGATCCGCTTGAACGGGTGCAGCTGGTAGAACTGGCGCCCGTCGTCGGCGGCGGTGACCTGGGAACGGTCGCCGGCCCGGGTCTCCTCGACGATGTTGCGCACGAAGCCGGTCGCGCCCATCGCGGTGGTGGTGATCTTCTGCTTGCCGTCCTTGCCGGGCGGCACCATGCCGATCATCCGGATGTAGCCGCCGAGCGGGATGGCCTTGAAGCCGTACTCGGTCTCACCGATCTGCTTGGACCAGACGGTCCTGCCGAAGCCGACCATGTACTGGGTGGTCCGGACGTTGAACAGCTTGGCGAAGGTCAGGTGCCCCGCCTCGTGCCAGGCGATGGAGAACAGCAACGCCAGCAGGAACGCGACGATGCCGATGACGGTCCACATCTGCCGCTACGCTCCTACACCGGTCGGGCCGCCCACCGCGATGCGGGTCGCCGAGCGGGCGATGATCTGCTGGGCCCGACGCCGGGCCCAGTCCTCCGTGGCCCAGACGTCGTGCACGTCGCGCGGGTTGCTCCGGGCGTGGTCGGCCTCGTCCAGGATGCGCCCGAGCAGGTCGGAGATGCCTGTGAATTGCACCCGACCGTGACGGAAGGCATCGACGGCTTCTTCGTTGGCCGCGTTGAAGGCGGCCGGCACGGTGCCGCCGGCCCGGCCGGCCGCGTAGGCCAGGTCCAGGGCGGGGAACACCGACCGATCGACGGGTTCGAACGTCCACGCGGTCGGGTCGGCGAAGTCGCAGGCCCGGGCGACCCGGTCGAGCCGGTCCGGCCAGGCCAGGGCCAGCGCGATCGGCAGCTTCATGTCCGGCGGGCTGGCCTGGGCGATCGTCGATCCGTCGACGAAGGTGACCATCGAGTGGATGACGGACTGCGGGTGCACGACGACGTCGATCCGCTCGAACGGGACGTCGAACAGCAGGTGCGCCTCGATCACCTCCAGCCCCTTGTTCACCAGGGTGGCCGAGTTGATGGTGACCACCGGCCCCATCGCCCAGGTGGGATGGGCGAGCGCCTGCTCCGGGGTGACCGCCTCGATCCGCTCGCGGGTCCACCCCCGGAACGGTCCGCCCGACGCGGTGACGACCAGCCGGGCGACCTCGGTCGGCGCGCCGCCGCGCAGGCACTGGGCCAGCGCGCTGTGCTCCGAGTCGACCGGCACGATCTGCCCGGGGGCGGACGCCCGGGTGACCAGCGCGCCCCCGGCGACCAGGGACTCCTTGTTGGCCAGCGCCAGCGTCCGGCCGTGGCGCAGGGTCGCCAGGGTGGGCTCCAATCCGATGGAACCGGTGATGCCGTTGAGCACAACGTCGGCCTCGACGGTGTCGACGAGTTCGGTCGCCGCACGCGGTCCGGTGATCACCGGCCGGGTCACCCGTTGGACCGGCGCGGTGCAGGCGAGGGCGGCGGCCGGATGGGCGGCGGCCTGCGCGGCGAACAGCTCCGGCTGCGACCCGCCGGCGGCCAGCCCGACGACCTCGAAGCGCTCCGGGTGGCCGGCGATGACGTCCAGGGCCTGGGTGCCGATCGATCCGGTGGACCCGAGGACGATCACCCGGCGCCGGGGCGGATGCAGGGCCGCCGACCCGTTCGTCACCGAGTGTCCGGGTTCCTGAGGCGTCGCTCGGTCGGGCTGGTCCACCGGCCCATTCTCCCCCGTTTCCGTCCACGGTCGCCGCCGACGCTCGACGTCCGTCGGGCAATCCTGTGCCGTGCGTCGCGATTGGGACACGGTCGTCCCGGGGCCCGTCGGCGGACGCACATACTGGCGGGGTGGCCACCCGTCTCTCCAGCACCCGATGGGTGACGGTGATCCTGGTGGTCGCACTGCTGGCCTGCGTGCTGGTGGTGGTGGGCCTGATCCAGATCACCGGCGGCAGCCCGGCCACCTCGTCGCCGTCCGAATCGCCCGCTCCGGGATCGGCGTCCGCGACGGCGTCGCCGACCGAGTCGGCGAGCGGATCGACGCCGTCCCCGGAACCGTCCCCGTCCGGTGGACGGTCGGCCGCGAGCACCCCGACCACCACCCCGGTGCAACTCGCCGGGTCGGGTCTGGAGCTACCGGCGGCGTGGACCGGCACCGCCGACATGACCATCACCGTGCACGGCCGGTGCGCCGACACCGGCGGAACGTCCTTCTATACCCGGCCGGCGCAGTTCGCCCTGCAGGTGGCGGCGCCGCCGGCGACCAGCCCGTCCGTCTCCGGATCGGCATCCGCATCGGCATCGGCATCGGTAGCGGCCGAGCCCTCGGCCGCCGCGGACCCGTCGTCCGCCGCGCTCGTCCCGCCGCCCGGGCCGGTGTCGATGTCGTTGGGCATCACGCCGACCGACGTGCCCGGGCTGTCCGTCTACTCCACCACCAGCGGACGCGACGGATCGATCCGCCGGACCTGGACCGTCGACGCGCAGGCGGACCCGTCGTCGCCCGACCGCACGCTGATCTCGGCCACTCTGCTGGACGACCAACCGGTCGGCGGCGCGCTGCCGCCGAACCTGCTGGTCGACAGCGAAACCGACCTGCAGCCGTGCGAGACCGATTCCGGGGTGCGGCTTCCGCGCCCGCTCGCCAAGGGGGCGACGGTGACCGGGTGGGTGAGCGCCACGGACGCCGCGCTGCAGGTCCTTGCGTCCACGACGGACGGGGAACGGTCCGTCCAGGCCGACCTGACCCTCACCCGGGCGCCCGGTTCGTGATCGGGGACGCCACCCCGTCCCCACCCGGCTGGGCCGGACCGGGCATGACAAGATGAGCCCGTCAGCACGCCTCGTTTCGGGAGGGCCCATGGCCGGTACATCCATCGAGCCGCACGGTTCGCCCGGTGCGAACGCCGAGGTCGCCACCACCCATCACGCGGCCGTGGTCGCGTACAACCCGGACGCGCCCAGCGAGGAGTGGGGCTGGCACGGCTCGTGGCGGGAGTCCATCGCGCCCCGCGGCTCGCGGGCGCTGCTGTGGCTGGGCGTGGTCGGCCTGCTCCTGCTGGCCTTCTTCGGCAATCACGAGTCGAACGTCGAGGAGTACTGGCTGTGCGCGATCGCCGCGCTGATGGCGGTCTGGATCGTGGCCGGCGAGATCTCGATCAAGCGCGAGCGGCGCCGCCGTCCCTGATCTTTCGTCGCCGTGGCGAGGGACCTCGGGTACCGCCGTCATCAACTGCCCGCCGGCGTGACCATGGTGCAGATCGACCGCCGCTTCTGTGCGCTGCGGGCCCGCGACGGCCGCCCCGCCGAGTTGCGCCGCACCGCGGACGGCGGCTGGGAGCCGCTGCCGGTCGGATGGGTGGGTCGTGGGTGGCGGCCCTGGGTGCTGCTGCTTCGTCTGGCCGACGGTTCGACCATGACGGTGCGTCCGTTCCTGCCCGGCGAGGCGGGCCTGCCCGACTGCGGCGCTCGGGTCGGTGGCATCGGCGATTCGCCGCAGCTCGGCAACGATCCGGTGTCGGCGATCGTGGCGGTCGTCGCGATCGTGTTCTACGTGCTGGCGTCGCCGTTCTTCATCGGGGCGAACATCAAGCGAGCGCGGGTGGCCCGGACCTTGCGAGACCAGCTCGACGCGAGCACCCGCGCCGCCGGGTGACCTGGACGCTAGCGGGAGTTTCCTAGCTGGCTTTGACGATGGGTGTGTCGTTGCAGGTCAGAGGGGGTGACGGGGGCGGTTGGGCCTATGACCTAAGTGGTGGTGCGGCCCATTGGT
>JBDHZW010000114.1:0-14894 GCA_039812105.1 Nakamurella sp.
GACGCGCACACCCGCGCCGCCGACGACGGGGTCGGCGACGTCGACCGGCACCGCCGGCGGGCCGGGCATCACCGGCGAGCCGCCGAGTCGGTCCGTCGCGAAATCGAAACACCGGCGGCCGGAGACGATGTCGCGCCGCAGGCGGGAGCGCCGGGCGGCCCGCGCCGGGACGCCACCCTCCGCGAGCTGCGCCGCGAGGTCCGCCGGCTGCGCGCCGCGCTCACCTCGGTGGTGGCCTCGCCCGGCATGTTCGGGGTCCGGAATCCGGCCGTCGACCGGCGGCGCCGGCTCTGGCAGCAGGCCTGCGGCGTGGCGGGGTCGGCGGCGTGGGCCGGTTGGACCGACGCGCTGTGCCGCCGGCTGGTGGCCGAACTCCCGGGCATCGACGCGGCCGCGATCAGCGTCCGCACCGGCTCGGTCCATGAACTCGTGGCCGCGACGACGCCGTGGGCGCACCGGGTCGAGCAGTTGAACTACACGATCGGGGAGGGACCCGCGGCCACCGCCTACGAGTCCGGCGTCCCGGTGCTGGTTCCCGAGCTGACCGGCTCCGATCGCTGGCCCGGGTACGTCCAGGCAGCGGCCGACCAGATCGCCGCGGTCATCGTGCTGCCGCTGGAGCTGGACGGTTCGCCGATCGGCACGCTGTCGCTGTACTCCCGGCAACGCCCGGAGCTGACCGCCGACCACTGGTCCGACTGCCTGATCGGCGCCGAGCTCGCCGTGCCCGCCCTGCTCGTCGACCTCGACGACGCCCCGGTGGAATTCGCCATGTCGGAGAGCTACCACCGAGTGGCCATCGCCTCCGGCGTCGTGTCCAGCGCCCAGTCGATCACCCTCGACGAGGCCACCGACCTGCTCCGCGCGCACGCCTTCGCCAGTGGCCGGCCCATCATCGACATCGCCGACGACGTCATCGACGGCCGAGTGCGACTGGACGGCTGACCGCCGGCCGCCCCGGACTCCGGGATCAGGACGAGGCCGCGGACTCCCACAGCAGCTCGCCGGCGACCGTGTTCAGCATCAGGCTGAGCTCGGGCTGGCGCAGCGAGTAGAACACCACGCTTCCCTCCCGCCGACCGTCGACCAGGCCGGCCCGCCGCAGCACCGCCAGCTGGTGCGACACGTGGGAGATCTCCATGCCCAGGGCATCCGTGATCCGTCCCACCGAGAGGTCGCCGCCGGCCAACAGTTCCAGCATCCGCAGGCGGGCCGGATGGGCCCAGCGCCTTGAAGACGTCTGCCTTCATCGCCGCCACCGCCCACTCCCGGTCGCGCCCGTGCCCCCCACCCCGCCCGCGGGTTCCGCGGGCCGGGTCGAACGAGCCTCGAGCAGCCGTTGCCGGTGGGCGATCAGCGCGTCCCGCCGCTCCCGGGCGGTCAGGGCCCGCCGCCACGTCCGGTCGCGCTCGGTCCGCAGCCGGTCGGTGGTCGCCCGGGCGACCGCGACCTCCTCGGCCAGCGATCGCACCGTCGAGTCCAACTGCGTCTCCAGGCGATCCCCGGTCGACCCCGTGCTCATCCCTGCACCCTTCCGGGGAACCGGGACGGCACGCAACCCGGTGGGCCGTTCATCGCTCCGATGGCGGCATCTGGCCGGTCTCGGCGACGTACGCGGCGATGTCGGCCAACTTGCGGTTGAGCCGCTGGCTGCTGGCCTTGAGCCGCTCGAAGGCCTCGTCGGCGGACAACCGGTGCGCGTACATCAGAATGCCGACGGCGATCCCGATCAGCCGGCTGTTCTTGAGGGCCTGGTGCAACTGGGTCACGTGATTGGTCGCCCTGATGTTCTGCAGCAGGATCTGGGCATGCGCGGCGAACAGCGTGGCCACGTCGAGATCCGGTTCGGCAAACGCCTGCGGCTCGTGGCCGTAGAGGTTCAGCGCGGCCCGCGGGCTGGCCGGGCTCACCGTCAGCGACAGCACCGAGCGAACGTCGGTCGTCTCCAGGGTGCGGGTACTGAAGGCCGGCCAGCGGGTCTCGTGGCTCAGATCGGGCGAGTAGTACAGGCCGTCGGCCCGAACGGCGTCGACGCACGGGCCCTCCCGAAGGGCGTATTGCACCCGGTCCACGTCCAGCGTGGTCGGCGAACTGGCCGCCGGCGTGACGAACCCCTCCCGCCGGGAATGCTGGGTCAGTCCGGCCCAGTCGCACCCGTCGAGAACCTCCGGCGCCAACTCCACCAGGCGGCGAAGGGCGGCCTGGGTGTCCTGGGTCTGGGCCAGTCGTTCGGCCAGCGCCCGGAACTCCAGCGCCAGGCCCGCGGACGTCGCCGGGTCGACGTCGCTCCACGGCGATCCCGACCCGGTGGACCGCGACCCGCTGTCGGCGTCGAGCCCCTGCGGCATGCCCCCGACAGTAGTCGCGACTTGACGTGTTCTTCAAACCGTCGGCCCGGTCGACGGCGGCCCGTCAGGCCGGATCCAGCGGTTCCAGCAGCAGCAGGGCCCCGGCCATCCGGTCCCCGGCCAGCAGCGGCGTCGCGGTGATCCGCAGGCCGATCCGCCGACCCCGGCGATTGATCGCCTCGACGGTGAGTTCCTGGCGCTCGCTGCCGTCCAGGACGGCCCGGATGGGCTCCTTCAACTCGGCGCTGGGCAGCCCGCTGTCCAGGTTGAGCAGGTGCCGGCCGACCACCTCGGATTCCCGCAGCCCCCACAGTTCCTCGGCCTGGCCGCTCCACACGTCGACCATGAGATCGCGGTTCACCACCACCACCGCGGCGCCCAGGCTGCTCAGGATCGACTCCATGAACGCGTTCAGGGAGCTGATCTGGGCGGTGCGCTCGCGCAACGCCTCGTTGGTGACCTGGAGCTCGTCGTTCATCGACTGCCGCTCCTCGTTCATCGTCTCCAGCTCTTCGTTGGTGGACTGCAGTTCCTCGTTGGTGGTCTCCAGTTCCTCCACCGTCGACTGCAGTTCCTCGTTGGTCGTCTCCAGTTCCTCGTTGGTGGACTGCAGTTCCTCGTAGGCCATCTCCAGCTGGCGGTTGGCCGCCTCCAGTTCCCGCTGGAGCTGGCGGTGCCTGGTGACGTCGTTGAACATCAGCGCGATGCCCAGCCGGACCCCGCCGTCCACCAGCGGCACCAGTTGGATGTCCAGGTAGAGGTTCTCGTCGGATGACCGGTGCCAGTGCACGTCGCGGATCCAGTTCGCCCGGCCGGTCTCCCGGACGGTGGCCAGGTGGGACCGCAGCTCGGCCGGACGGTAGGAGATCTCCAGTTCGTGGAACGGCCGGCCGACGTCCCGATCGGTCACCCCGAGCAGCGACGAGGCCCGGTGGTTGGCCAGCAGCACCCGGCCGTCGTCGGCCAGCACCAACTGGGCGACGGGACTGGCCAGGAACGCCTCGGACCGGATCTGGGAGACCACCTGCCGATCGTTGGGCCGCCGGGACGGGGGACCGCCGAGGCCGCCGGCGTCCAGGTCGGCGTCGGCCACGGCCGTCGACTTGCGGAAGAACCGGTGCTTGAGGTCGATGGGTTCGAACAGCGGGGAATGGCTGAGCAGCATCTCCGCCTTGCCGAGGAACAGCACGCCGCCCGGCCGCAGCGCGAACGCCAGCCGGGTGGCGATCCGGCCCTGTGTCTCGCTGTTGAAGTACATCAACGTGTTCCGGCAGGCGAGCAGGTCGATCCGGGAGATGGGCGCGTCCTGGATCAGGTCGTTCCGGCCGAAGATCACGCTGCGGCGCAGGTCCTTGCGGAAGGCGAAGCGACCGCCCTGGGCCTCGAAGTACTTCTCCCGCCGTTCGGCGGACACATCCCGCAGATCCCGCTCGTGGTAGACGGCCTGGCGGGCGGCGGTCAGCGCGTCCTCGTCGATGTCGGTGGCGTAGATCTTGACCCGGTCGCGGAACTGCTCGACGCCCAGGAGTTCGGCGAAGACGACGGCCAGCGAATACGCCTCCTCGCCCGAGGCGCAGCCGGCCGACCACACCCGGATCGGTTCGTCCGCGGAGTGCGCGACGATGCCCGGGACGATCACCTCCTCCAGCTGGCGCCACGATTCGGCGTCCCGGAAGAAGCCGGTGACGTTGATCAGGATGGTGTTGAACAGGTCGGTGAACTCGTTCGGATGCACCTGGAGGTAGTCCAGGTATCCCTCGAAGCCGGCGATCCCGATCTGGCGCATCTGGTGCCGCACCCGGCGCATCAGGCTCGCGCGTTTGTAGCCGGTGAAGTCGAACCCGCGACTCTCCTTCAGGAAGCCGAGCAGGCGTTCGAAGGCCGGATCCGTCTCGGCACCGGACGCCGGGCCGGCGCCGCCCGCCTGTTCGCTCATTCCGCGGTCCCGTCACTCGCTCGGCCGGCCTGGATCATCACCCCATCTCACACCGTGGCCGGCTCAGGCACCCCGATCGCGGGGGATCGGCGGGTCGGATTCCGGGAACGGCACCTCCAGCACCGACCTGATCACCGAGGCGGCGCGGGTGGCCTCCCGGGCCTGCTCGCCGAACCGGGTCGCGGTCAGCGTGCTCCCGCGCCCGGCGGCGCGGTCGCGCAGTTCACCGGCCAGCGCGGCCTTCTCCTCCAGGCTGCGCAGCGCCATCCACAGCGCGGCGTCCAGGGCCTGGGCCTGCTCGCCGAGCAGGGCCTCGGCCGACCAGGCGTGCCCGACCCGGCAGCGATAGCGGACGAGTTCGTCGTCGACGATCTCGAAGAGCGTCCCGGCGCAGTCCGGGCAGGAGTACCCGGCGGGCCGGCCGGGTCGGGTGGGGTCGTTGAGCGCGTCGTTGTCCATCATCGCCAGCCTGGATTCCACCTGCATGAGTGGGGACGGGGCGGAGGTCAGCGCCGGCGCCGCCGTCCGGCACAGGCGGGCCACCTCGGCGGCCAGTTCGGCCGCCGGCGCCACCGCGTCGGGGGTGACCACCTGCAGCGCGTGGGACGGCATCCCGGCGTACAGGGCGTCGTCCGGCGCCTGGACGGCCACCGCCCCGCCTCGCTGCCGCACGGCCAGCACGCCCGCGGAGCCGTCGTCCAGCACGCCGGAGAGCACCACCGCGATCACCCGGCCGCCCCGGCTGTGGGCCGCGGTCCGGAACAGTACGTCGACCGCGGGCCGATGACCGTTCTCCCGGGGTCCCCGGCTCAGCGCGACCCGCCCGTCGGCGACGACCAGGTGCCGGTCCGGCGGGGCGACCAGGATCCGCCCGTGTTCGAGCGGATCGCCGTCCTCGGCGTGCCGTGCCGGCAGGGGACCGGTCCGGGTCAGGATCGCCGGCAATGCGCTGGCCCCGCTGGCCGGCACGTGCAGCACGACCAGCACGGTGGCCGGCAGGTCCGCCGGCAGGGCACCGACCAGCGACCGGAGCGCCTCGACCCCACCGGCCGAGGCGCCGATCACCACCAGGTCCCTGTGCACGGCACCTCCCGCCGGTTGCTGGCCGGCGGCCGCGTCGGGCCGGCCGGCAGATCGAGTGTGGCACGCATCCGGTGCGCTCGGGTCGGCCGAGCCGGCTGCCGGCCGGTCAGATCTCGCCGCGGGCCCGCTGCAGGGTCCGGTGCGGGTGTTCGGCGTAGGCGGCCCGGTAGTCGGCGGCGAACCGGCTGGGTCGGGCGTACCCCCAGCGGGCGGAGACGGCGGTGACCGTCAGCCCGTCCCCGGGGGCCGCCCCGCGCAGGTCGGCGCGCGCCAGCTCGAGGCGAACGCGCCGCAGGTAGCGCATGGGGGTGGTGTCCAGGTGCCGGCGGAACGCGAGTTGCAGGGCGCGCGGGGTCACGAAGGCCGCGCGGGCGACGTCAGGCAGGCCGATGTCCAGGTCGGGGTTGGCCTCGATGAACGCGATCGCCCGCCGCAGCGTGTGCGGGTGCCCGTCCCGCCGGTCCCGCGCGGTCGGCTCCACCCGGGCGTTGTTGGGGAAGGTGGCCAGGGTGACGGCGGCCAGCAGCCGGGCGGACTGCGCCGCCACCAGCGGGCTGGACATGATCCCCGGGTCGGCGGCGGTGACGGAGTGCACCATCCCGAACGCGCGCGACCACTGCGCGGACGCGCCGGCCGAGACCGGCTCGAACCCCAGCAACCGAACCGATCCGGCGCCGTCCCTGTCCGGCTCCGCCACCTCGTCGAACAACCCCGGCTCGATGATCGCGTAATCGCAGGTCAGGTCGTCGACGGTGGCGCGGATGGGCGCGCTCGGCTCGGCCGTTAGGTGGACGTCGCCGCGCTCGTAGCGGGCCCGATCATCGGTACCCCGGCGGATGTCCACCCGGCCGTCCCGGACCCGCCCGACGCAGAAGCGGTCGAGCGGCGCACCCTCGATGTCGACGGTCATCCGGTAGCTCGTCCGGTCGAGCCGGACCCGCCCCAACCGCTGCTGTTCGATCCGCAGCTCCCGCCGGTCGTCCCGCGGGGTCAACCGGACCGCGGCGTATTCCTCGCCGAGCAGGCTGCGGATGCCGTCCAGGTCGGTCGCCTCCAGCACCCGGGTCATGGCCGGCCACCGGCCGGCGCGGGTGGACGCAGCCGTCCCTGGTGAGCGACCCCGGTGAGTTCGGGCGCATCGATCGTGGGCATGTCGCAGCCATTCGCCGACCTGCTCGTCGCGTCAAGCCACCCTTTTGGACCGTCGACAAGGCGACCTTCACCGTATCGGGCCGGCGGCGGAAAACGAAACGGTCGCGCCGTGGCCGGCCGGCGGACCGGCGGCCACCCGGCCGGCCCACCACAATGCTCCGATGCGACCCTTCCGCTTCCTGGCCGACGCCCGGCAGATCGTCCCGGGCGCCGAACTCACCGATCGGGCCCGCCGGGCCGAGGATCTCGGGTACCACGGGTTGGTCATCCCCGATCACCTGCTCGGCCAGCTCTCCCCGGTGGTGGCGATGACCGCGATCGCGATGGCCACCACGACGCTGCGGGTCGGCGCGTTCGTCCTGAACAACGACCTGCGACACCCGGCGGTGCTGGCCCAGGATCTGGCGTCCATCGACGCGCTGTCCGGCGGCCGGCTGGACATGGCGATCGGCGGCGGCTGGAACAAGCCGGAGTACGACGCGATCGGGCTGCCGTTCGACCCGACCCCGGTGCGCCAGGCCCGCCTGGCCGAGGCGGTCGCGGTGCTGAAGGGATGCCTTTCAGGGCAACGGTTCTCGTTCGCCGGAGAGCATTACCGGATCACCGATCACACCGGCGACCCGTCGGTGCAGCGGCCGCTGCCGCCACTGCTCATCGGCGGTGGGGGCCGGCGGACGCTGTCGCTGGCCGCCCGGGAGGCGGACGTGGTCGGGCTGGCCCCGCGGGTGACCTCGACGGGGCTGGACGCGCTGTCGCTGACCCTGGAGGCGACCCGGGAGAAGATCGGCTGGGTGCGGGCGGCGGCCGGTGATCGGTTCGCCGACCTGGAGTTCAACCTCTATCCCTCCGGCTGGCCACCGGTGCTGACCGACGATCCGGCCGGGGAGGTCGACCGGGTGATCGCCGGCCTGCGGCAGCGGACCGGGGTCGAACTCACCGAGCGCCAGGTGCTGGAGTCGCCGCACCTGTTCATCGGGTCGGCCGCTCAATTGGCCGACAAGTTCGAGCGGCTGCGGGCCGACCTGGGCGTCACGTCGTTCATGGTCGGCGCGGTGGGGGAGTTGGATCCGGTCGTCGCCCGGCTCGCCGGGACGTGATCCGTCGCCGCACCTCCATCGCCGGCTCTATCGCCGCAGGACCACCGTCGTCCAGTTCCCCCGGCCGCGCAGGTCGACGACCGGACCGCCGGGTTCGGCCGGCCCGGCCTTGTCCTTGAGCGTGGACATCGATCCGCCCTGGTACCCGTCCGTCCGCACGCCGGTGGAGCGGCCCAGCCGCAGCCGGACGGTGCTCCAGGACGCCGCCACCTCGATGACGCAGCCTCCCGGCGGGATCGACGCGTCGCGCAGGTCGAGGTCGGCGGTACCCATCGAACCGGTGATCACCAGGTGGGCCGGCACCGCCCAGCTGCCCTTGCGTTTGACGGTGGTCCAGTCGATGTCGATGGTGTCGCGCGGGCCCGGCGGCGGCTGCCCGGCCGGGTGCCCGTCCGGGAACAGCCGGGTGGCCGTCGGCAGATCGGCCAGGGCGGACCGGAGCTCGCCCCGGGTCTTGGCGGCGTACACGATCCGGGAGCGCTCCTCGAACTCGGCCAGATCCAGGTAGCCACCGCCGACCGCATCCTGCAGCAGGGCGACCGCCTGCTCGCGTTCCCGGTCTCCGATCCGCAGGGCGTCGGGTTCGGTCATCGGCCCGATGCTACCGAACCGCCGCTACCGGCCCGCGGTGGAGGCGCGGATCACCAGCTCCGGGTCGAACCGGGCATGCTCGTGGTGGTGTTCGAGATCCTCGTCGAGGGCATCGATCTCGGCGATCAACAGCTCGGTCGCGCGGCGCCCCAGGTCGGCCCGGGGTTGCCGGACCGAGGACAGCGGCACGGCGGCCGCGGCGGCGTACTCGATGTCGTCGTAGCCGATGATCGCGACGTCGTCGGGCACCCGCAGCCCTGCCGCCACCAGACCCTGCAGCAGCCCGATGGCGACCAGGTCGTTGGCGGCGAACACCGCGGTCGGGCGTTCGTCGGGCGCCAGCGATGCCAGCCGGGTCGCGGTCTTCCGGCCGGCGTCGATGTCGATGGTCGGCGTGGACAGGATCAGCGGGGCCGGGCTGTCGGCCGAGCCGAGCAGCAGTCCGCGGGCGAAACCGTCCCGGCGGTCGCGGATCTGGCGCACGTCGGCGTTCCCGCCGGCCAGCGCGAGCCGCCGGTGGCCCCGGTCCAGCAGGTGCTGGGCGGCCAGCCGGCCGCCCTCGAAGTCGTCGACGGAGACGTCGCAGGTCGAGTTGCGGGCGCCGTGCCGGTCGGCCAGCACCACCGGGATGCCGAGGCGGGTCAACGGTTCGACGTCCAGGTCCTCGGTGACCGGGGCGACCACCACGCCGCGGACCCGCAACTGACGCATCGCGTCCAGGTGGGTCTGCTCGCGGTCGGTCCGCTGGGCGCTGTTGGCCAGCAGCACGGTGTAGCCGGCCGAGCCGGCCACCTCCTCGACGCCGCGGGCCACGTCGGTGAAGAAGGGGTTGGCGATGTCCATCACGATCAGACCGATCGACCGGCTGCGCCCGGCGCGCAACTGGCGAGCCGATTCGTTGGGCACCCAACCCAGCTTGGCGACCGCGTCGGTCACCTTCCGCCGGGTGTCCTCGCTGACCATGTCCGGCCGGTTCAACACGTTCGAGACGGTGCCGACGCTCACTCCGGCCAGCGCGGCGACGTCCTTCATGCTCACGCCGCGTGATCTGGTCATGGGTGCTCCGGTGGTCTGATTCGTTTCATCCTGTCCGGCCGAGGGTAGGGGGGATCGGTGGCACCCGTCAAGAAATCCGCGCCGGGAGGGCACCGGGGTATTGACAACTGAAACGTATCAATGCCAGGATCGTGGTCGACGGCGCCGACGCCCACCGAGACGAGGAACGAACACCATGACCACCAGCGCAGCACTCACCGATCTGGACACCTTCGGCATCGAGGTGCCGTCCTGGGCGTACGGCAACTCCGGCACCCGGTTCAAGGTCTTCACCACGGCGGGCACCCCGCGCGACCCGTTCGAGAAGATCGCCGACGCCGCCCAGGTGAACGCGCTGACCGGGCTGGCGCCCAAGGTGTCCCTGCACATCCCGTGGGACACGGTGGACGACTTCGGCAAGCTGGCCGCGTTCGCCGCCGACCACGGCGTGGCCATCGGCGGGATCAACTCGAACCTGTTCCAGGACGACGACTACCGGCTCGGCTCGCTGACCAACAGCGACGAGCGGATCCGGGCCAAGGCCGTCGCGCACCACCGCGAGTGCATCGACATCATGCGGCAGACCGGATCCAAGGACCTGAAGATCTGGCTGCCGGACGGCACCAACTACCCCGGCCAGGACTCGCTGGCCGGCCGGCAGGAGCGGCTGGCCGACTCCCTCGCGCAGATCTACGCCGAACTGGCCGGCGACGAGCGACTGCTGCTGGAGTACAAGATCTTCGAGCCGTACTTCTACACGATGGACGTGCCCGACTGGGGCACCTCGCTGCTGCACTGCCTGGCGCTGGGGGAGCGGGCCAAGGTCATCCTGGACACCGGGCACCACGCCCCGTCGACCAACATCGAGTTCATCGTGATGCAGCTGGTCCGGGCCGGCCGGCTGGGCGCGTTCGACTTCAACTCCCGCAACTACGCCGACGACGACCTGATCGTCGGGTCGGCCGACCCGTTCCAGCTGTTCCGGATCCTGGACCAGATCGTCGCCCAGGGCGCGCACAAGCCGTCCTCGGGGGTGAACTTCATGCTCGACCAGTGCCACAACATCGAGGAGAAGATCCCCGGCCAGATCCGCTCGGTGCTGAACGTCGAGCAGGCGCTGACCAAGGCACTGCTGGTGGACCGGGACGCCCTGGCCGCCGCCCAGCGGGCCGGCGACGTCCTCGGCGCGAACGAGATTCTCACCGACGCCTACGAGACCGACGTCCGTGCCCTGCTCGCCGACCGCCGCGAGGAGCGCGGACTGCCCCGCAACCCGCTACGGGCCTTCGCCGAGTCCGGCTACGCCCAGCGGGTCGCCGACGAACGCATCGGCGGCACCCAGGCGTCCTGGGGCGCCTGACCTCCCTTCGCGGTTGACCCGCCCGACAAATCAAGGAGCACAACGGACATGAGCAGCAACCCGACCGTCACCGACCTGATCGGCCGGTCCAACCGGCTCGGTGCCGACCCCCGCAACACCAACTACGCCGGCGGCAATACCTCCGCCAAGGGCAGCGAGGTCGACCCGGTCACCGGCCAGGACGTGGAGCTGGTGTGGGTCAAGGGGTCCGGCGGCGACCTCGGCACGTTGACCGAGAAGAACCTGGCCGTGCTGCGGCTGGACCGGCTGCGCGCCCTGGTCGACGTCTACCCGGGCGTGGAGCGCGAGGACGAGATGGTCGCCGCTTTTGACTACTGCCTGCACGGCAAGGGTGGCGCCGCGCCGTCGATCGACACCGCGATGCACACCCTGGTGGACGCCGCCCACGTGGACCACCTGCACCCGGACTCGGGCATCGCCCTGGCCACCGCCAAGGACGGGCAGAAGCTGACCGAGCAGTGCTTCGGCGACCGGGTGGTGTGGGTGCCCTGGCGGCGCCCGGGATTCCAGCTGGGGCTGGACATCTCGGCGATCAAGGCGGAGAACCCGCAGGCCATCGGCTGCATCCTGGGCGGCCACGGGATCACCGCCTGGGGCTCCACGTCGCAGGAAGCGGAGACCAACAGCCTGGAGATCATCCGCACCGCCGAAGCCTTCCTGGCCGACAACGGCATCGCCGAGCCGTTCGGCGCCGTGGTGGCCGGTTTCGAGGCCCTGCCGGAGGCCGAGCGGCACGCCAAGGCGGCCGCGCTGTTCCCGACCGTCCGCGGCCTGGCCTCGACCGACCGGCCGCAGGTCGGCCACTACACCGACGCGCCCGTCGTGCTCGAGTTCCTGTCCCGGGAGAAGCTGGCCCCGCTGGCCGAGCTGGGCACCTCCTGCCCGGACCACTTCCTGCGGACCAAGGTCAAGCCGCTGGTGGTCGACCTGCCTGCGGACGCGCCGGTCGAGCAGGTCATCGAGCGGCTCAAGGAGCTGCACGAGGCGTACCGGACCGACTACCAGGGCTACTACGACCGGAACGCGACCGCCGACTCGCCGGCGATCCGCGGCGCCGACCCGGCGATCGTGCTGGTGCCCGGGGTCGGCATGTTCTCCTTCGGTAAGGACAAGCAGACCGCCCGGGTGGCCGGCGAGTTCTACGTCAACGCGATCAACGTGATGCGCGGCGCCGAATCCGTCTCCAGCTACGAGCCGATCAGCGAGGCGGAGAAGTTCGCCATCGAGTACTGGGCCCTGGAAGAGGCCAAGCTGGCCCGGATGCCCAAGCCCAAGCCCCTCGCGACCCGGGTCGCGCTGGTCACCGGCGCCGGCTCCGGCATCGGCAAGGCCATCGCCACCCGGATCGCCGCCGAGGGCGGCTGCGTCGTCGTCGCCGACCTCAACCTGGACAACGCGCAGGCGGTCGCCGACGAGCTGGGTGGACCGGACGTGGCCGTGGCGGTGCGCGCGGACGTGTCCTCGGAGGAGGCCGTGGCGGCGGCGTTCGCCGCGGCGAACCTGGCGTTCGGCGGGGTCGACCTGGTCGTCAACAACGCCGGCCTGTCGCTGTCGAGGCCGCTGCTGGAGACCACCGTCAAGGACTGGGACCTGCAGCACAACGTGATGGCCAAGGGTTCGTTCCTGGTGTCCCGGGCGGCCGCCCGGATCATGATCGAGCAGGGCATGGGCGGCGACATCGTCTACATCTCCAGCAAGAACTCGATCTTCGCCGGGCCGAACAACATCGCCTACTCGGCGACCAAGGCCGACCAGGCGCACCAGGTCCGGCTGCTGGCCGCCGAACTGGGCCCGCACGGCATCCGGGTCAACGGCATCAACCCCGACGGCGTGGTCCGCGGGTCCGGCATCTTCGCCGGCGGCTGGGGCGCCTCCCGGGCGGCGGTGTACGGGGTCAAGGAGGAGGACCTGGGCGCCTACTACGCCAAGCGCACCCTGCTGGGCAAGGAGGTGCTGCCCGAGCACATCGCGGCCGCGCTGTTCGCCCTCACCGCCGGCGACCTGTCCCAGACCACCGGCCTGCACATCCCGGTCGACTCCGGCGTCGCCGCCGCCTTCCTCCGATGACCCCGGCCGAGGCGGCCTTCGCGGCGGTCGATCTCGGGGCGTCCAGCGGCCGGGTGATGCTCGGCCGGGTCGGTCCCGACCGGCTGGACCTGCAGCAGGTCAACCGGTTCCGGAACGGGCCGGTCACCCTGCCGGACGGCCTGTACTGGGACGTCCTGGGCCTGCACCAGGACGTCCTGGAGGGGCTGCGCGACGCCGCCCGCAAGGCCCCCTACCTGGCCGGTGTCGGGATCGACACCTGGGCCGTGGACTACGGTCTCGTTCGGCGGGACGGTCAGCTGGTCGGCAATCCGCGGCACTACCGGGATCCGCGCACCGCCCCGGTGATCGACGCGGTGCACCGGCGGGTGCCGGCCGATGCGCTGTACGCCGCGAACGGGTTGCAGCACCTTGCGTTCAACACGATCTACCAGTTCGCGGCCGAGCCGGCCCTGGCGCCGGACGTGCAGGCGCTGCTCATCCCGGACCTGCTGGGCTACTGGCTGACCGGCCGGCGGGTCACCGAGCAGACCAACGCGTCCACCACCGGCCTGCTGAACGCGGTGACCGGCGACTGGGACACCGGGCTGTTCGAGGCGTTGGGCCTGCGGCCGGGTCTGCTGCCGCCGGTGCTGGCGCCGGGCAGCGTCGTCGGGGAGCTGACGGAGGCGGTCCGGGCCGAGACCGGAATCACCCGGCCGGTGACGGTGACCACCGTCGGCTCGCACGACACCGCCTCCGCGGTCGTCGGTGTCCCGGCGACCGGCCCGAACCACGCCTACATCTCCTGCGGGACCTGGGGTCTGGTCGGCGTCGAGCTGGAACGCCCGGTGCTGACCGACCAGTCGCGGGCGGCCAACTTCACCAACGAGCGCGGCATCGACGGCACCATCCGCTACCTGCGCAACGTGATGGGGCTGTGGATCCTGTCCGAAACGCTGCGCACCTGGCGGCTGCGCGGCCGCACCGGCACCCTGCCGGAGCTGCTGGAGAAGGCCGCCCTGGTGCCGGCCGGCGGTCCGACGTTCGACCCGGACGCGCCGGAGTTCCTGGCCCCCGGTGACATGGCCGCCCGGATCGGCGAGGTGCTGCGGCGGTCGGGCCAGCGGGTGCCGCAGACCCAGCCGGAGATCGTCCGGTGCATCCTGGACAGCCTGGCCGTCACCTTCGCCGCGCGGATCCGGGACGCCGCCCGGCTGTCCGGGGAGCCGGTGGAGATGGTGCACGTGGTCGGCGGCGGCGCGCAGAACCGGCTGCTGTGCCAGCTGATCGCCGACGCCAGCGGCCTGCCGGTGGTCGCCGGTCCGGTCGAGGCGACCGCGCTGGGCAACGTTCTGGTGCAGGCCCGCACCCACGGGACGCTCACCGGGGACCGGTGGGCGCTGCGGGAGCTGCTGCGCCGGACGGTGGAGTTGCACACCTACCAGCCCCGGTCGGTGGTGGCAGCGGCGCGGGGCTGACTGTTTGCTAGCTGCCTGCTAGCATTGTGCGACATGAAGACGCTGTACCTGCGGAATGTGCCGGACGAGGTCATCCGGCGGCTGGAGCGACTGGCCGAACGGGACGCAACCTCGGTTTCGGCGGTGGCCGTCCGCGAGCTGTCCGCGGTGTCCCGGCGCGCGGACAACCCTGCGTTGCTGGGTGAGCTGCCCGACCTCGACGTCGACGTGAGCACCGTCATCGAAGACTTGGACCGCGAGCGTGCCGAGCGGTGATCGTCGTCGATGCCTCCGCGGCACTGACCGCGCTGTACAACGACGGCCCCGCGCGGCGGACGCTCGGTAGCGAGCAGCTGCATGCACCCCACCTGATCGATTCCGAGGTGGCCAGTGGGCTGCGCCGCCGCGTCGCCGCTGGGCAGGTCGCCGAGCCGGACGCCGTCGCGGCCCTGACCGCGTGGCGCCGGCTCGCCGTCACGCGTTACGCCGTACATGCTGTGCTGGACCGGGTGTGGGAGCTACGGCACAACCTCTCCGCCTACGACGCCGGGTACGTGGCGCTGGCCGAGGCACTGGATTGCGTCCTGGTCACCGCCGACGGGCGGCTGGCGGGCGCCCCCGGACCGCGGTGCCCGATCACGTTCGTTCGGCGCTGATCGAATTGAGGCGGTTGCCGCGAAGCACGCTGTCCACCTGGTCCTCGAGGTACCGGCGCCCCTGCTGTCCGCCGGGTCAGCATCGTCGATTTCCGTAGGCAGGCGGGACCGAATCGGGAGGATCGTGCAA
>JBDHZW010000115.1:0-14671 GCA_039812105.1 Nakamurella sp.
ATCACCTACCACGGCAGCGTCAACCTGGGCATCGCGGTGGACACCCCGCGCGGCCTGATCGTGCCGGTGATCAAGGGCGCGGACGACCTGAACATCGCCGGCGTGGCCCGCAAGATCGCCGACCTGGCCGCCCGCACCCGGGACAACAAGGTCGGACCCGACGAGCTGTCCGGCGGCACGTTCACCGTCACCAACACCGGGTCGGTCGGCGCGCTGTTCGACACGCCGATCTTCGTGCCGCCGCAGTCGGCCATTCTGGGCACCGGCGCCATCGTCAAGCGCCCGGTCGTGGCCAAGGACGCCGACGGCAACGAGGTCATCGCCATCCGCTCGATGTGCTACCTGGCGCTGTCCTACGACCACCGCAACATCGACGGCGCGGACGCCTCGCGCTTCCTGTCCGCGGTGAAGAAGCGGATCGAGGCCGGGGAGTTCGAGGGCGACCTGGGCCTGTAACGTGCGCACGCGGGCGGCCTGCATCCAGCGGGCCGCCCGCGGCCGTACCTGCGCAGTGGCTGCAGGGTGGCAACAGACGCGGGAGGTTCGCGAAGCGTGAAGGTCGTCGCCGCCGGAGTGAGCGGATTCCTGGGCACCCGGTTGACCCAGGCACTCACGGCCGCGGGTCATCGGGTGGTGCGCCTGGTTCGATCGGACCCCACCGGGCCCGACGAGAGCCTGTGGAACCCGCACTCGGGCGACCTGGACAGCTCCGTCTTCGACGGGGCCGACGCGGTCGTCAACCTGTGCGGGGCGCCGACCGCGTTCCATCGCTGGACCGCCGACTACAAACACCTGCTGCTGACGTCGCGGGTGAACCCGACCCGGACACTGGCCGCCGAATGCGCGCGGCTCGGTGTTCCGGTGTTGCTCAACGCGTCGGCGGTCGGCTACTACGGTGCCCGGGGCACCGAGATCGTCACCGAGAACACCGGCCCCGGCGACACCTTCCTGGCCGACCTGTGCGTGCAGTGGGAGGCGGCCACGGCGGCCGCCCAGGAGGCCGACGTCCGGGTGGTGAACCTGCGCACCGGGCTGGTGCTGGGCCTGGACGGCGATCTGCTCAAGATCACGTCCCTGCTCACCCGGCTCTGGGCCGGCGGCCGGTTGGCCTCCGGTGAGCAGTACTACCCGTGGATCTCCGCGACCGATCACGTCGCCGCCATGCGGTTCCTGCTCACCCACCCGGTGCACGGCCCGGTCAACCTGACCGGGCCGTACCCGGTCACCAATGCGGAATTCACCCGCGAACTGGGCCGGCAGTTGCACCGTCCGACCCCGTGGGTGGTGCCCGAGTTCGCGCTGCGCGCTGTCCTCGGCGAGTTCGCCGACGAACTGGTCGACGGCCGCCGGGCGGTGCCGGCGGCGCTGCACGAGGCCGGCTTCGAGTTCGCCCACCGGACGCTGCCCGAGGCGCTGGCCGCCGAATTGGGATGAATCCGTGGGCCGGCGTGGTATCAGATCGATACCATCGGCGGCATGGCGATGACTCTCCGGCTCCCCGACGATCTCGATGAGCAGCTTTCGCTCCTGGCCGACGCCCAAGGCGTGAGCAAGCAACAGCTATTGGTCCGTGCCGCTCGCGATTTGGTCGACCGGGAGTTTCGGAACGCGCGCACCCTGGCCAATGTCGATCGGATCGTCAGCGAGAACACCGGTCTGCTCGACCGCCTGAGCCGGTGACCCCTGGACGTCCTCCCGACGATCCGGGCGAGCAGGTCGACTACCTGACCGATGACGAGGGGTGGGCGGTCGTCGCACACCTCGGGTTCCACATCCGAGACGCGGGCCTGCTGTCGTCGGCGATCGCCCGGCCGCGGACCACCGTCTTCGGCGAGGACGCCTATCCCGACCTGCCGACGAAGGCGGCCGCGCTGTTCGAATCGCTGGTCCTCAACCACCCGCTGCTGGACGGCAACAAGCGCCGCGCCGTGGTGCTGACCTGGACCTTCCTGCTCAACAATGGCTACGTGGTGGACCACAGCGAGGACGACGCGTACAACTTCACCATCGCGGCCGCGGCCGGTCAGCTGACCCTGGACGACAGTCGGGAATGGTTCGCCGAGCGGATGCGCCCGGAACGGCCGTGATCAGTGCTCGTACGGGTCGTCCGGCTGCTCCACGGATTTCATCGAGTTGATGGTCACCGTCGGTACGTAGTCGTTGTCCATCGTCCCGGTGTTGGCGACGTTGGTGACGACCGCCTGTACCCAGGTGTTCGTCGGGTACGGGGCGTCGCCGTCGACGTGCAGCTGCATCGGGTTGGCGTCGGCGGCGCAGCAGCTGATCACCATCCGGGCGATGGTGTACCCGCCGTCGTAGCCGTCGCCGGCCGGCGCGATGAAGCCCACGACGGTCACCGGAGTGCCGTCCAGCGAGTTGTCGGCGTCGTAGAGCGAGCGGAGCACGAACTCCTTGATGCCCATCTC
This sequence comes from Nakamurella sp., assembly GCA_039812105.1. Taxonomy (GTDB): domain Bacteria; phylum Actinomycetota; class Actinomycetes; order Mycobacteriales; family Nakamurellaceae; genus Nakamurella. The sequence continues at coordinate 2,427 of JBDHZW010000115.1, forward strand.
CGGATCCTCGCCGGTCAGCGCAGCAAAGTGCATGGTGCGCTTGCCGCCGCTGGCGTCGGTCACCGAGCCGCTGCCGTCGTTGAAGGCGTACCCGCCGCTGCCGCCGCCAGTGCCGTCCTTGCCGCCGGTGTCGGTCTTCGGCGCCGGGGACGTCGCCGTGACGTCGTACCCGGCCAGCGCCTGGGAGCCGGCGTTGCGGGCGACCGCGTCGGCGCCCAGCGCGGGCGGGGCGACCAGCAGCAGCACCAGCACCGGAGCCAGGATCAGCCAGGGCGCCTTGGACGTGGCATGACTGTGGCCGTGCGCATCCTCGTCGGGCCCGCCGAGGTCCTCGTCGGTGCCCTGTTTGCGGGCCCTGCTGTCCGCCCGCACCGCCAGCACCAACGACACGATGCCGACGATCACCAGGATCGCCCCGGCGATCAGCAGCAGCCATTTGAAGCCGGGCCGCACGTACGAGGTGAACCGGCCGGAGACGGTGATCGACAGCAGCAGCCCGCCGAGCAGGGTGACCAGGATCGACTGGGTCTCCACCCCCATGCCGCCGCGTCGATGCCGCCGGCCCTGCGGTGTCCGGGCCATCACTGGAACCCCCAGAAGATCAGGCCGACCGTGGTGCCGACCAGGATCGCCACCCCGAACGTCAGCGGGGCGAACCGGACGGCGAACCTCCGGCCGAAGATGCCGGCCTGCATGGCGAACAGCTTGACGTCGACGGCCGGCCCGACGGTCAGGAAGACCAGCTTGCCGACCAGCGGGATGGTGGAGAACGAGGCGGCGACGAACGCGTCCGCCTCCGAGCACAACGCCAGGATGAAGGCCAGCACGGCCATCAGCAGGATCGAGAGCAGCAGCGACGAGCCGATGCCCTCCATGATGTGCGCGGGCACGATCGTCTTGAAGGTGGCCGCGGCGGCCGCGCCGATCACCAGGAAGCCGGCGGCCTGGGTGAAGTCACCCAGGATGGTGGACAGGAACAGCCGCCATCCGCGCTGGTCCGACTCCAGCGCCACGGGCGCCTTCGGGCGCATCCATTCCGGCCGGCCGATCCGCTCCCACAGCCAGCCGACCACCAGGGCGGTGAGCAGCCCGGCGATCAGCCGGGCCCACACCATCGACGGGGTGCCGGCGAAGGCGACGGCGGTGGCCACCAGCACGATCGGGTTGATCGCCGGGGCGGACAGCATGAACGCCAGCGACGCCGAGGGCCGCACCCCCCGGTCGATCAGCCGGTTGGAGATCGGCACCGACCCGCACTCGCAGCCGGGCAGCGCGGCGCCGCAGGCGGTGGCCACCGGGACGGCCAGCATCGGTTGGCTGGGCAGCACCTTGCTGAACCAGGACGCCGGGACGAAGGCGGCGATCGCCCCGGACACCACCACACCCAGGACCAGGAACGGGGTCGCCTGCACACAGATCGCGATGAACACCGTCGCCCAGCTCTGCAGCACCGGCTGGCCGAGCAGCGACTCGAGTGGGCCGCGGAGCAGGATCGCGATCAGCAGGATCGCGCCGAACAGCTCCAGCGAGCCGGGTCGGTAACGCCGCTTCTTCGCCGCGACGGTGGGCGTTGACGTGTGGGTGCCGCTTGCCGTCATCCGGTCCCCCTCTCGGTCGTCCCGTCGGTCGCACTGTCCGTAGCACTGTCCGTCGCACTGGTCGCGGTGCCGGTACTGCCGGCCTCGATCACCCCGCCGAACCGCCGCTGCCGGGAGGCGTACTCCACGCACGCCCGCCACAGGTCCCGGCGGTCGAAGTCGGGGAACAGGGTGTCCTGGAACACCAGCTCCGCGTAGGCGGACTGCCACAGCATGAAGTTGCTGGTGCGCAGGTCTCCCCCGGGCCGCAGGAACAGGTCGACGTCCGGCATGTCGGGCTCGTCCAGGTAGCGGGCGATCATCCGTTCGTCGACCTTGGCCGGATCGAGCCGGCCGTCCGCGGCCAGCTCGGCGATCCGGCGAGCCGCGTCGGCGATCTCGGCCCGACCGCCGTAGTTCACACACATGGTCAGAGTCAGGACGCGGTTGCCGGCGGTGAGTTGCTCGGCGATCTCCAACTCCTTGATCACACTGCGCCACAGCCGGGGCCGCCGGCCCGCCCACCGCACCCGCACGCCGAGCGCGTGCATGTCGTCGCGGCGGCGGCGGATGACGTCCCGGTTGAACCCCATCAGGAACCGCACCTCGTCCGGCGAGCGCTTCCAGTTCTCGGTGGAGAACGCGTACGCGGACAGGTGGCCGATGCCGATCTCGATGGCCCCCTCGACGACGTCGAACAGGGCCGCCTCGCCGCGCTTGTGACCCTCGGTGCGGGGCAGCCCACGCTGTTTGGCCCACCGGCCGTTGCCGTCCATGACGAGGGCGACGTGCTGCGGGACGGCCGCCGGCGGCAGGGCGGGCGGACGGGTGCCGCTGGGGTGCGGCGACGGCGGCCGCGGTGGGGTCGCGCGGGTCATGCGGTCACCTCCCGGTCGACCATGGGCAGGGATCGCAGGCCGCGTTCCAGGTGCCACTGCATCAGGGCCGCCACCAGCCCGGAGGCCTCCCGCCGGTGACTGGGTTCGGACGCGTCGGCGACCGCCCAGACGCCGTCGGTCAACGCGACCATCAGGTCGATAGTGGCCGGGGCGGGGCGGGCGACCCCGGCCGAGCCGGACCGGCAGTCCGGGCACAGGGCGCCGCCGGAGGCGACGTGGAACGCGGCGTGCGGGCCGGCGCTGCCGCAGCGGGCGCACTCGCGCAGCGCCGGCGCCCAGCCGGCCAACACCATCGACCGGAGCAGGAACGCGTCCAGGATCAGCGTCGGCACCCGCCCGGATTCGGTGAGCGCCCGCAGCGCCGACACCACCAGCAGGTAGAGCCGCAGGGACGGCTCCCGCTCCTCGGACGCCAGCCGCTCGGCGGTCTCGGCGATCGCCGTCGCGCAGGTGTACCGGGGGTAGTCGGCGGCCAGCGCGGCCCCGAACGGGTCGAGCGTGTCGGCCTGGGTGACGATGTCCAGGTTCCGGCCGGCGTACAGCTGCAGGTCGACGTGGCTGAACGGCTCCAACCGGCCGCCGAACTTGCTCTTGGTCCGCCGAACGCCCTTGGCCACCGCCCGCACCTTGCCGGTGCGCCTGGTCAGCAGCGTGACGATCCGGTCCGCCTCACCGAGTTTGGTGACCCTCAGCACGACGGCGGAGTCACGGTAGACGGGCACCCGGCCATGGTGCCACCCGAGGCGGATCAGGTGGGTCAAGCACGCGGCGGCCGGGCCGGGCGGGCGTCAACCCACACCGCGGCTTCACGCGGGGTCGGGGCGGGAAAGGGCACGCCCGCCGGTGCACTAGCCTGGTGATCGTCGGTCGGGAGTCCGATCGCGAACCCCACACGCACCCAACCATCACCCACCTTCGCTGCTCGAAAGGTTGGAGGACGACGGCATGAGCCATACCTCCGCTGTCCGGCCCGCCACGCCGGAAGATGCCGAGGCCTTCGCCGCCTGCCACCTGGCCTGCTGGCAGGAGGCCTACGGCACGCTCTGGGGAGCCGACCGGTTCGACGGGATGGACGTCGCGCGGCTGGCCGCCCGCCGCCGCAAGGAGATCGAGGCCGGTGTCGCCGACCACTATCTGGTCGAGGCCGACGGCGAGGTGATCGGCATCGCGATCGTCGGTCCGACCCGCGACGACGACCCGCAGACCGAGCGCGAGCTGTACGCGATCTACGTCCGCGAGGCGCATCAGGGCACCGGCCTGGCCGACGAGCTCATGCAGGCCGCGATCGGGGACGGGCCCGCGTCGCTGTGGACCTACCGGGACAACCCGCGGGCCGCCGCCTTCTACGTGCACCACGACTTCATCCCCAACGGTGCCGAACGCACCGACTCGGAGGGGATCCTGGAGATCCGGATGGTCCGCCGCTGACCGTGCCGGCGGCGGCGCGCGGCGGTGGCATGCTGACGCCATGACCAGGGTCACCGTCCGCACGCCCGTCCTGCGGTTTCGGGACGGCGCCTTCAGCTCCCGGCCGGACACGGTGGCCGGCGAGGAGCCGCTGGAGATCCGGATCGGCGGGCGACCGTTCACCACCACCATGCGCACCCCCGGCGCCGACGTCGAGCTGGCCCACGGCCTGCTGCACGCCGAGGGTGTGATCGCCACCCGGGCCGACGTGCGGCAGGCCGGCTATTGCGCCGGCGTCGGGCCCGACGGGCTGAACACCTACAACGTGCTCGACGTCGACCTCGCCGATCCCGACGCGGTGCACCGGATCCGTCCCCGCACCCACGTCACCACCTCCGCCTGCGGGGTGTGCGGCGCCGACTCGATCGAGGCGATCACCCACATCAGCCGGTACGTCCCGGGGCCGATCACCATGACGCCGGAGACGATCAGCGCGCTGCCCGAGCGGCTGCGGGCCCACCAGCGAACCTTCCGGACCACGGGCGGCCTGCATGCCGCCGCGCTGGCCACCGCGGCCGGAGCGGTCGAGGACGCGCGGGAGGACGTCGGTCGGCACAACGCGATGGACAAGGTGATCGGCGCCGCCCTGCTCGCCGACCGGCTGCCGCTGGCCGACCGGGCCCTGGTGACCTCGTCGCGAGCCTCCTTCGAACTCGTCCAGAAGGCGGTGCTGGCCGGAGTGGGCATGTTGATCGCGGTGTCCGCGCCCTCCTCGCTGGCGGTGCAGCTGGCCGCGCAGACCGGGCTGACCCTGATCGGGTTCACCTCCGCGGCGGGCTTCAACATCTACGCGAACGGCTGGCGGGTCACCGGCGCAACCGGCGGGTAGCCCCCCGACCGGCACCTCGCTCCGGTGGGCGAACGGGCGCCGGATGACCCGATCGGACGCGCGGTATCAGGCGGCGCGGCCCTTCTCTCCTGGCGGTTAGGATCCTTCTGCCGACCCCGGCTGCATCCGTAGGAGTGAACACATGCGGTCTCGTCATGCACTCACCGCCGCGCTGGCCCTCAGCGTGGTCACCATCCTGACCGTCGCCGCCTGCGGCACGTCGGTGCAGGGCTCGGCGCAGGTCAACACGGCCGCGGCGGAGACCATGACGACCAGCTCGTCCGAACGCAGCACGCCGACCCGGACCAGCCGCACGTCGGCCCCCGCCACCGACCTGTCGGACCTCAGCTCCATGCTCAACGACCTGCCGACGGATCTGTCCGTCCCGTCGGACCTGACGGACCTGTCGCTGCCGACCGAGCTCACCGACCTGTCGGACCTGTCCGACATCCCGGGCCTGAGCACGCCCTGCCTGTCCGTGTCGCTGGCCTACCTGTCGGTGGCGTTCGCCCCGCTGGCCACCCTGGGTGGCGGGTCCGGGCAATACGACGTGTCCGACCTGAAGAACGCCATCGCCGAACTGCAGAGCTCGGGCGAGATCCCGCCGGAAATCGCGCCGGACATCCAGACCCTGGCCGACCTGACCGCCCAACTCGAAGGCAAGTCGTTGGCGGACGCCGGGCAGGTGTTCGAGAGCCAGCAGTTCACCACCGCCAGCGACAACGTCTCCAAGTGGCTGGACGCGAACTGCGGCGGCAGCTGACCGTCCCCGAACGGCGGAAAAGCCCCGGATCCTCCTCGCGAGGGCCGGGGCTTTTCCGTCGGGCGATCGGGTGGATCAGGCCGACTTCTCCCGCGGGGTGCGCTTGGGCGCCCGCGGCACGATCGTCGGGTACACGTTGGACCGGACGGTCTCGGCGCTGACCACGACGCGTTCGACGTCGTCGCGGCCGGGCACCTCATACATGGCCGGCAGCAGCACTTCCTCCATGATTGCCCGCAGCCCGCGGGCGCCGGTACCGCGCAGGATCGCCTCGTCGGCGATCGCCTCCAGCGCGTCCGCCTCGAACTCCAGGGCGACGCCGTCCATCTCGAACAGCCGCTGGTACTGCTTGGACAGCGCGTCCCGCGGTTCGGTGAGGATCTTGACCAGCGACTCCTTGTCCAGGTTGGTCACCGAGGCGACCACCGGGAGCCGGCCGATGAACTCGGGGATCAGCCCGAACTTGATCAGGTCCTCGGGCATGACGTCGGCGAACACGTCGGACCCGTCGATATCGAACTTGCTGCGCACCTCGGCACCGAAGCCCAGGCCCCGCTTGCCGACCCGCTCGCCGACGATCCGCTCCAGCCCGGCGAACGCGCCGGCCACGATGAACAACACGTTCGTCGTGTCGATCTGGATGAACTCCTGGTGCGGGTGCTTGCGGCCGCCCTGCGGTGGCACGGACGCCTGGGTGCCCTCGAGGATCTTCAGCAGCGCCTGCTGCACGCCCTCCCCGGACACGTCCCGGGTGATCGAGGGGTTCTCCGACTTGCGGGCGATCTTGTCGACCTCGTCGATGTAGACGATGCCGGTCTCGGCCCGTTTGACGTCGTAGTCGGCCGCCTGGATGAGCTTGAGCAGGATGTTCTCGACGTCCTCGCCGACGTAGCCGGCCTCGGTCAGTGCGGTGGCGTCGGCGATCGCGAACGGCACGTTGAGCATCTTGGCCAGCGTCTGGGCCAGATACGTCTTGCCGCAGCCGGTCGGCCCCAGCATCAGGATGTTGGACTTGGCCAGTTCGACCGGCTCGGGTCCGCGGTCCGGGCCGGCCTGAATCCGCTTGTAGTGGTTGTAGACCGCGACCGACAGCGCCTTTTTCGCGGTGTCCTGGCCGATGACGTACTGATCGAGGTACTCACGGATCGCCGTCGGCTTGGGCAACTCGTCGAGCTTGACCTCGCTGGTCTCGGCGAGTTCTTCCTCGATGATCTCGTTGCACAGGTCGATGCACTCGTCACAGATGTAGACGCCGGGACCGGCGATCAGCTTGCGCACCTGCTTCTGGCTCTTTCCGCAGAACGAGCACTTCAGCAGATCGCCTCCGTCACCGATACGCGCCATGAGCCCTCTCGATCCGTTCTGTGCCAGCCCTGCCAGGACCCACTTCGGTACTGCTGCGACCGTGTCGACGTTACCTGCCGGACCCGCGCGGGCCGTCGGTTTCGCGGTCGCGACACGGCCTGCGCCGCGAACGAGTGCCACCGACGACCGAGTTCCAGCTACCAGGATATCGGCCAGCGCGGACCGCGCCAGGGTCAATATCGACCGACGCGAACGAGTGACTCAAGACAGCTTGCGGTACTGCAGCACCTCGTCGATCAGGCCGTAGTCCTTGGCCTCGGCGGCGGTCAGGATCTTGTCCCGGTCGATGTCCTTGCGGACCTCCTCCGGGGTCTTGGTGGAGTGCCGGGACAGGATCTCCTCCAGCGCGGCCCGCATCCGGCCGATCTCGTTGGCCTGGATCTCCAGGTCGGACACCTGCCCGTAGACGCCCTCGGTGGCCGGCTGGTGGATCAGGATCCGCGAGTTCGGCAGCGCCAGCCGGCGACCGGGGCTGCCGGCGGCCAGCAGCACCGCGGCGGCGGACGCGGCCTGCCCCAGGCAGACGGTCTGGATGTGCGGCCGGACGAACTGCATCGTGTCGTAGATCGCCGTCATCGAGGTGAAGGAGCCACCCGGCGAGTTGATGTACATGATGATCTCGCGGTCCGGGTCGGTGGACTCCAGCGTGAGCAGCTGGGCCATCACGTCGTTGGCGGACGCGTCGTCGATCTGCACGCCGAGGAAGATGATGCGTTCCTCGAACAGCTTGTTGTACGGGTTGGACTCCTTGACCCCGTAGCTGGTCCGCTCCACGAACGACGGCAGGATGTACCGCGACTGCGGCAGCGAGAGCGCGTGGCCGTGGGCGACGCCCAACGGCATCTGGTGGCCGGGCTTGGTCACGGGCGAATCTCCTTCTGGATGGTCCGGCTGACCCGGATCACTTCTTGCCGTTCCGGTCGACGGCGGCCTGCGCCGCGGGATTGGCCCGGCTGACCACCTGGTCGATAAACCCGTATTCCAGCGCCTCCTGGGCGGTGAACCAGCGGTCGCGGTCCTGGTCGACCTCGATCCGCTCGATCGGCTGGCCGGTGTGCAACGACTGCAGCTCGGTCAACTCACGCTTGGACTTGGTCAGCATGTCGGCCTGGATGGCGATGTCCGCGGCGGTGCCGCCGACGCCGGCGCTCGGCTGGTGCATCAGGATCCGGGTGTGCGGCAGCGCCGACCGCTTGCCCTTGGCCCCGGCGGTGAGTAGGAACTGACCCATCGACGCGGCCAGGCCCATCGCGGTGGTGGCCACGTCCGGCTCGATCCACATCATCGTGTCGTAGATCGCCATGCCGGCGGTCACGCTGCCGCCGGGCGAGTTGATGTACAGGGTGATGTCCCGCTCGGGATCCTCGGCGGCCAGCAGCAGCAACTGGGCGGTGATCTCGTTGGCGTTGGTGTCCCGCACCTCCGAGCCCAGCAGGATGATCCGCTCGCGCAGCAGCCGTTCGGCCACCGAGTCCGAGAGCGACATGGGGGCGTTCGCCCGCATCATCGGCTCGGCCAGCCCGGGCGCGACGGCCTCCAGGCGCTGGACGGCCTGCAGGGCCCGGGACACGGGGGGATGACGATCGCTCACGCAAGTGCTCCTCTTCGACTGCCCGGCCGGTTGCGGTGGGTGGTCACGAACTTCGGGTGCCAGGCCCGAGGGCCGGCGTTCACCCGACAGTAACGACCACCGCCGACCGACCGGTGCCCGGTGCGGGCATTGTTCGCTGACGGCGTGACCGAGGGTGGCGTGCGCCCAGGCCCCCGCGATCAGGCCTTGGGGGTGTCGGGCGCGTCGGCGTCGGCGTCGGCCTCGGTCGCCAGCTCCTCGGCCACGATCTCCTCGGCCACGATCTCCTCGGCGATCTCCTCCGCGATCTCCTCGGCCACGATCTCCTCGGCGACCGCTTCCGCGACCTCCGCGGCCACCTCGTCGGCGACCTCGTCGGCAATGGCCTCCTCGACCAGCTGCTCCTCGACCTCGTCCTCGGCCAGTTCGGCCGCCTCGTCCGCGAGTTCGACGTCCCCGTCTTCTTCGGTGACCTTCTCCAGGCCGAACAGCTCGGCCACGTCCAGCACCTCACCGGAGGCGTTGGTGACGGTCGCCTGCTCCACCGCCTGGGCGAGCGCCTTGTTCCGGCGGACCTCGGCGAAGATGGCCGTCAGCTGGTTGCCCTGCTGCAGCCGCTGGAAGTACTCCTCCGGGGACATGCCCAGGCGCTGCGCGTTGTAGAGGACCCGCTCGGTGAACTCGTTCTGGTCGACCCCGACCTGGTTGGCCTCGGCCAGCGCATCCAGCAGCAGTTGGACCTTGACCGCCTTGGTGGCGCTGTCCCGCAGCTCGGCGTCGAACTCCTCGCGGGTCTGCCCCTGCTGGTCGACGTAGGCGTTGAGCGCGTCCTCGTTGTGGTCGAACGCGTGCACCGCGTCGTGCGCCCGCGACTCGAACTCGGCGTTCACGATCCCCTCGGGGGCCGGCACGTCGGTGATCTCCAGCAGCGCGTCCAGCACCTTGTCGCGGGCGGCGCCGCCCTGATCGCGGTTCTTGACCCGGCGGATCTTCTCGGCCAGGTCGGCGCGCAGCTCCTCGACCGTGTCGAACTCGCTGGCCAGTTGGGCGAAGTCGTCGTCCACCTCGGGCAGCGTCCGGTCCTGCACGGCCTGCACGGTGACGGTGACGTCGGCGTCCTGGCCGGCGTGCGGCCCGGCCACCAGCTTGGTGGAGAACGTCTTGCTCTCGCCGGCCGAGAGCCCGGTGATCGCCTCGTCGATGCCGTCGACCAGATCGCCGGCGCCGACCCGGTAGCTCAGCCCCTCGGCGGTGGCGTCGTCCAGGGCCTCACCGTCGACCTCGGCGGCCAGGTCGACGGTCACCAGGTCCCCGTCGCCGGCCGCCCGCTCGGCCGGCGTGGTGGTGGCGAACCGGTCCCGCAGCGCCTCGACCTGCTCGTCGATGTCGGCCTCGGTGACCTCGACATCATCGACGGTGACGGCGATCTCATTCAGCGCGGGGAGGGTGATCGCCGGCCGGACGTCGACCTCGGCGGTGAACGCCAGGGCGTCGCCGTCGTCGATCCGGGTCACCTCGATGTCGGGCTGGCCGAGCACGTCCAGGTTGGCCTCGCCGACCGCCTCGGCGTACTTGGCCGGAACCGCCTCGTTGACCACCTCGCTCAGGATGGTGCCGCGACCCAGCCGGGCGTCCAGGATCTTGGCCGGCACCTTGCCGCGACGGAACCCGGGGATGTTCACCTGACCGGCGAGCGTCTTGTAGGCGCGATCGAAGTTGGGCTTGAGCTCGTCGAACGGAACCTCGACGGTGAGCTTCACCCGGGTCGGGTTCAGGTTTTCGACAGTGCTCTTCACGTGCGGTACTCCTCGGACGGGCGGGTGTCCGGCGTCGTCCGGGGTGGCGGACGCCGGGGCGATGCCGGCGGGCAGGGCCCGGCGCCTGAATGCGCCACGCTGCCGCAGTGCGTTCGAGGGCGGGCCGTAGTGGCCGTCGCGGCACGCCGGCCACGTCACGGCCGTGCTGCAGGCAGAGCCGCGGGCCATTCTAGGGCAGGGCGGGGCCGGTCGAACCCACCCGGCCCACGGGACGAGCGCAGCACCGCGGAAACCCGCTTGTGACGAATCGCCCAAACCCGTCATCCTCGGTGGTGGGCCGCACACGTCGGCTCGAACCGACCACGTGGGGGGCGCCATGACGACGTCGGAGGATCGGCGGCAGCGGTTGCGCGCGGCCGAACGCGTCGCGGCCGAGGCACGACTGTGTGCGCTCTTCGGTCCCCCGCCGGCCCCGTTGCCGACGGTCCGCCCGCCGCGGTGGTGGTCGCCGCCGGCCGACCGCAACGGATCGGCACCTCGACGTCGGCCGGTCTAGGCGATCGGGTGTCGGGGTGACAGGATTTGAACCTGCGACATCCTGCTCCCAAAGCAGGCGCGCTACCAAGCTGCGCTACACCCCGCCGCCGCACCGGCGAACCGGCGTGACCGGTCGAGGGTACGACGTGCGTTAGCATTCTTGTGCATCGGCGACGGCCGGCGCACAAGCGGGCGTAGCTTAGTGGTAAAGCCTCAGTCTTCCAAACTGATGACGCGAGTTCGATTCTCGTCGCCCGCTCCACCCAGGCGCCCGGGTTGTCGGGCCGGCCGCTGACCCGATCATTCCGTCGCGGCAATCCGCTCGGCAATCTCGGCGGGCAGCGGATATGGCCGTTCGGCAGGCAGCAACCCGGCGGCGGCCGGGTCGCCTTCTCGGACGAGGTCCCGGATGCGCCGGGCCAACGGGGTGACGTCGATGATCTCCTCGGTCCACTCGTCGACGTAGCGCTCAAGCGCCTCCCCGCTCAACCCGACCTGGATCGCCCTGTGGGCCAGCGGCGCCAGGGTCAACGACCGCTCGGGATCCCACTGAACGCGCACCGGGCTCGCCAGCAACTGCTCCCGCCATTGCCGCTCGTCAGCGTGCTCGGCCGGTTCGGCATGGCTCAGGCAGGAATGAGCCAACGCCCACTCGAATCCCCGCCGAGAGATCCTGATGGCCAACACGTGTTCCTGCCCGGGCTTGATGGCCCATCCCGAGCGGTACAACATCCAACGGAACGACGGCTTGATCCAGGTCATCCGGTCCCGCCGGAACGGCGGTACGAATCGCCCGGCCTGGACCGCGGGTCGGGCGATCGCCGGGGCGTAGGCCTGATAGACGGTGATCGTCCGGTCGTCGAACGAGGCGCGAACCTGGCGATAGGTCGCCGCCGGCGCCTCCCCGGCGGCTTCGCCGGACCGTGGAAACCTGGACCGTGGAAACATTGTGCGGACCCTAAATCGGCCGCGTCATCGGCGCACCCGGTTATCCGGCTGCGCCGATCCTGCCGGTCGGTCGCGGGACGACCCGGGCCCGGCCTCGACGCCGTTCAGAACCGGCGGAACTCGCGCCGCCGCTCCCGTCGCCGGATGCCGGCCACCGACACCGGGCTGAGCGGACGACCGAACGGGTCGATGAACAGCGACACCGCGCCGGCCTCGGCGGGCACCGAGCCATCCAGGATCTGGATCGTGTAGGTGATCGAGTCCTCCCCCGCCACCGGGTCGCGCAGGACCACGACCGCGTCCCCGGGCACGTCCTGCCCCTCGTCGACCCAGGACAACACGGCGTTGGGCGGATCCTCCTGGAAGCTGTTCGGGCCCTGCGCCCACATCTCGACGAACTGCGCGGTCGACATGTGCCCCACCACCCGCTCCGGGCGGTCCGAGAAGTACAGCGTCGACGGCGTCAGGCCGTGCAGGGTGATCGTCACCTGGTCGCTGGAGACGGACCGTGCGGTGTGCACGAACATCTCCTC
>JBDHZW010000116.1:0-14600 GCA_039812105.1 Nakamurella sp.
TGGCCGGCGCGCTGGTCGCGGCCGGCGGGGTGGCCGCGTTCGTCGGGCTGCGTCGGGTGCGGGCCGGCCGGCACGCCGCCGGCCGCGCCAACGAGTCCGAGTCCGAGTCGGTGGTGCTGGCCGGCTGAGCACACAGTGGCCTGAAGTGGCGCGCCCGCTACCAGCCGCGGGCGCGCCATTCGGGGATGCTGGCCCGCTCCCGGCCGAGGGTGGTGTCGTCGCCGTGGCCCGGATACACCCAGGTGGAGTCGTGCAGCACGCCGAAGACCCGTTCCTCCAGGTCATCCATCAACGAGGTGAAGTCCTGCGGACTGTTCGTCTTCCCCGGCCCGCCCGGGAACAGCGAATCGCCGGTGAACAGGTGGCCGCCGCCGCTCGGGTCGCTGTAGAGCAGCGCGATCGACCCTGGGGTGTGGCCACGCAACGCGATGACGGTGAGTTCGGAGTCGCCGACCTTGACGGTGTCGCCGTCGTCCAGCGGGACGTCGGTGGGCACCGGCATCTCGTCCGCGTCCTCGCGGCCGGCCAGGGTGCGCGCGCCGGTCGCCGTGACCACGTCGGCCAACGCCCCGTGGTGATCCCAGTGCCGGTGCGTGGTGGCCACCCGGCGGAGCCGGGTCGCGCCACCGGTGCCGCCGTTGACCAGCTCGAGGATCCGGTCGGCATCGTTGGCCGCGTCGATCAGCAACGCCTCGCCGGTGTACTTGCACACCACCAGGTAGGCGTTGTTGTCCATCGGGCCGACGGACAGCTTGGTGATCGTCACGTTCGGCAGGTCACGGGTCGACGGGGCGCCCTTGGGGTCGACGTGGCCGGTGTAGGCGGGAGCACTCATGGCGCCACCGTAACTACCAAGGCGGAAGATCCGGTAGCGCACCGTCGGTGCGGATGCCCGACCCGCCCCGGCCGGCCAGCCAACGCACCAGGTCGAGCGCGGAGCCGCCGACGACCGGTCCGCCGCCCCGTACCAGGATCACCGGCCCGTCGTCCGGGCGCAGGGTCAGCGGCGGCACCTCTCGGGTCCGCACGTACGAGTGTTGGATCGCGGCCAGCAGGTGACCGGCCTGGGCGGCCGACAGCAGGTCCAGGCCGGCGTCGACGCCCAGGTCGGCGTGGTGCAGCTCGACCTCGCCCAGCCGGGTGGCGAGCAGGACTTCGGCCGGTGCCGGGCCGCCCCGACCCAGATCGATGGCGAAGGACCAGAGGTTCTGCGGGAGTTCGTCGATCGTCTCGGCCAGGTGCCGGTCGGCGGTGACCAGGTCCATCGCGATCGTGTCGGTGCTGCGGGTCGCGCCGTGCTCGATGTCGTCCGCCCGGGCCTGGGGGGAGTCGTACGGCTGCAGCTGTTGCCCGACCCGGGTGCCGACCAGCACCCGGCGCAGGCCGTCGGCGTTGCGGGCCAGGTGGCTCACCACGTGCCCGACGGTCCACCCGGGCAGCAGCGACGGCGCGGCGAATGCGTCGTGGCCGGCCCGCGACCGGTAGCCGTCGAGCGCCGCCTCCAGCCGGGCCGTCGCGTCCCGCAAGGCCGCGATCGCCATCTGGATGTCCCTGTCGTCCTGACTCATCCGAGTCGCACCACCGTTCCCGTGGCCGACGACACCCGGGCGGCGTCCAGCACCCGGGCGGTGGCCACCGCGTCCCGGGCCGCGACCGGCGGGTCGCCGCGTCCGGCGACGGCGTCCGCGACGGCCGGGTAGAAGGTGTCCCACCGGCCCCGCTCGCTGGGCACCGGCCGGTGCCCGTCGCCGGTGTACAGCCGGCCCCAGGCCGACTCCGGCTCGAACCCCCAATCAGCGCCCAGGCTCGCCGGGGTCTGCCCGGCCTTGAGCTGCTCCTCCTGGATGTCGAAGCCGTCGACGGCGTACCCGGCCCGGTCGCCGTTGACCTGGAACCGTGGACCCGGCGCCGCCGACGCCAATCCGGCGGCCAGCGTCGAATGCACCCCGCCGGCATGGATCAGGTGCAGTTCGACCTCGTCCTCGGCGCCGGCGCCCGGCCGGATCGTCTGCAGCTCGGCGTGCACCGCCACGACCGGACCGAACAGGTACAACGCCTGGTCGACCAGGTGCGGTCCCAGGTCCAGCAGCACCCCGCCGCCCTGCGCCGCGGTGGCCCCGTGCCAGCTCGACTTGACCGGCCGGAACCGGTCGATCCGGGACACGAAGCGGTGCACCCGGCCGAGGTCACCGGCCGCCAGCAGCCGCCGAAGGGTGAGCAGATCGCTGTCCCAGCGCCGGTTCTGGTAGGGCACGACCAGCCGCCCCGCCCGCTCCGCGTGCGCCACCAGCTCCGCAGCGGCGACGGCGTCGAGCGCGAACGGCTTGTCCACCACCACGTGCAGGCCCAGGTCCAGCGCCTCGTGGGCGAGCGGCGCGTGGGTGGCGCTGGGGGTGGTGACGGTGACCCCCTGGACGCCCAACGCCGGCAGGTCGGCCAGCGCGTCGACCGCGGTCGCGTCCGGCTGGTCCGCCGCCAGCTGCGCCCGCCGCTCCGGCGACCGGGCGACCACCGCGACCAGGTCCATCGCCGCCGCCGACCGGATCAGCGGGGCGTGGAAGGTGCGGCCGCCGGCGCCGTAGCCGGCCAGGGCCCAGCGCACCGGAGTGTCGTCGTTCATGGGGCAAACCCTGCCAGACGCGTCGTCGCGGCCGGGCCCGCAGGCAAGACTTCTGCTATATGGAACACATTGTGAGCGTCAAGTAGCCGCTTGTCGGCCGTGATCGACCTGCAATGTTCCATATAAAGGAAAAGTGTGTCGGTGCGGAGCGCCCGGCTCCTAACGTTCTCGCCAACGACGACGGACCTACCTACCGGAGGCACACCATGCAGTACTTCCTCGACGGCTACCGCAAGGGCGATCCGCGGGTCCGGGCCGCCGCGCCGGGTCGCGGCGACGACCAGCCGGCCCTGCCGGAGGAGGTCGACGTGCTGATCGTCGGCTCCGGCCCGGCGGGACTGCTGCTGGCGGCCCAGCTCTCGGAGTTCCCGGAGATCGTGACCCGGGTGGTCGAGCGGGCGCCCGGGCCGCTGGAGGTCGGTCGGGCCGACGGCGTGAACTGCCGCACGGTCGAGACCTTCGAGGCCTTCGGGCTGGCCGAGAAGATGATGTCCGAGGCCTACTGGGTGAACGAGACCCGCTTCTGGGGGCCGGATCCGGCCGACCCGACGCAGATCCGGCGGTTCGGCCGGGTGCGGGACGTGCGGGACGGCCTGTCGGAGTTCCCGCACCTGATCGTCAACCAGGCCCGGCTGCTGGACTTCCTGCTCGAGCACATGGCCAACTCGCCGAGCCGGCTGCGGGTCGACTACGGACTGGAGACCGTCGACGTGCAGGCACCCACCTCGGACGACGAGCCGGTGCTGGTCACCCTGCGCCGGGCCGACGGCACCGACGTGACGGTCCGGGCGAAGTACGTGGTCGGCTGCGACGGCGCGCACAGCAAGGTGCGGTCCTCCATCGGCCGGGTCGCTCAGGGCTACGGCGCCGACAAGGCCTGGGGCGTCATGGATCTGCTGGCGGTGACCGACTTCCCGGACATCCGGCTCAAGGCCACCATCCAGTCCGGCGACGGCGGCAACATCCTGCTGATCCCCCGGGAGGGCGGCTATCTGATCCGGCTGTACGTGGACATGGGGGAGATCGCGCCGGACGCCTGGCTGACCAAGGAGGACGTGATCGCGCAGGCGCAGAAGGTGCTGGCACCGTACACGCTGGACGTGCGGGAGGTGGCCTGGTACTCGGTGTACCGGGTGGGTCATCGGGTGACCGACAAGTTCGACGACGTCGACGAGGACCAGGTGGGCACCCGCGGTCCCCGGGTGTTCATCGCCGGGGACGCCTGCCACACGCACACCGCGAAGGCCGGTCAGGGGATGAACGTGTCCATGCAGGACACCTTCAACCTGGGCTGGAAGCTGGCCGCGGTGCTGCAGGGCCGCAGCCCGGCCAGCCTGCTGGACACCTACTCGCAGGAGCGCCGGGTGATCGCCCAGGACCTGATCGACATGGACACCCGCTGGTCGCGGGCGATCGGTGGGGCCGGTCGGGTCGATTCCAGTGACGAGAAGGCGGTGAACGCGGCGTTCTCCGAGGTACAGCGGCAGTTCATCACCAACGGCGAGTTCACCGCCGGCATGGCCACCCACTACGCGCCGGCGTTGCTGACCGGGTCCGACGATCACCTGCACCTGGCCACCGGCTTCCCGCCCGGCCGGCGGTTCAAGTCGGCCCCGGTGGTCCGGCTGGGCGACGCGAAGGCGGTGCAGCTGGGCCACGCGGTGCACCGGGCCGACGGCAGGTGGCGGCTGTACGCGTTCGCCGACGCCGTCGATCCCCGCTCCAGCGGTTCGAGACTGGCGCAGTTGTGCGACTTCCTGGCCGGCCCCGATTCGCCGGTCACGCGCTATACGCCGGCCGGCTGGGATCCGGACAGCGTCTTCGACGTGCGGGCGATCGTCCAGCAGTCCCACTACGAGCTGGACTGGGCCGCCCTGCCGGAGTTCCTCAAGCCGCGCAAGGGACCGCTCGGCCTGATCGACTACGAGAAGGTGTTCACCCCCAGCCTGGACGCCGGCCACAACATCTTCGACGCGCGGGGAATCGACCGTGGTCTGGGTGCGCTGGTCGTCGTCCGGCCGGACCAGTACGTCTCGCAGGTCCTGCCGCTGGACGGCTACGCCGAGCTGGACAAGTCCTTCGCCTCGTTCATGACCCCGGCTTCATGACCCCGGCTTCCTGACCCCGCCGGTCAGCGAACCGGCCTGACCTGCGTGGATCGGGACTGTCGGACGGCCCGCCTAGCATGTGCTGCGTGATGGATCAGCTCATCGTGCGCGGCGCCCGCGAGCACAACTTGCGGAACGTCGACATCTCCATACCCCGAGACTCCCTCGTCGTCTTCACCGGCCTGTCCGGTTCGGGCAAGTCGTCCCTGGCGTTCGACACGATCTTCGCCGAAGGTCAGCGCCGGTACGTCGAATCGCTGTCCTCCTACGCCCGCCAGTTCCTGGGCCAGATGGACAAGCCTGACGTCGACTTCATCGAGGGGTTGTCCCCGGCGGTGTCGATCGACCAGAAGTCGACGTCCCGCAACCCGCGGTCCACGGTCGGCACGATCACCGAGATCTACGACTACCTGCGGCTGCTGTACGCCCGGATCGGCCACCCGCACTGCCCGATCTGCGGTGAGCCGATCTCGCGGCAGACGCCGCAGCAGATCGTCGACCGGGTGCTGGAGATGGCCGAGGGCACCCGGTTCCAGGTGCTGGCGCCGGTGGTCCGGGAACGCAAGGGCGAGTACGCCGACCTGTTCGCCGAGCTGCACGCCAAGGGCTACGCGCGGGCCCGCGTGGACGGGGTGGTGCACTCGCTGGCCGAGCCGCCCAAGCTCAAGAAGCAGGAGAAGCACTCCATCGAGGTGGTGGTCGACCGCCTGGTCAACCGGCCGACCGCCAAGCAGCGGATCACCGACTCGGTGGAGACCGGCTTGGGGCTGGCCGACGGCGTGGTCATCCTCGAGTTCGTCGACCTGGACGAGGACGACGAGCACCGGGAGCGGCGCTACTCCGAACGGCTGGCCTGCCCGAACGACCACCCGCTGGCCATCGACGAACTCGAACCCCGCTCGTTCTCGTTCAACTCGCCGTTCGGCGCCTGCCCGGAGTGCACCGGGCTGGGCACCCGCAAGGAGGTCGACCCAGACCTGGTGGTGCCCGACCCGGCGGCCACCCTGAACGAGGGCGCCATCGCGCCGTGGGCGGGCGGCACCACCAGCGAGTACTTCACCCGCCTGCTGCAGGGGCTGGCCAACGGCCTCGGGTTCTCGATGGACACCCCGTGGGAGAGGCTGCCGGCGTCGGCCCGCAAGGCCATCCTGAACGGGTCCGACCAGCAGGTGCACGTCACCTACCGCAACCGCTACAACCGGCAGCGCTCGTACTACGCCGAGTTCGAGGGCGTGATCCCGTTCCTGGAACGCCGGGCCGCGCAGACCGACTCCGACTTCGCCCGGGAGAAGTACGAGGGGTACATGCGGGAGGTGCCCTGCCCGGTGTGCCGGGGCACCCGGCTCAAGCCGGAGATCCTCGCCGTCACCCTGCATCATTCCGAGCTGGGCCGGTTGAACATCGCGCAGCTGGCCGCCCTGTCGATCAAGGAGGCCGCCGGGTTCTTCCCGGGGCTGGTGCTGTCCGAACGGGACCGGATGATCGCCGAACGGGTGCTCAAGGAGGTCAACGCCCGGCTCGGCTTCCTGCTCGACGTCGGCCTGGACTACCTGTCCCTGGACCGGCCCGCCGCGACCCTGTCCGGCGGGGAGGCGCAACGCATCCGGCTGGCCACCCAGATCGGGTCCGGCCTGGTCGGCGTGCTGTACGTGCTGGACGAGCCGTCCATCGGGCTGCATCAGCGGGACAATCACCGGCTGATCCAGACCCTGACCCGGCTGCGTGACCTGGGCAACACGTTGATCGTCGTCGAGCACGACGAGGACACCATCCGCACCGCCGACTGGGTGGTCGACATCGGACCGGGGGCGGGGGAGCACGGCGGCAAGGTGGTCGTCTCGGGCACCGTCGAGCAGCTGGAGACCTCACCCCAGTCGGTGACCGGCGCCTTCATCTCCGGCCGGCGGGAGATCGCGGTGCCGATGGTGCGCCGGCCGATCAACCGCAAGCGCCGGCTCACTGTGGTCGGCGCCCGCGAGAACAACCTGCGGGACATCACCGTCGACTTCCCGCTGGGCACCCTGATCGCGGTCACCGGGGTGTCCGGGTCCGGCAAGTCGACGCTGGTGAACGACATCCTGCACGCGGTGCTGGCGAACCGGATCAACGGTGCGCGGATGGTGCCCGGCCGGCACACCCGGGTCACCGGCATCGACCACGTCGACAAGGTCGTCGGCGTCGACCAGTCGCCGATCGGCCGCACCCCCCGGTCGAACCCGGCCACCTACACCGGGGTGTTCGACCACATCCGCAAGCTGTTCGCGGCCACCACCGAGGCGAAGGTGCGCGGCTACCAGCCCGGCCGGTTCTCGTTCAACGTCAAGGGCGGCCGGTGCGAGGCGTGCGCCGGCGACGGCACCCTGAAGATCGAGATGAACTTCCTGCCGGACATCTACGTGCCGTGCGAGGTGTGCAAGGGCGCCCGGTTCAACCGGGAGACCCTGGAGGTGCACTACAAGGGCAAGAACATCGCCGAGGTGCTGGACACCACCATCGAGGAGGCCGAGGAGTTCTTCCAGGCCATCGGACCCATCCACCGGCACCTGAAGACGCTGGTCGACGTCGGTCTGGGGTACGTGCGGCTGGGTCAGCCCGCGCCCACCCTGTCCGGCGGCGAGGCGCAACGCGTCAAGCTCGCGTCCGAGCTGCAGAAGCGGTCGACCGGGCGCACCGTGTACGTGCTCGACGAACCCACCACCGGCCTGCACTTCGCCGACGTGGAGAAGCTCCTCGGGGTCATCAACGGCCTGGTCGACAAGGGCAACACGGTCATCGTCATCGAGCACAACCTGGACGTCATCAAGTCGGCCGACCACATCATCGACATGGGCCCGGAGGGCGGTTCCGGCGGTGGGCTGGTGATCGCCGAGGGGACGCCGGAGCAGGTGGCCGCCGATCCGGAGTCGTTCACCGGCCAGTTCCTGGCCCCGATCCTGCAGGGCCGCGCCGCCGCGGGCGGCCGGCCCCGGCTGCGGGCGGTCAACGGGTCGGCGAACGGCGCGAAGCGCGCCGCCCCGAAGACCACCACCGCGAAGACCTCACCGAAGGCCGCCGACGGGTCCGTCGCCGCGGCCAAGGCCCGGCGGAAGGCGGCGCGGCTGGTGTGACCTCCCCGCCGCCTTCCCCGGGCACGGTCAGCAGCTCACCGGGTTGGTCAACCCGACGCAGGTGTCGACGCCGCCACCGCCGTCCCCGCCGTTGATACCGAGGCCGCCGTAGAGGCTGTCGGCCTTGCCGCCGCCGAACAGCTCGTCGTCGCCCTCGCCGCCGTAGATCTCGTCGGCTCCGTCGGACGGCAACTCCTGGATCCGTGCGTCGCCGTAGATCTCGTCGGAGTCCTCAGCTCCCGCCAGATAGTCGGCGCCCGGGCCGCCCTCGGCGTAGTCGGCGCCGTCTCCGAGGTAGATCTCGTCCCGCCCGGTGCCGGACAGGACGGTGTCCGCGCCGTCCTTGCTGCAGACGATGTCGGCGCCGTCGCCCGTGTCGATGACGTCACCGAAGCGACTTCCGATGACCCAGTCCTTGTCCCCGGGTGCGGCCGTGAAGAATTGACCGTTGTTAGCGCCGCTGAGATCGGTCACCGTGTACTGGTTCTGCTGGGCCAACGCGGCGGTCATCCCGCCGCACTGGACCACCGCCGAGGCCGAGCCGGCGGACAGCAACACCGTACCGAGCGCGATCCCGGAGGCGCAGACCGCCGCCGACAACCGGATTCCGATGGTCGTCATGACCATCTCCTTTCGTCAGGTCCGGCGCCTGCCGCCGGATCCTGCCCCGGGTACGCAGGGGCGGCCCTGACGGTTCTGGTTAGCAGAGCTATCTATAGCTGGACTATCCAACTTCGGCCATGACCGGGACGACTGTGACGAATGGCCCCGGCGTGCGAGACTGTGAGCGAGGCTACGCAGGCGCCCGACGACGACGAGGCCAGGTGGATGACCGCATCCGGTCCGACGCTCATCACGTCGGTGCAGCGCGCCCTGCACCTGCTCGATGCAGTCGGTCGGCGGGACCGCCCCGTGTCGGCGAAGGCCCTCGCCCGGGAGACCGAGATCGCCCTGCCGACCACATACCACCTGCTGCGCACCCTGGTCCACGAGGGCTACCTCGATCGGATCGACGGCTGCTATGTGCTCGGCCAGCAGGTCGGTGGGTTGATCCGCGGCACCGAGCAACCGACGGTGCGTACCCGGGCCACCCTCACCGCGCTGGGCGACGAGCTGTCCGGCGCCACCTACCTGGCCGTGTACCGGGACGGCGAGATCGAGCTGATCGACATCGTGGACACCCCGGCCCATCCGCGGGTCGATCTGTGGGTGGGCCTGCACGACGCCGGCCACGCCACCGCGCTCGGCAAGGCGATCCTCACCGTGCTGCCCGACGACCTGCGCGAGGACTACCTGGGCCGGCACGAACTGGCCGACCTGACCCCGCACACCGTCACCGACCCACGGGTGCTGTGCCGCCAACTCCGCCGACCGGGCAGCCACCGCGACGGGCTGGCCGTGGACACCGGCGAGTACCAGCTCGGAGTGGCCTGCGTCAGCGCGGCCATCCGGACCGGTGACGGGATCGCCGCGGTCGCCGTGTCGGCGCCACTGGCCCGCCGCGGCCAGCTGATGGATTCTGCGGACGTCCTGCGGCGAAGCGCCAACCGGATCGGGCTCGCCCTCAGCGCATCGGGACGCTGAAGCGTCTGCGCGACAGTACCGCCGGAAGCGAGCGAACGATATATCGGTGACGTTTCCGCGGAGACGTCAGCGGCTCGTGATCCTCGCTGCGTGATCGGCTATCAGCATCTGAAATCAGCACCCTGGCCGAACGGCGCCGCCCGGCGCACGATCATCGGCATCCCCCGAAGCAGTGGGCCCCGAAGGAGTGGACGATGCCCGACCGCGATCCGGACCGCGCCACCCGGCGCGAGCTGTACCGCACGATGGTGCTGATCCGCACCTTCGAGGAGGCCATCCTGGCCGACTACCACGCCGACAAGAAGCCCGCGTGGGACATCGGCGCCGGTCTCATCCCCGGCGAGATGCACCTGTCCGCCGGGCAGGAACCGGTCGCCGCCGGAGTCTGCGCGCACCTGCGCGGCGACGACGCGGTCACCGCCACCCATCGCCCGCACCACTTCGCGCTGGCGCACGGCGTGGACATCGAGAAGATGGCCGCCGAGATCTACGGCCGGGAGACCGGCCTGGGCCGTGGTCGGGGCGGACACATGCATCTGTTCGACCCGGTCACCCATTTCTCCTGCTCCGGCATCATCGCCGAGGGATATCCGCCGGCGCTGGGTCAGGCGTTCGCGTTCAAGCATCGCGGCGGCGACGGGGTGGCGGTCGCGGTCACCGGGGAAGGGGCGGCCAACCAGGGGGCATTCCACGAGGCGCTCAACCTGGCCGCGCTGTGGCAGCTGCCGGTGGTGTTCGTGGTCGAGGACAACGACTGGGGGATCTCGGTGCCGCGGGCGGCGTCGACGGCCGTCCCGGACAACTCGGTGCGGGCGGCCGCGTACGGCATGCCGGGCATCCGGGTCGAGGACAACGCGGTCGAGGGGGTGTACTCCGCCGCCGGGGAGGCAGTCGAACGGGCCCGCTCCGGCGGCGGTCCCACGTTGATCGAGGTGCACACGCTGCGGCTGTGGGGGCACTTCGAGGGCGACGCGCAGGGCTACCGCCCCGAACTCGCCGACGTGCCCGGCCGGGACCCGATCCCGGCCTACGAGACGCAACTGCGGGCCGACGGCGTGCTGGACGAGGACGGGATCGCCGGCATCCGCACCGAGGAGGCCGCCCGGGTGGAGCGGGCCATCCAGTTCGCCAAGGACAGCCCGCATCCGGATCCGGCCCAGGCCCGTGAGTACGTGTTCGCCGGCGCGCGCTGAGGAGGACCGATGACCGCGACCCTGACCAGCCGGCGGCTGACCACCGCCAAGGCGATCGTCGAGGCGATCGAGCAGGAGATGCAGGCCGACCCGTCGGTGATCGTGCTCGGCGAAGACGTCGGCGCCTACGGCGGCATCTTCTCCTCGACCACCGGCCTGCTGGACACGTTCGGCCCGACCCGGGTGCTGGACACGCCGATCTCCGAGACCGCGTTCATCGGCCTGGCCACCGGCGCCGCCGTCGAGGGCATGCGGCCGATCGTCGAGCTGATGTTCGTCGACTTCATGGGGGTGTGCCTGGACCAGATCTACAACCACATGGCCAAGATCCATTTCGAGTCCGGCGGGCACGTCTCGGTGCCGGTCGTGCTGACCACCGCGGTCGGCGGTGGCTATTCCGACGGAGCGCAGCATTCGCAGTGCCTGTGGGGCACGTTCGCGCATCTGCCCGGTTTGAAGGTGGTGGTGCCCAGCAACCCGTACGATGCGAAAGGCCTGATGACGGCGGCGATCCGGGACGACAACCCGGTCGTCTACATGTTCCACAAGGGCGTCATGGGCCTGCCCTGGATGGCGAAGAACCGCCGGTCCACGGGCGAGGTGCCGCCGGAGCGCTACGAGGTGGAGATCGGGAAGGCGTCGGTCGCGCGTCGGGGGACCGACGTCACCGTGGTCACCGTCTCGCTGTCCGTGCACCACGCCCTGGACGTCGCCGAACAGCTGGAGTCCGACGGCATCTCGGCGGAGGTCATCGACCTGCGCTCGCTGGTGCCGTTGGACCGGGCGACGATCCGCGAGTCGGTCGGCCGTACCGGCCGGCTGGTCGTCGTCGACGAGGACTACCTCTCGTTCGGAATGTCCGGCGAGGTGATCGCCTCCGTCGTCGAGCACGATCCCCGGATGCTCACCCGGGCGCCGATCCGGGTGGCGGTGCCCGACGTGCCCATCCCGTACGCCCGCGAGTTGGAGTACGCGGTGCTGCCCACCAAGGCGCGGATCGAGGTCGCCATCCGCGAGGTCATGGCCGGGTGAACGGCCGGTGACGGACGTGCTGTTCCCCCGGCTGTCCGAGCAGCAGCCGGACGCCGAAGGCGTGGTCGCCACCTGGTTCGTCGACGACGGCGCGACGGTGACCGCCGGCCAGCTGATCGCCGAGGTCGCCGTCGACAAGGTCGACGCCGAGGTGTTCGCCCCGGCCGACGGGGTGATCTCCATCGCCGTCGGCGAGGGAGAGTCGGCCCGGCAGGGTACCGCGATCGCCGCGGTCGCCTGAACGAGTTGCCGTAGGACCGATCTCGCCGCCGACGACGCTCACGCAGGGTGAGGGCCGCCCCGTGGGGGTGCATTTCGCGCTGCGGGGGCGCCACAGCCGGACATACCCGCTATTTTCCCCTGGACAACGCCGGCCGTCGGCGTGGGTGGGTCGTGGGGAGTCAGCCGTGAAGCGCACGTCAACAGTGGGGATCCTGCTCGTCACCGTCATGGCCTTGTCGACGGGCTGCGCAGGGTCATCGGGGACGACCGCCGCCTCGTCATCGTCATCGTCATCGACATCGTCATCTACCGCCGCCGCGTCGCCGTCGGAATCGGGTTCCGGCTTCGCGACCGGATCGGCGTCGGCGGGAGCCGGTGTGTCGGTGATGGTGTCGGTGTCGGAATCGGGTTCCGCGGCCGCGCCCGAATGGTCCTACACGGGCGCCAACGGCCCCGAGCATTGGGGGGACATCGCGGCCGGTTGCGCGACCACACCGGAGTCGACGGAATCGCCGATCGACATCGACAAGGGATCGCTGTCCAGCGGGTCCGGTGCACCGGTGACCCTGAACTACACCCCGGCCGAGTTCGAGCTGGAGAACAACGGTCACACCATCGAAGCGATTCCGGTTGACCCGCAGCAGAATTCGATCACCATCGACGGCACCACCTACTACCTTGCCCAGTTCCACTTCCACACCCGCAGCGAGCACCGGATCGACGGCGTCAACGCACCGATGGAGCTGCACCTGGTGCACAGGAGCGACGACGGTCAGGTCGCCGTCATCGGCGTGCTGCTGGACTCCGGCGCGGCCAGCGAGCCGCTGGCCGAACTGTTCGGCACCATCCCGCCGGAGGAGAACGAGTCCGCGCCGGTCGAGCTGCACCAGGCGATCGACGTGGCGGCCCTGTTGCCGAGCGATCCGACCCTGGCGCAGTACGACGGCTCGCTGACCACGCCGCCGTGCACGGCGGGGGTGCGCTGGAACGTCTTCCTGACCCCGGTGACCCTGTCCGCGGATCAGATCGCCGCCTACACCGCGGTGTACGACAACAACAGCCGTCCCGTCCAGCCGCTGAACGGCCGGACCGTCGCCGAGGCGACCGCCGGCGGCTGACCAGAAGTAGAAGCTCTTGTTGATCACGACCGTTGCCCGCAACGAGGCACCGGCTACAGGTCGTTGCCGGCGTAGGACAGGTTGAAACTCTTGTTGGCCAGCGGGAAGTCGGGCACGATCGTGTCGGCCATGGCCAGCGGCAGGGCCGGCCAGTTGAAGAACGACGGGTCGACGATCCGCGCCCGGGTGAGCCGGCCGTCGGTGCCGCGTTCCACCCGGTGCACGATGGTGCCTCGCCAGCCCTCGACGATGCCCACCCCCGAGCCGGCGCCACCGGCGACCGAAACCTCGCGCGGGGTCACCGTGTCGACCGCACCGACCAGGTCGGTGACGATGCGGATCGAGCTCCGGATCTCCCGCGCCCGCACCAGGAAGCGGGACAGCACATCTCCGTCGGCCTGGCCGGTCTCCGCCGCCGGGTAGGTGACGGCGGGCACCGGGTGGTCGTACCGGGCGTCGATCGGCACCCCGCTGGCCCGGGCCACGTAGCCCAGGGTGCCCAGGTCGGTCGCCTGCGACCGGGTGAGCACGGCGGTGCCGGTGAACCGGTCGCGGACCACGCTGTGGTCCAGGGCCAGGTCGACCACCTCGGCGCAGTCGGCGGCCACCTCGGCCAGCTCGTCGGCGTCCGGCAGCGCCCGGATGCGGACCCCACCGACCACCACGGCGCCGCGCAGCAACCGGTGCCCGGCCACCCGGTCGTTGATCCGCAGCAGCCGTTCCCGGATCCGCAGGGCCTGGTTGTTCAGGATGCCGTGGCCGACGTCGTTGGCCAGCGCGCCGATGTCGCCGATGTGGTTGTACAGCCGTTCCAGCTCCAGCAGGATCGCCCGGATCCGCTGGGCGTCCGGGTCGATTGCGGCGTCCGCGGACTCTTCGACGGCCCGGCAGAACGCCAGCGCGTGCCCGACCGTGGTGTCGCCGCTGACCCGCTCGGCCAGCGGCACCCCGTCGGCCGGAGTGCTTCCCTGGAAGAGCTTCTCGATTCCCCGGTGGACGAACCACAACCGGGCCTTGAGATTCAGCACGGTCTCGCCGACCACCGAGAACCGGAAGTGCCCGGGGCCGATCATCCCGGCGTGCACCGGGCCGACCGGGATCTCGTAGACGCCGGGGCCCTCCACCGTGCGGAAGGAGAACGGCCCGTCCACGTCGCCGAACTCCGGCGGCTCGCCGGCGTCGCGGCGCATCGGGTGCCAGCCGCGGGGCCAGTGGAAGTGCCGGACCAGCCGGCTGGGCATCGGATGCTCGTCCGGCACGATGCCGAACAGGTCCCGGATCTCCCGTTCGAACCGGCCGGCCGGGAACGACAGGCCGGCCAGGCTGGGCACGTGCGGGTCGGCCGGGTTGCAACCCAGCACCAGTTCGACCCGTTCGTCGGTGCCGGCCCGGGTGAACAGGTACACCACGCGAAGCGCGTCCCCGTCGTCGTGGCCGGACATCAACGCCAGCCGGAAGCCCCGGGCCAGCAACGATTCCGCGGTCGGCCGCAGCTCGGCGGGGGCCAGTTCGGCGGTTCCGCTCATGGCGTGCCCCCGGTGACGATCGAGACGGCCCGGGCCATCAGGTCGGTCAGCGGGCCGAGGGTGACGCCGAGGACGGCGCAGGCGGCCAGC
>JBDHZW010000117.1:0-14358 GCA_039812105.1 Nakamurella sp.
CCCGCGGCGAGGGGGCCGAAGCGGCGCAGGCGCAGGCTGTTGCTCACCACGAACACCGACGAGAACGCCATCGCGGCGCCGGCGATCAGCGGGTTCAGCAGGCCGGCCATGGCCAGCGGCAGCGCGGCCACGTTGTAGGCGAACGCCCAGAACAGGTTGCCCTTGATGGTGCCCAGGGTCCGCCGGGACAGCCGGATCGCGTCCGCCGCCGCCCGCAGATCACCACGCACCAGCGTCAGGTCGGACGCCTCGATCGCCACATCCGTCCCGGTGCCCATCGCGATGCCCAGGTCGGCCCGGGCCAGGGCCGCGGCGTCGTTCACCCCGTCGCCGACCATCGCCACCACCCGGCCCCGCTCCTGCAGGTCGGACACCACCCGCACCTTCTGCTCGGGCAGCACCTCGGCGATCACGTCGGCGGCGTCGATGCCGACCTCGGTCGCCACCGCGGCGGCCGCGGCGGCGTTGTCCCCGGTCAGCAGGATCGGCCGCAATCCGAGCGACCGCAGCGCCGAGACCGCCGCGGCGCTGGTCGGCTTGACCGTGTCGGCGACCAGCAGCAGCCCCCGCGCGGCACCGTCCCAGCCGACCGCCACCACGGTCCGCCCCTGCGCCTGGGCGTCGGCGGCCGCCGCAGCCAGCGCCGAGTCGAGCGGCTGCGACCACTCGTCGGCCAACCAGCCCGGCCGGCCGGCGGCCACCGCGTGCCCGTCGACGACCCCGTGCACACCCAGACCCTGGGTGGACACGAACGACTCGACGGCCGGCAGCGTCCCCAGCCGCTCCCGAGCCCCGGCCGCGATCGCGCCGGCGATCGGATGCTCGGACGCCTCCTCCAGCGCCCCGGCCAGCCGCAGCACGTCGTCCTCGGTGAGACCGGCCGCCGGCACCACCCCGACCAACCGCATGGAACCGGTGGTCACCGTGCCGGTCTTGTCCAGCACGATGGTGTCCACCCGCCTGGTCGACTCCAGGATCTCCGGACCCTTGATCAGGATGCCCAGCTGCGCGCCGCGCCCGGTGCCGACCAGCAGCGCGGTCGGGGTGGCCAGGCCCAACGCACACGGGCAGGCGATGATCAGCACGGCCACCGCGGCGGTGAACGCCACCTCCGCGCCGGCCCCGGTGAGCAGCCAGAACGCCAGCGTCGCCAGCGACAGCACGATGACGACCGGCACGAACACCGCCGACACCCGGTCGGCCAGCCGCTGCACCGGCGCCTTGCCCGACTGCGCCTGCTCGACCAGCCGGGCGATCTGGGCCAGCGCGGTGTCCGCGCCGACCCGGGTGGCCCGCACCACCAGCCGGCCGCCCGCGTTCACCGTCGCACCGGTCACCTCGTCCCCGGGGCCTACCTCGACCGGCACCGGTTCGCCGGTGAGCAGGCTGGTGTCCACCGCCGACGACCCCTCGACGACCACGCCGTCGGTGGCAACCTTCTCCCCCGGCCGGACCACGAACTCGTCCCCGACCGCGAGATCACCCACCGGCAACCGCACCTCGCGGCCGGACCGCCGGACCGCGACGTCCTTGGCGCCCAGGTCGAGCAGCGCCCGCAGCGCCGCGCCCGAGCGTCGCTTGGCCCGCGCCTCGAAATACCGCCCGGCCAGGATGAACACCGTCACCGCGGACGCGACCTCGAGGTAGATCTCGTCGGCTCCGCTGCCGCCCGAGGGCAGCAACGAGAACGTCATCGTCATGCCGGGCATGCCGGCGCCGCCGAGGAACAGCGCGTACAGCGACCAGCCGAACGCGGCCAGCACGCCCAGGCTGATCAGTGTGTCCATGGTCGCGGCGCCGTGCCGCAGGTTGGTCCACGCGGCCCGATGGAACGGCCACGCGCCCCACACCACGACCGGCGCGGCCAGCGTGAGCGAGAGCCACTGCCAGTACGTGAACTGCAGCGCCGGGACCATCGCCAGCAGCACCACCGGGACGGTCAGCGCGACCGACACCCACAACCGTTGCCGCAGCGACGCCACCTCGGGATCCTCGGCGGCCGGCTCCGCGGCGGCCGGCGGTTCGGGCAGCGAAGCGTCGTAGCCGGTGGCCCGGACGGTGGCGATCGCGTCGTCCACGGCCACCCCATCGGGCAGCACGACGTGCGCCTTCTCGGTCGCGAAGTTCACCGACGCCTGCACGCCGGGCAGCCGGTTCAGCTTCTTCTCGATCCGGGCCGCGCAGGACGCACACGTCATGCCCTGGATCTCCAGGTCGACCGCCGTACTCATGGTGCCGCCGCCAACTCGTAGCCGGCCTCGTCGACGGCGGCGCGAACGTCGTCGATCGCCAGCGGCGCATCGCTGACGACGGCCACCCGCGAGGTCGCTCCCGGTCGCAACTCGACCGACACGTCGGTGACGCCGGGCAGCCCGGCAACCTCTTCGGTGACGGCGGTCACGCAGTGCCCGCAGGTCATTCCGGTGACGCCATAAGTGGTTTCGGTGCTCATGCTGTTCTCCAGATCATTCGGGCAGAAGAGTTCAGGATCGGACCAGCCGGGCGATCGCCTCGGACGCCTCACGCACCTTGGCCTGCGCCTCGTCTCCACCCTCGGCGGCGGCCCGGACCACGCAGTGGCTCAGGTGTTCGTCCAGCAGGCCGAGGGCGACGGATTGCAGCGCCTTGGTCACCGCGGACACCTGGGTGAGGATGTCGATGCAGTACTTCTCCTCCTCGACCATCCGCTGCAGCCCGCGGACCTGGCCCTCCACCCGGCGGAGCCGCTTGAGGTACGCGTCCTTCTCGTGGATGTAGCCGTGGGGGGCATGGGCCGCGTGGGCGGTCTCGGTTGCGGTGATCGTCTGCGTGTCGTCCATCTGGTCCTCCCGGCCTTGCCACTGGATACCCCTCTGGGGTATTCCGGTGTCGAGAGTACCCCCCAGGGGTACCCGTCGCAAGGCGGGCGTTTCGGCCGGTCGGTGCGGGGAACCGATCCCGCATGCTGCGCACTGCCGTTCCGCGATGAGACTGCGCCGAACCAACCCGGGGCAGCCCGGCTACACCAGGAGGCGCCGCGGATCCGGCTGGTCGTACCTGGACAGCGACGGTGGCACGATCACCGCTCAGGACGTCCGCGAGCGGATCGAGCAGCTGGCGATCCCGCCGGCCTGGCAGGACGTCTGGATCACCCCGCACGAGAACGGGCACCTGCAGGCGGTCGGCGTGGACGCGGCCGGCCGGCGCCAGTACCTGTATCACCCGCAGTGGCAGGCCTCCCGTTCCAAGGTGAAGTACGTCCGGGCACTGGACCTCGGTCGAGCCCTGCCGCAGGCGAGAGCGGCGGTCACGCAAGACCTGTCGGGGTCGACGCTGAGCCGGGACCGGGTCCTGGCGACCGCCTTCGTGATGCTCGACCGCGGCCACTTCCGGATCGGCAACGCCGCCTACACCCAGCGGTACGGCTCCTACGGCCTGTCCACCCTGCTGCGCTCACACGTGCGCCGCGACCACGGCGCGCTGGTGTTCGACTACGTCGCCAAGTCCGGCGTGCAGCAGACCGAACGGATTGCCGACGAGCCGCTGGTCAGTGCGGTCGATGCCCTGCTGCGCCGGCGGGGCGGCGCCGACCTGTCCGAACTGCTCGTCTACCGGGACGGCCGGACCTGGCGCCGGATCGGCAACTCGGACATCAACGAGTACCTGGCCCGGGTGCTGCGGTTCGAGGTGACGGCCAAGGACTTCCGCACCTGGCACGGCAGCGTGCTCGGCGGGTCGGCGGCCGCCCTGGAGTTCGACCGGCATCCGGCGGACCGGCGCTGGACCAACCGCACCCAGGACCGGGCGATCCGCCGGGTGGTGGTCGCGGTCGCCGCCAACCTCGGCAACACGCCCGCGGTGTGCCGGGCGTCGTACGTGCACCCGGGGGTCCTCGACCGGTTCCGGGCCGGCCGGACCGTCCTGCCCGCGGTCACCCGGGCGATGCGCGCCGAGACGATCGCCGCGACCGATCCCGACGGACCCGAGCTGGATCCGGTCCTGGTCAACACCCTCGCCGCGGCCCCGACCGTCGAACGGGCGGTGCTGCGACTGCTCAAGGATTGAGCCCGATCGGCCCTACGATGACCTTCGACAACGGTGCCGGGCCGTTCGGCGCACCGTCCGCAGGAGCGGGGAGGCCGTGGGCTACACGCTGGGCGTCGACGTCGGGACGACGTACACCGCCGTCGGCATCTGCCGCTCCGGGCGGGCCGAGATCGCGCCGTTGGGCAGCCGCGGTTGGAGCGTCCCCTCGGTGGTGTACCTGGGCGCCGACCACAGCGTGCTGGTCGGCGAGCCGGCGGTGCGCCGCTCGACCCGGGAGCCGTCCCGGGTGGTGCGCGAGTTCAAGCGCCGGATCGGCGACCAGGCCCCGATCATGGTCGGCGGCGCGCCGGTGTCCGCGGACACGCTCACCGCGATCATGCTGCGGGCGGTCGTGCAGGAGGTGGTCGGGCTGGAACCCGGTCCGCCCGACCACGTGACCGTCACCCACCCGGCGAACTGGGGCCAGTACAAGACGGAATGCCTGTGGCAGGCGATCCGGATGTCGGCGCTCGACCGGCTCTGTCCGGTGTCGCTGATGAGCGAACCGGAGGCGGCCGCCGCGTTCTACGCGTCCGGAGAGCGGCTCGAACCCGGCGACCTGGTCGCCGTCTACGACCTGGGCGGCGGCACGTTCGACGCCGCCCTGCTTCGTCGTACCCACAGTGGGTGGGAGCTGCCCGCCCCGGCGGAGGGCATCGAGCGGCTCGGCGGGATCGACTTCGACCAGGCGGTGCTGGCCTTCGTCGACTCGGCGACCGGCGGCCGGCCGCGGGCCCTCGATCCCGTCGACCCGTCGGCGGCCGCCGCGCTGCTCCAGCTCCGCCGGGATTGCGTCGACGCCAAGGAGGCGCTGTCCAGCGACACCGACACCGCCATCCGGGTCGCCCTGCCCGGCTACCAGTCGGACGTGCGGCTGGCCCGGGCCCAGTTCGAGTCGATGATCGAGCCGCCGGTGCGGGTCAGCATCGATGCGCTGGTCCGGGTGCTGCGGGCGGCCGGGGTGACCCCCGACCGGCTGCGGGCGGTGTTGTTGGTCGGCGGCTCGTCCCGGATCCCGCTGGTCGGCCGGCTGGTCGGGCAGTCGCTGCGGGTGCCGGTGGCCGTCGACGCGCATCCCAAGCATTCGGTCGCGTTGGGTGCCGCGATCACCGCGTTCGGTCGGGCCGGCGGGGCCGGTGCGCCGCCGCTGCCGACCAACCCGATGTCGCCGACGAACCTGCCGAGCCCTCCCGGCGGACCTGGTTCCGGCGGACCTGGTTCCGGCGGACCTGGTTCCGGCGGACCGCCGACCGGGATCGGACCGGCGAGCCCGGTGCGCCGGCGGCGTTGGCTGCCGATCGCGGCCGCCGTCGCCGTTCTGGTCATCGGCGGCACCACCGCCGTCATCCTGACCCGCGGTGGCACCGAGGCCGACGGGGCCACCGGCACGACCACCACCACGAGTGCCACGACCGGCTCGTCGACCCCGAGCGAGGTCCGCGGCCTGCCCCAGTCCGCCGAACCACTGCCCGACTCGCAATTGGCGTTCGCCAGCCGGCAGAACGACAACATGGATGTCTGGACGATGGCCGGCGGTGACGGCAGCGGCAAGCGCAAGCTGGTCAACGTGCCCGGGGTGGACGACTACCTGCCCTCGATCAGCCCCGACCGCCGGTCGGTCGCCTACATCCGGGTCCGTGGGCTGCAGTCCGAGCTGCACGTGGTCGCCGCGGACGGCACCGGCGACATCACGCTGACCGCCCAACTGGCCCCGGACGCCCGGCCGAGCTGGTCACCGGACGGGACGACCCTGGTCTTCGCCAGCGCGATCGACGGCCAGACCGACCTCTATACGGCCAGTTTCGAGTTCAGCGACAAACCGCCCCGGCTCGGTTCGATGACCAGGTTGACCAACTCGCCGGCCACCGAGGCGGACCCCGCCTGGTCGCCGGACGGAAAGCGGATCGTCTACTGGTCCAACGCGTCCGGAACGCAGGACCTGTACTGGGTGGCACCGACCGGCGGTGCCGAGACGCCGATCACCAGCGGGCCGGACACCGACGCCGACCCGTCCTGGTCACCGGACGGCAAGCACCTGGCCTTCACCCGCACCACCGAGTCGGCGCCGTCGGACATCTACGTCCTGGACATCGGCGACGACGGGCAGCCGATCGGAGACCCGCGCAACCTGACCGCCGATCTGCCGGACCCGGACGAGGACGCCTCCTGGTCGGCCGACGGTCAGTCGATCGCGTTCGTGCACAAACCCGGCGGCGGGGCCGACATCTGGGTGATGGCCACCGACGGCAGCGGCAAGAAGCAGATCACCGACAACCCCGACTGGGACGGCCACCCGTCCTGGGGGCCCTACTCCACCGGCTGAGCCCGCGAGGTCCCGGCGCGCCCATCCGCTCACCCCCGCCGCGGCGTTCGAAACCGGCGCGAACCGGTCGGCCGAAAAACCAAGGGGCTAGCGCAGCCGGCGGCGGGCCATCTCGATGACCTCGCGGGCGGCCTGCTGTCGACGGGAGCCGTTCGGCGACAGCACGCGTTTGAGACCGGGCCGAGCAATGACGCTCTGCACCAGCCCCTCCAGCCGGCGCGCGCCCGGGGCGCTCCGACGGCCGGCGCCGCTCGAGGCGAGCGAGAGCGGGACGTCACCGTCGCCGTGCAGGCTGAGCACCCGCCGCCGTGGCTGCCGCAGCGTCTCGTCGAACAACACCAGCAGCCGGTCGGCGACCCGCGCCCAGGTGAACTCGTCGGCCCGCTTGACCAGCTCCCGGGTCAGCCGCGCCGCCTCGGTCTCGTCGTGCAGCAGGGTCCAGGCCAACTCGGTCGCTTCGGCGACGTCGAACCCGTCCAGGGCCGGGATGCCCGGCGGCAGGATCTCGGCCAGGCTGCCCCGCCGGGCACACAGCGCCGGTAGCCCGGCCCGGGCGGCCTCGAACGGCACCATCCCGAATCCCTCGACGGTGGACGGGTACAGCAGCAGGGCCGCGTGCTCGTACAGCCACTGCTTCTGTCCCTCGCCGACCCCGCCGAGGTCGATCACGTCCGCCCGCAACCCCGGCCCGGCGAGGAGCTGCTCGGCCTCGGCGGCCAGCGAGTTCCCGAACGGTGGGGTGGGCCCGGCGAACACCAGCCGGCCGGTCCAGCCGCGCCGCCGCAGCTGCGCCCACACCCGCAGCGTGAAGGCGCGGTTCTTGTGCAGGTA
Organism: Nakamurella sp.; assembly: GCA_039812105.1. Lineage (GTDB taxonomy): Bacteria > Actinomycetota > Actinomycetes > Mycobacteriales > Nakamurellaceae > Nakamurella. The sequence continues at coordinate 7,220 of JBDHZW010000117.1, forward strand.
GGAAGCTCCCACGGCGAGCAGGAAGTCGCCACAGATCCCCGCAAGCCCGGCCGGCCGCACCGATGCCGGCCCGGGAACGTTGTCGGTCCCGCAGGAGACGACCGCCCACGGCTGGTCCGCCCGCCCCAACCCGGCGTCCCGGCAGGCCTGCCGCCCGTGCTCGGACAGGAAGGCCACTCCGCCGGCGATTTCGAGCGTCAGCCGGGTGAGATCCCGGTAGTCGGACCATGATTCGCGCTCGTGGTAGGCGGGGTTGTCGAAGGCGATGGTGTCCAGCTGGTTGACCACGAACACGTCACCGGCGCGGTTGAGGAAGATCAGGTCCTCCGGCCGCTGCACCTGGTAGGGGCGGTACATGACGTCGACGACACCCTCCGGGACCTCGGTGGTCGTCCGGATGCCGATGAAGTCGACGGCGGGCAGTTCCGCCTGCAGCGCCCGCACCACCGCCGGGGTGTCGAACGGAACGAAGACCACCAGCCGATCGATCTCCGGGCGGACGGCCAGCGCACGGATGGTCTGCACCGTGTTGACCATGGTCCCCGAGTTGTCCGGGCCCAGGCACATCGCGTCGACCCCGACCGTGCAGCCCAGCAACGCCCGGCGGGCCGCACCGACGGCGCGGGCGAGGTCGGACGAGCGATCCTGCTCGGTACGCCGCACCCATTCGGCGAACCACGGATGCCGGGCCCGGACGATCTCCTCGTGCCGGTGCCGGCGGTCGAGCACCTCGGCCTGCCGGCCGAAGCTGGCGCCGCCGCGGTGGTAGGTGAAGACGTCGTCGGCGGCGACGTGCCGGAAGCCGTGGGCCACCGCCCGCTGGCAGAAGTCGACCTCCTCCCCGTATCCGGGGCCGAACGTCTCGTCGAACGGCCCGATCAGGTCGAGCGCGGATCGCCGGATCAGCATGCAGTGACCGATTCCGGTCGGCAGCACCGGCCGCAGTTGCAACGACGCCCGCGCCACCCGGCGGGCCGCCTCGTCGACTGACAGGCGCGCCGGCAGTGTCCGCACCGGATGGTTGCGGTAGGGCACGGAGACGATCGATCCGTGATTGGTCAGGCTGGTCACGGTCGCCACCAGGTCCGAGCTCGCCGCCGCGGCCACCATCCGCTCCAACCACTGGGCGGCCACGACGACGTCGCTGTTGACCAGGACGACGTCACGGCCCGCGGTCGCCGCGAAGGCGTTGTTGCACGACCGGACGAACCCCTGGTTCGCAACCTGTTCCAGGATCACCAGCCGATGCTCGATCCGGTCGGTCAGCGAGCCCAGCAGGGCGACCAGCCGACGGTCCGCGCCCGCGTCGTCGACGACGAGAATCGCGGTGTCGACGGCGGTGTGGGCGAGGATGGACTCCAGGCAGCGCACCGCGTCGTCGTAGGAGTTGTGCACCGGGACGACGACGACCGGTGACGGCGCGCCGGCCAGCAGATCGGTTGCGGCAGCGACGGTGTCGACGGTGTGGACGCTCATCGCCGGCTCCCCGGCCCGGTCCCGGGCGTCAGCAGCTCGGGCGCGTACCGGCCCCAGCGGGTGGCCACCAGCATGTCGGCGCGGGCGGCCCGGTCGAACCACCGGCCCCGTTCGTTGACCAGATCGACCACCAGGTCGAATCGGCCGGGATGGGACGGAACCCGCAGCAGCGCCTCCACCGGCCGCGACGCCCCCGGCGGCACGTCGCCGGGCAGCGGGGTCAGCGCCCAGGGCAGCGGTCCCCGGTCGGTGCCAGGCTCGACCAACCGGGCGCCCACCCGGAGCTGCCACCCCCGACTGTCCCGCCGACGCAGGGGCCGGGCTCCCTCGTTGTGCACCTCGACCAGCACCAGGGTGTCGTTGCCCGGATCGGTGCGCCGGTCCAGTTCGACAATGCTGGCGCGAGCGGCGTACCCGTCACACTCGGCGGCGTCGATCGGGCGATGCCGGGCGATTTCCGCCGCCGTCACGAGCGGAACATCGACCGGTCTCCCGCCGGTCGCACCTTCGCCGGCGAGCAGGACGCGGGTGAGTTGCTCGACGTCGTCCGGCGGGGTCGTGGCCGGCGCCAGGGTCGCGAAATGCTCCGGAGCGTAGAGGGTGTCGTTCATCGGGCCGCCACCGACGGCGAGCAATCCGGGCCTGGCCCGCTCGTACTCGCGCACCCGCGCCCGCCGCCTCGCGAACGGGGTTTGCAGGCAGGCCAAGTGGTAGAGAGGGGCGTTGACGTACCTGGCCGGCAACGACTCCCGGACCCCACCGTGCACCCGCAGATCGAAGTCGAGGTCGGGATCGTGACGCACCAGCCGGCGCTGGAAGTCGGGCCACCACGGTCGCTCAGCCAGCCAGTGGCCGGCGTCCGGGAAGCACCATCGGCGAGCGATCCGGAACTGCCGGACGCCCGGATCGGCAACCAGTTCGGGCAGCAGCGCCCGAAATTCGACCCCGGGGACCTCGTCGCCGTCGATCATCAGCACCGTGGCGTACCGGCACCGGTCGACCAGCCAGGGCCGCGCCAGCTCCGGCGGGTCCACGAACTCGAAACGGATCAGCACATCGGCGATCTCGGCCAACGGGCGGAGCGTGCCCGGATCGACCCGGCCGTCCACGGCGACGACGATCTCCTCCGCGACGTCCCGCAGCAGGGACAGCGTGGCGGCGACGACGGCCGGATCGTGACCGGTCAGGCAGCACACCGATAGCCCCGGCGGCCGATCGGTGGTCATCGCGACGAGCCCACTCGCCGCGGCGCCCCGGAGAGCGCGGTCCGGGCGTACTCGCCGGCCGCCCCGGCGTGCGCGAGCGCGACCGTGAGATCCGGCAGCCGCTCGGTCAGGGTTGCCCGATCGGGCCGCACGTGGGCCAGATGCTCGGCCGTCGAACGCATCTCCTGCCGCGCGCGGCGCAGCCGGCCCCGCCGGCCGCCGGCCGCCTGCACCAGCTCGAACCGGGCGTCGCTGATCCCCTGGGCCCACGCGCGACGCAGCAGCCAGCGCCGGTCGATGCGTTCCGGCAGCACCTGCTGGACCACCGCGGCGGTCGGTTCGTAATACAGCCGCCACCCCGCCTGGGTCAGCCGGCGGCTCAGGTCCCGTTCCTCCCCCGAGAGCAGTCGGCGTCCGTGCCGCCCGAACCGGGCGTCGAACCCGCCGACACCCAACGCCGCCGACCGCCAGACCGACATGTTGGTGCCGTACGGCCCATGGTCGTTCGGATACGGGCCCGGTGCGTCGCCCAGGTCGAGCGCGCTGTACCAGTGGTCCAGGTCGTCGCTCAACCAGCCCGGTCGGGCGCCGGGCCAGACCAGCCCCACCGGCCCGCCGATCGCGCCGATCCCACACCCGGGCAGGTAGCCGGCCAGGTGCGCGGCGGCCCAGGTCGGCGGGACCAGCGCATCGTCGTCCAGGAAGATCACCACCTCCCGGTCGGATGCGACCAGGGCGCGGTTGCGGGCGTGCACCAGGCCGACCCGCGGCTCGGCGACCCAGCGTCGAAGCGAACCGCCGGACCAGGCCCGGAGCAGGTCGGCCGTGCCGTCGGTCGATCCGTTGTCGACGACCAGGACCTCGACCGCATCCAGTTCGACGACCTGGGTGTCCAGGGTCGCCAGGCAACCGGCCAGCAGCGCGGACCGGTTGCGGGTGCAGACGGCGACGGTCGCCCGGATCACCGGCCCGCGCCCCTACGCATCGTCACCGGAACGCCCGACCGGCCCGCGCCCGCAAGCGCCCAAAGGATCATCGACAACCGTGACCCCTCGGGTGTCGATCATCCGGTTACTGTAGCCAAACCCGATCGACGGTTCCTCCCCGTCTGACCGGGGCAAACCGGAGCTGTCCGCCCCACCTGCTGGCACAATGCCACCATGTCCGTGCAGCCGGGTGACGTGTTCGCCGGTTACACGATCGTGCGGGAGCTGGGCGTCGGCGGCATGGGGTCGGTGTATCTGGCCCGCCATCCCCGGCTGCCGCGGTTCGACGCGATCAAGCTGCTGAAGGCCGAGTTGGGCACCGACCCGACGTTCGTCCGCCGGTTCGAGCGGGAGGCCGAGCTGGCCGCGCAGCTCGATCATCCCAACATCGTCGCCGTGCACGACTGCGGCAGCTACGAGGGGCAGCTGTGGATCAGCATGCGCTACATCGACGGCACGAACGCCGAGGTGGCGCTGCGGGAGACCCCCAGCGGGATGCCGCCGGAGCGGGCCGTCCGGATCGTCGGCAAGATCGCCTCGGCGCTGGACTACGCGCACCGGCATCTGCTGCTGCACCGGGACGTGAAGCCGGCCAACATCCTGCTCTGCCCGGCCGACGACGAGGACGAGCCCGAACGTGTCTACCTCTCCGACTTCGGGGTAGCCAAACCGATCGGCGGCGAGCCGGCCGTGACGGCCACCGGCGACGTCCTGGGCACCCTGGACTACCTGGCGCCCGAGCAGATCCGTGGTCTGCAGCCGGATGTGCGCTCGGACATCTACGCGCTGGGCTGCGTGCTGCACAAGCTGCTCACCGGGTCGGTCCCCTACCCGGGCGAGACACCCGCGGCGCGCGTCTACGGTCACCTGGACGGAGCGATCCCGCGGCCGAGCGCCCGCGTCCCGTCCCTGCCACCCGGCCTGGACGAGGTCGTCGTCACCGCGATGGCCAAGCGGCCCGACGACCGGTACCCGACCTGCCGCGCGATGGCGCTCGCGGCTCGGGCCGCGCTCGCCCCGGCCGCCGGGTCTGCGGCCGACGCCACCGGAGTGACCACCCGGATCGACTCACCCCGGCCCGAGGCCGTGCCGGGGTCGGGCGTTCCCGGACTGTCCGGCGCGTGGCCGCTATCCGCCCTGGGTGGTCCGTGGCAATTCGCCCGGGGTCGGGTGCAGCCGACCGGCAGCTCCGCCGCCGTGTCGGGGATGCAGCAGACCGTGCAGATCAGGCCCCGCGGCGACTGAGGAGTCTCCGAGCCGGCGGGGTCTCGGCGCCGGCGAGGGGACTTCGATCCCTCACCTGCTCGACGGCGCCGGGTGGCGCGGTCCACGCGCCCAGAGGCGATCGAGAGTTCGCCGGCCCGCGAAGGCTGATCGGCGCCATGTCCGGAAGCGACATCGCCCACGCCCGGTGCCCTCGTCAGGGCGCGCGAGCGAGGACTGATCGCCGGGAACCGGCCCCGCACTCCGGTGCGGCCCACCTTCCGGCGAACACCCTGCCGCCCCATCCCGGCCCCCGGTTCAGTCCGCCTCCCCGGCCGGCACACCCGAGCCCCGATTTACCCCGGCCGAAGGCGTCGGACAGCCGCACCGGACGGGGCGGACCCGGCAACGCGGGCGGCGCGTCCGCCTCGACGGCGGACGGGTTGCCCCCTCGCATCCACCGGGCAACGACGCTGTCCCCGTCGGCCAGAGCGGGTCCAAGCACCGCCGCCACCAGCAGCAGAATTGCCATTCCGGTGAACCAGGTGACGAAGGACTGGGTGATACCGAAGGCGCCGAACTGGGCGTATTGACTGGTCACGTCCGCCGGCATCCACAGGGAGGCGGACAGGGTGTAAAGCCAACTGCCGACGCCCATCGCGGCGGCGGTCGGAAACAGTGCCCGCCACCGGATTTCGCCACGGACCATGATGCGGGCGGTCCACCACCACATCAGGATCGCCAGCAGCAGGCCCAAGGCCCACTGCACCGCCGACGCGGCCGGACCGTTGAGCACGGCCGCCACCCCGACCACCATCATCAACATCACCACGAACGCGGCGAGCCAGACCGCGCCGCGGGCCTGGTTGCGGATTCCGCCGCCGGGGGGACGACGCCAGGCTCTCAAGAACACGCGCTGCAGCGCCGTGGTGAACGACACCGCGAACGCCAGGGTGATCAACACGCCGACGAGGCCCGCCGCGGTCTTGGTCTGCTCCGGCGTCGCAAACGCCTTGCTGACCGTGTCGAAGGCGCCCCCGCTGACTCCGAAGCGTTCCGAAAGGATGCCCAGGATGTTCGTCCGGACGCTGTCCGGGGACAACGCGGAGATGACCACCAACAGCGGCAGGAAGGACACGAACGCCTTGGCCGCCAACGCGATCGCCCGGTCGATGAACTCGACCTCGAGCAGCCGGTACCACATCCGGCCGACCGTCGTCGCCTCCAATCGTTCGGCGACTCGGCCCGCGACGTCCCGCATCCGAGCCACCCGAGTCGGCCCATCAGCCCGGCCGTGCTCGGTCACCGGTCCACCCCACGGCGACACACCCGCCGGCACGTTCGTCCGACCCGCCCGGGTCGTCGGCTGCCACCCCGGGTCCGACCAGCCCCACCCCCATCGTTCGCGCGAATCGACCGGGGCCGATCGACCGTGCCCGCACCGTCGCCGTCTGGCACCATTCGTCACCATCCTCGAAGCGAATGGGTGGAATTGTGCCCCTCCCGCCCGACCGCCAGCGCTGGCCCGGCGCGTTCGCGCGGCACTGGACCAGCCGAACTGGACAAGGCTCTGCCCGGAGGAAGTTGAAGTCACCCCTTCCAGGGGCGGAGATTTGTGTGATCCTCGATCACCAAAGGCACACCCGCGACTGAATAAGTCCAGGTCAGAGGCCATCCGAGAGCCGGCCGAGGGGACTTGAAGCCCCTAACCGCCCGATGACAAGTCGTTGATTCATCTGGCTTCAGTCTGGATCTGCTTCGGTGTGATCCAGCGACATCGGCAATCGTAAGCATCGTCCCGGATCACCTCAGGTCATCTGTTTATGGGGTCGTAAGTGGGGTCGTTGGCTTGCTTCGCTTCGTGCACGCAATCCTCCGCATGTGTCGGCGACTTCCGACTGCAGATGGTGGGAATCTTAATCATTAACGCAGGCCGCCACGGGACCGGCGAGGTGACCAGTATCAGCCGAGGTGATCATTCCCATCCAGCCGCCTGAAGGCTCCCCTGTCACCGACGAGGCCGGGATCGACGCCGCACTGGACGCCTGCGGCTCGCCCTACGTGGTCAAGGACGACGCGTTGCGTCCTGTCATTTGATGCCACGACTCATTTTGATGCCACGACGCGGCCCGGTGGCTTTGGAGCTCTCCACCAGCACCGTTTGTAGGTCAGTGCTGACACCACCCGGACCAGGAGGGCACCCTAGTGTTGGTGGGAGTTGACACCACCCTGGCGGGCGCGCAAGCGGAGCGAGTCCGAGCAGATTGAG
>JBDHZW010000118.1:0-14323 GCA_039812105.1 Nakamurella sp.
GTGGCGTCAGGTCCTGCGCGCGCTCGGTGCCGACGACCTCGCCACCTCGACCACCTCGACCGCCCCGACCGGCCCGACCGGCCCGGTCGCGACCGGTGCCGACCCACCGGACGCCCGGTTCCGGCTGTTCGCCGAGGCCCTGGACGTGCTGGCGGCCCGATCCGCGCCGGCCGTCGTGGTGCTGGACGACCTGCAGTGGGCCGACCCCGGCAGCCTGCGCCTGTTCGGCTTCCTCGGCCGCCAGTTGCAGGCGGCCCCGGTCGCCCTGATCGGCACCTACCGGACGGCCGATCCGCGCCCGCCGCGGGCCCTGCGCGCGCTGCTCGCCGACCTGGCCGGGGTCGCGGTCACCCACGAACTGATCGGCCTGACCGCCGCGGAGGTCGGGCAGCTGCTGGCCATGTCCGGCGCGGCCGTGCCGGCCGACCTGGCCGCCCGGCTGCATCGCCGCACCGGCGGCAACCCGTTCTTCGTCCGCGAACTCGCCGCCGCCGGGACCGTTGCCGGGACCGCCTCGGGCCCGGCGCCGTTCAGGAACGAGTCCGCCGTCCCGCCGACCGTGCACGCGGCCATCGACCGCCGCTTGCGCCGGCTGCCCGCCGATGCCGCCCGGCTGCTGGGTGTCTGCGCGCTGATCGGCGGCCGGATCCCGCTGCCCCTGCTGGACGCGGTGCTCGCGGATCCACGGTCCGGGCTGCCGCCGGGTCCGACGTCGGCGCAGGTCCGGCTGGCGCCGGTGGTGGACGACCGTCTGTTGCTGCGGGAGCCGGCGGCGCTGGCCTTCCCGCACGATCTGGTCCGGGAGGTCGCCTCGGCCCTGCTCGATCCCGACACGAGGACCTCGGTGCACGCCGCTGTGGCGAGCTGCCTGCGGACGCGCGGCGCGTCGGCGGCCGAGATCGCCCGGCACGTCGTCGCCGCCGGCGGGGCACTCCCCCCGGACGAGGTGGTCGACGCGTGCCGGTCGGCGGCGGACGAGGCGAGAGCCGCCATGGCCCACGAGAGCGCGACCCGCTGGCGTCGGCGGGCCGTGGAGGCAGCGCCGGCGGCGACCCCGGAGCTGCGGCTGGACCTGGCCGACGCGGCCGGCCGATCCGGTGACCACGAGCTGGCCCGCACGGTCTACCTGCAGGTGGGGCGGACGGGTCGCGGCGCCGACCTGATCCGGGCGGCGCTGGGTCTGCAGGCGCTGGGGACGGCGACCGAGTCGTCCCACCGGGACGTCATCGACCTGCTGGAACGCGCGCTGGACGACCCGGCCGCGGCACCGGCGACCGCGGCCGACCGGGCCCGCATCGGCGCCGCCCTCGCCCGCGAGCTGGCGGACGGCCCCGACGGGGACCTGCCCCGCGCGACACGGCTGGTCGAGTCGGCGGTCGCGGCGGCCCGCCGGCTGGACGACCGGCCGACGCTGGCCGTCTGCCTGTTCGCCGCGCACGACGTGGCCTGGGGCCCGGGCAGCGCGGCCGTCCGGCTGACCCTGGCCGACGAGATGGCGATCGCCGCGGCCGGCGACGTCGAGCTGACCTTCGAGGCGCTGTTCTGCCGGTTCGTCGCCCAGGTCGACCTCGGCGATCCCGGCCTCGACGCGACCCTGCGGGATCTCGAGGCCCACGCGGTCACCCACCGGCTGCCGCGGCACCTGTTCCTGGTGCGGTCCCGGCAGGCGAGCATCGCCGGGTTGCGCGGCCGGCTGGACGAGGCGGCCCGGCTGCGGGACGAGGCCGATGCGGTGGCCGCGTTGATCGACCATCCGGACCGGCAGGCGGTGCGGGCCACCCAGGTGATGGCCGAGGCGCTGGCCCGGGGCGGTCCGGCCGAGTTGGGCCGGCTCCACTCGGGCGCCGGCCCGTTGGTCCCGCACGAGCTGGAACCGGAGATCCAGGCGTTCCGGGCGCTCGCCGCCGATCGCCCGCAGGAGGCGGCCGCGATCCTGCGGGCGGCCCCGTCCCCGATGGCGCGCGCCCGGTTCCGGTGGCGGGCCCTGGCCGCCGTGGGCCTGAGCGGCGTCGCGGCCCTGGCCGTCGGCGCGCCCGACCTGTGTGAACGGCTCTACGACGAGCTGCGGCCCTACGCCGACGAGCTGCTCGACGTCGGCGGGGCGGTGATCGTGCTCGGTCCGGCATCGATGTACCTGGGCCGGCTGGCCGCCGCGCTGGGCCGGCCGGACGCCGCGGACGCCCATCTGCGGGACGCCGTCGAGGCGGCGGCCCGGATCGGCGCCCAGCCCTGCGTCGATCGCTGCCGGGCCGCGCTGGCCGCGTTGTCCGCGCCCGCGGCGGGAACCTTCCGGCGGGACGGATCGACGTGGACGCTGAGCTTCGCCGGCCGGTCGGTCACCGTGCCCGACGCCAAGGGTCTGACCGACCTGGCCACCCTGCTGCGACACCAGGGAGCAGACATCGCGGCGACCAGACTGCTCACCGGCGGTGCCGCCGCCGGGTCCGGCGCGGACGAGATCCTCGATGCCACCGCCCGTTCCGCCTTCCGGGCGCGGCTGGACGCCCTGGAGCGGGCGTTGGACGAAGCGGCGGCGGCCGGTCGACCGACGACCGACCTGACCGCCGAACGGGACGCGCTGATCGCCGAACTCGCGTCGGCGTCCGGTCTGGGCGGGCGGTCCCGCCGGCTCGGCGACCCGATCGAACGGGCCAGGACCACGGTCACCGCCCGGATCCGGGACGTGCTGCGACGCCTCGACGATCTTCATCCGGACCTGGCCGCGCACCTGCGCGCATCGGTCACCACCGGCCGCACCTGCGGGTACCGGCCGGACCGCCCGGTCCGCTGGCGGCTGTGAGGTCAGCGGTGAGGTCCGATCCCACGGGCAGCTCACGCCTCCAGGGTGAACGCGCCCGCCGGGCGCCCGTCACCGGGGAGAACGACCATGACGCTCACCGAACCCGCCGCCGTCCGGCCGGCACCCGACCCGGCCCGCATCGAGCAGGCGGTCGGCACGGTGTTCACCGAGCTGGGGGTGTTCCTGTCCGCGCCGATGCTCGCGCTGGGCGACCGGCTGGGCCTGTTCAAGGCGATGGCCGGCGCCGGCCCGCTGACCACGGCCGAGCTGGCCGCGCGCGCCGGTCTGGTGGAACGGTATGTGCGGGAATGGGTTCGGGCGGTGACCGTCGGCGGGTACGTCGGCTACGACGCCGTCTCCGACACCTACGAGTTGTCCCCGGAGATGGCGATGGTGCTCGCCGACGACGACTCGCCGGTCGCCCTGATCGGCGTGATCCCGTCCCTGGTCGATCTGTGGAACGCGCTGCCGACGGTGGCCGGCTTCTTCCGCACCGGCGGCGGGCAGGGGTGGAGCGACCTGGGACCGGGCCTGGCCGCCGCCCAGGCCCGGTTCACCCGCCCGCAGTTCGTGCACGGCCTGGTCGGCGAGTGGATCCCGGCGATCGACGGGATGGCCGAGCGGCTGGCCGCCGGCGCCCGGGTGGCCGACGTCGGGGTCGGCCTCGGGGTGTCGACCGTGCTGGCCGCCCAGGCGTGGCCGGCGTCGACGTTCGTCGGTTCCGACCCGGACGCCGATGCGGTGGTCACCGCCCGCCGCGGCGCGATCTCGGCCGACGTCGCCGGCCGCACGCAGTTCGTCGTCGCCGAGGCCGCCGGCCACCCGGGTGACGGCTACGACCTGGTGCTGGTCCTGGACTGCCTGCACGACATGGGCGACCCGGTGGCGGCGCTGCGGCACGTGCGCGAGATCCTCGCCCCCGGCGGGGTGCTGCTGGTGGCCGAGCCGCTGGCCGGGGACCGGTTCGCCGACGACCTGGCCAACCCGTACGCCCGGATCGGGTACGCGATCTCCACCCTGGCCTGCCTGCCGTCCTCGCTGTCGCAGCCGGGCGCACTGGGACTCGGCGCGATGGCCGGCGAGGCCAGGCTGCGCGAGGTCATCGCAGAGGCGGGGTTCGGGACCGTTCGCCGGATCGAGGCCCCGTCGGCCCCGTTCACGATCCTGCTCGAGGTGCGTCCGTGACCCTCGCCGGGAGCCTGGCCGTCCTCGACGCCACCGACCAGGCCGCCCTGGTCCGGTCCGGCCAGCTGACCCCGGCCGAGCTGGTGGCCGCGGCGATCGAGCGGATCGAGCGGCTCAACCCAGTTCTGAACGCGGTGGTGCACCCGCGGTTCGAGGCCGCACTGGACGCCGCCCGCGGGCCGCTGCCGGCCGGACCGTTCACCGGGGTCCCCTTCCTGGTCAAGGATCTCGCCGCGGAGGTCGCCGGCTGGCCGATCACCGAGGGATCGCGATACCTGTGCGGGTTCGTCAGCGACACCGACTCGGAGATCGTGGTCCGCTGGCGTCGGGCCGGGCTGGTCCTGCTGGGCCGGACCGCGGCGCCCGAGTTCGGCATGCTGCCCACCGCCGAGTCGGCGCTGTTCGGCGCGACCGCCAACCCGTGGAATCCGGGCCGGACCACCGGCGGCTCCAGCGGCGGCGCGGCGGCCGCGGTGGCCGCCGGGCTGGTGCCGTTCGCGCACGGCAACGACGCCGGCGGGTCGATCCGCTTTCCGGCGTCGGCCTGCGGGCTGTTCGGGTTCAAGCCGACCCGGGCCCGCAACCCGCTCGGCCCCCGTTACGGCGACGTGTTCTCCGGGTTGGTCGCCGAGCACGCGGTGACCCGGTCGGTCCGCGACAGCGCGACCCTGCTCGACGCGACGAGTGGACCGGACCTGGGCGACCCGTACCCGGCGCCGCCGGTCGCCGGCCCGTTCGCCCGGCAGGTCGACCGGGAACCCGGCCGGCTGCGGATCGCCGTGAGCCGCCGCCCGCCCGGCGAGCGGCTGACCGACCGGGCGGTCCATCCGGACTGCCTGGCCGCCCTCGACGACGCCGTCGGCCTGCTGGCCGGCCTCGGGCACGAGGTGGTCGAGGCCGACCTGCCCGGCTTGACCGAGGATGTCGGCCGGGCGATCGGGCACGTCTACGCGGCCGGTACGTCGTGGGTGGTCAAGCACTGGACCCGCCGGCTGGGCCGGCCGCCGCGGCCGGCCGAACTCGACCCGCTGACCCGGGCCTACCTGGAGCAGGCCCGGGGTCTCGACCCGGGCGACTACCTGCTGGCGATCGAGGATCTGCAACTGTTCGCGCGGACGGTGGCCCGGTTCTTCACCACCGTGGACGCCTGGCTGACCCCGACGATGGCCCGGCCGCCGGTGCAGTTGGGCCTGATGGTGTCCACCGAGGAGGACCCGTGGCGGGCCGGCCGGGCCGCCGGCGACCTGGTCCCGTTCCCGGCGGTCGCCGCCAACATCACCGGTGGGCCGGCGATGTCGGTGCCGCTGTACTGGTCGACGGCCGGGCTGCCGATCGGCGTCCATCTGATGGGCCGCTACGGCGACGACGCGACCCTGCTGCGGCTGGCCGGTCAGCTGGAGCGGGCACGGCCGTGGCAGCACCGCCGTCCGCCGGTGTTCGCGGACGACACCCTCGGCCGCGCCGCCGCCCGCCCCGGTGGCGGTCAGCCGGCGATCGGGTCGGACGGACGGTCGGCCGGTTCGAGGATCGCGTAGTACCCGGGGATGCATTCCGGGGCCGCCGCCGGACCCGCCCGATCGTGCAGCGGGATGGTCAGGATGTCGGTGACACCGTCGTCGACGACCGACCATTGCGACTCCGGGAAGGCCGCGCGGCGCTCGGGCGCGCCGAAATGACCGGGTGCGGGGATGTCGGACATGGCCCGCTGCAACGGCGCCGGGATGTGTCGCGGCGACGCTCCGAGGTGACGCAGGTATTCGAGTTTCGAACCAGGGAAGTTCGTCTCGGCCAGGAGCACCCGACCCGCGCCCCCGACGATCGCGCGCAGGTTGCGGGCGGCGACCACGCGATCGGCCGGCTCGAGCACATGGAACACGCCGCGGACGAAGACGTTGGCGTCCCGACCGATCGATGCGGCCAGGTCGGTGCCGGCACCGGCCGCGGTGACATCCATCGTCCGGAAGCTCAGACCGACCTGTCCGGCCGACTCCGTGCGGGCCCGGGCCACCGCGTTCGCCGACAGATCGACCCCGATGGTCTCGGTGAACAGCGGGCCGAGTCGACGGGTGAACCGCCCGTTGCCGCAGCCGACGTCGACCAGTGGAATCGACCGGTCCAGGTGGCTCCGGGCGAGATCCACATATGTCGACGCCTCCTCGAGATCGCCGGTGTCCCAGAGAACGTCGCCACCGACACCGGTCGACCGGACGTTTCCCCAGTACTGTTCCCAGCCCGCCCGCCAGTCCTTGGGTGCGCGAGCGGACAGCCACGCCGCTCGCGGAACGAGCAGTGCGCTGCTCACCCATCCGGCGACCTGTTCCGATCTGTTCACCGCGCGCGAGCCTTCAAGGCCGGGCCGTCCGTGGTGAGCGGGCGGGCAGGATTGCGTTCTTCCAGGCAGCCGGCCTCCCGAGGTGGTACCCCTGCCCGTAGCGGCACCCGAGTGCCACGAGGCGATCCATCTGGTCCACGCTTTCGATCCCTTCGACCACCGCGTCCAGGCCGGCCGCCTCGATCAGGTGGAGTATGGCACCGACGAATCGCACCTGCGCCTCATCGGTGGTGATGTCGGCGATCAGCGACTGGTCCACCTTCACCATGTCGACGGGCAGCCGGCGCAGGTAGCTGATCGAGGAGTATCCGGTGCCGAAATCGTCGATGGCCGTGCCGACGCCGAGTTGTCGAAGCGCGATCAGCGACTCCAGCCCACCGACATCACCAGTCATCAGGCCGGTCTCGGATATTTCCAGGACCAGCCGACCGGCCGGGACTTTGTGCTTGTGCAACCGGTCGGCGATGAGGTCGACCAGCCCCGACCAGCGGACCTCGACCGGAAGCAGATTCACGTACGCCTTGAACCGCGGGTCCGAAGCCACGCGTGGGGAGCGACCCAGTCTCTCGATGACCGTGTCCAGCACCCAATGCCCCAGCTCGATGATGTGCCCGCTGTCCTCCGCGACCGCGATGAAGTCGGCGGGCATCAGCCGGCCGCGCGTCGGATGCTGCCACCGGACCAACGCCTCCACTCCGACGATCTCGCCCGCCTGCAGGTCGATGATCGGCTGGTAGTCGAGCCGCAGCTGGTTGTCGTCGATCGCCGCACCCAGTTCGGAGGCGATCTGCAGCCGAGCACGCGCGGTGTGGTGCATCTCGGGCCGGAAGACCTCGACCGTCCCCTTCCCGCTGGCCTTGGCGGCATACATCGCCGTGTCGGCGTCCCGCAGCAGGAGATCCGCCGACTGGCCGCGCAGACCGAAGCAGACGCCGATGCTGGCCCCGGACCAGACGGTTCGATCACCGACGACGTACGGCTTGGACAACTCGGCCAGCGCCCGCTCGGCGATCCGCAATGCCTCGTCCTCGCTGACGTCCGGGAGCAGGATCGCGAACTCATCCCCGCCGAGCCGGGCGACCGTGTCGGTGTCCCGGACGACGTGCGTCAGTCGCCGGGCGACCTCGACCAGGATCAGATCACCGGTGCCGTGCCCGAGTCCGTCGTTGATCGTCTTGAACTCGTCCAGGTCCAGCAGCAACGCGCTGGGCGGACGGGCGCCGCGCTCCGCCCAGACGATCGCCAACCTCATCCGGTCACCCAGCAGGGTCCGGTTGGCCAGGCCGGTGAGCGCGTCGTACAGGGCCAGCCGTTCCAGGTCCCGTTTGGCCTGGTCGAGTTCCGCCGTTCGTTCGGCGACCCGCTCCTCCAGGGTCCGGTAGATCGTGTCCAGTTCGTCGGCGAGCAGGTTGATTCCGGTGATCACGGCGTCCACCGAGTCCCGCGCCGGTGACGCTTCCAGTCGCGCGCCGAGGTTTCCCGCCGCGAGTTGGACGATCAGGTCCACCAACTGCTCGAGCCGGCGATCATCGATCGGCGGCTCCGTCATTCAGCGCCCATGCGAAGGAACTCCATCGCCTTGGCCCGGTCGGTGAAGAACCGGGTCGGGCAGGGAACCTGACTCACGCCGAGGGTGAAGTTGGCGATCACCCGGTCGACCGGCGATCGACCGAGCAGCGCGATCCGGGAGGCGGCGCTGCGCTCACCGAACACCGCGCGCGCGTCCCGAGCCACGGACTGCGTGGTCGCCATGTCGACCAGCATCGGGCGTCGCCGATCGGCACTGAGGCGATTGACGGCGTCGAAGGCCGCCCGCGCGGACGGACCGGTGATTCGCACACCGGACGGCCAGACCAGCCTGATGAACCCCTCGTCATCAATGCTCAACGACTGGTAGTCGCTCGGTTCCGGCTCATCGACCGTCATGCCGTCAAATCGTAATCCGTGGTCAACTCCGGGCGAAGATCCGGTCCTCGCGCAGGTCGGCGACCCCGCCCGTGCGGAGCGCGGTCCGGCCCCGCCCGATGGTCCGCAGGGTGGTGGTCAGGGTCTCCTCGAGGTTGCCCAGGGTCGAGTCGACGTAGGTGTCGCACTCGTTGCGCATCCGGTCGGCGTCGGCGTGCGCGGCGTCCAGGATCCGCGCGGACTCGGTGTAGGCGGCCTGCACCACCTCGGTCTGGGTGACCAGCCGGGCCTGCTCGGCCTTGCCGTCGGCGACCGACTGCTCGTAGCTGGCCCGGCCGGCGGCAACCGTGCGATCGGCCTCCGCGTGCGCCCGGGCCATGATCGAGTCGTGTTGCTCCTGCGCCGCCTGGACGATCCGGGCGGCGTCCTCGCGGGCCCGGGCGACCAGTCCTTCGGCGTGCGCGGACGCGTCGTGCACCGTCCGGTCGGCCTCGGCACGCGCGCCGGTGACGGTGGCCTCCGCCTCCGCCCGGGCCCCGCCGACCAGCCGCTCGGCCTCGGCCTGCGCCTCGGACACCATGGTGTTCGCCTTGTCGGACGCCTCGCCCATCATCTGGTCGCGGTGGTCGAGCACGTCCTGGGCGTCGTCCACCTCGCCGGGCAGGGCGTCCCGAACGTCGTCCAGCAGTTCCAGCACGTCACCACGGGGCACCACGCAGGATGCCGTCATCGGCAGACCGCGGGCCTCCTCGACGATGGTGACCAGTTCGTCGAGTGCCTCGAAAACCCGGTACATGCAGACCTCCTGTGCCTTCGACTGTGCCCTCGACCGGCAGGCTTGCGGCGCCCGGCTACTCACCGGGCCACGCCCGTCCAGTCTGACAAGCGGGGCCCCCGCAGCCGCGCCAACACGCCCGGCCGGATGGTGTGCGTCGTCACCGATCGGCAACCGAAACGCGTCGGAAACGCGATCAACCCCGCTCGGCCAGCCGGGCCGCCAGCGCGTCGGCGACCACCTCGGGCAGCAGGTGCCGGACGTCCCCGCCGTACCCGGCGACCTGCTTGACCAGCGACGACGACACGAACGAGAACGCTGGGCTGGTCGGCATGAACAGCGTGTCGACGCCGGTCAGGCCGTGGTTCATCTGGGCCATCTGCAGCTCGTAGTCGAAGTCGAACACGGCCCGCAGACCTTTGACGATCGCGGCGATGCCGTGGTCGCGGCAGTAGTCGACGAGCAGCCCCCGGAAGGTGTCGACGTCCACGTTGGGCAGGTCGGCGGTGGTGGCCCGGAGCAGGTCGAGCCGCTCCTCCAGGGCGAATAGGCCGCGCTTGTCCGGGTTGACCAGCACCGCGACGGTGACCCGGTCGAACAGGCCGGCCGCCCGGCCGATCACGTCCAGGTGGCCGAGGGTGGGTGGGTCGAACGAGCCGGGGCACACCGCGTGGGTCATGTGTTCTCGATCCATCCACTCATGGCGCGCGACCGTAGCAGAGCAGCGTGTCGCCGTACCGTTTCGTGCGGATCCCGGTGAGCGGCTCGGGCCAGGCGACCTCGCCGGACCGGGTGCTGCGTTCGACGATCAGGTCGGCGTGCTGGGCCAGCACCCGTGCGGCGGCGAGCGCCCGCAGAACGGCGGTCACGTCGGCCCCGGGCAGGTCGTAGGGCGGGTCGGCGACGACGATGTCGAACGGCCCGGCCAGCCGGGGGGCGACGGTCAGCACGTCGGCGGCGACGACGGTCAGTTGCGGACCGGCGGCCTCCTGGAAGACGGTCACGTTGGCCCGCAACGCGGCCAACGCCGTCCGGTCGCGCTCCACGAACACCGCCGACGACGCACCGCGGGAGGCCAGTTCCAGGCCGAGCGCGCCGGTGCCGGCCCACAGGTCCAGCACCCGGGCCCCGTCCAGCCCGCCGGTGGCCTGCACCGAGCCGGCCAACGCCTCCCGGACCCGCTCGGCGGACGGCCGGGTGCCGGTCCCCTTGGGCACGGTGAGCCGCCGGCTCCGCCAGCGGCCGGCGACGATCCTGGTCACCCGGTGGTCACGCGCCCTCGGTGAGCACCAGCAGCAGGTCGCCGCCCTCCACCTGCTGCACGGGGTTGATCGCGGCGCGCTGCACCCGGCCGGCCCGGGGCGCGGTGATCGACGCCTCCATCTTCATCGCCTCGATGGTGGCCACCGTGCCGCCGGCCTCCACCGCGTCGCCCTCGGCGACCGCGAGGGTGACCACCCCGGCGAACGGCGACGCGACGTGCCACGGGTTGCTCGGGTCGGCCCGCTCGGCCACCGGGACGTCGACGTCGACGCTGCGGTCCCGGATCTGCAACGGCCGCAACTGGCCGTTCAACGTGGTCACCACGTTGCACAGGCCGCGCTCGTCGGGTGAGCCGGTGGCCTCCAGCCCCAAGTACAGCTGCACCCCGGACTGCAGGTCGACCACGTGCTCGGTGCCCTGCTCCAGCCCGTACAGGTAGTCGACGGTCGGCAGCACGGACAGGTCGCCGTACTGCTGCCGGGACTGCCGGAACTCCCGCTCGGGACCGGGGAACAGCAGCCGATTCAGCGTCGGGCGGGGGTTCGCCGCGAGGTCGGCCGCGTCCTCGTCGGACAGGGTGCCCTCGGGCGGGCTGTACCGGCGGCCGGCGAGGGCCTTGCTACGGAACGGCTCGGGCCAGCCGCCGGGCGGGTCGCCGAGTTCGCCGGAGAGGAACCCGACGACCGAGTCGGGGATGTCGAACCGACCGGGGTCGGCCTCGAACTCGGCCGGGTCGACCCGGGCGCCGACCAGGTGCAGGGCCAGGTCGCCGACGACCTTCGACGACGGGGTGACCTTGACCAGGTTGCCCAGCATCGCGTTGGCCGCCGCATAGGTGGCCTCGACCTCCTCGAATCGGTGCCCCAGACCCAGGGCGATGGCCTGCTGCCGCAGGTTCGAGAGTTGACCGCCGGGGATCTCGTGCTGGTACACCCGGCCGGTCGGCGACCGCAGCCCGGACTCGAACGGTGCGTACAGGGCCCGGACGGCCTCCCAGTACGGCTCCAGCTCCTGCACCGCGTGCAGGTCCAGACCCGTTGGGCGGCCGGTGAAGTCGGTCGCCGCGACCAGCGCCGACATCGGCGGCTGGGAGGTGGTGCCGGCCATCGACGCACTGGCCGCGTCCACCGCGTCGACACCTGCGGCGGACGCGGCGAGCAGGGTGGCCAGCTGCCCGCCCGCGGTGTCGTGGGTGTGCAGGTGCAGCGGCAGGTCGAACCGCTCCCGCAGCGCGGTCACCAGGGTGTGCGCGGCCGGGGCGCGCAGCAGGCCGGCCATGTCCTTGATCGCCAGCACGTGCGCCCCGGCGTCGACGATCTGCTCGGCCAGCCGCAGGTAGTAGTCCAGCGTGTACAGCTTCTCGGCCGGGTTCGACAGGTCGCCCGTGTAGCACAGGGCGACCTCGGCCACCGCGGTGCCGGTGGCCCGGACCGCGTCGATCGCCGGCCGCATCTGGCTGACGTCGTTCAGCGCGTCGAAGATCCGGAAGATGTCGATGCCGGTACTCGCGGCTTCGGCCACGAAGGCGTCGGTGACGGCCTTCGGGTACGGGGTGTAGCCGACCGTGTTCCGGCCGCGCAGCAGCATCTGCAGGGCGATCGTCGGGATCGCCTCGCGCAGGGTGGCCAGCCGCTCCCACGGGTCCTCGGACAGGAACCGCAGGGCCACGTCGTAGGTGGCGCCGCCCCAGGCCTCGATGGACAGCAGCTGCGGGGTCAGCCGGGCGACCGCCGGCCCGATCATGGCCAGGTCTCTGGTCCGGACCCGCGTCGCCAGCAGCGACTGGTGGGCGTCCCGGAAGGTGGTGTCGGTGACCAGCAGGTCGGGTGCCTCGCGCAGCCGACGGGCGAACCCGTCCGGGCCGAGATCCACCAGGGCCTGCCGGGTCCCGGGCGGGGCCGGGTGCGTCAGGTCGACCGCGGGCAGCTTCAGGTGCGGCTCGATCAGGCCGCGCGGCCGGGATCCGTACGGCTTGTTGATGGTGACGTCGGCCAGGTACGACAGCAGGCGGGTGCCGCGGTCGGCGCTGTGCCGGGCGGTCAGCAGCTCTGGGTGGGTCTCGATGAAGCTGGTGGTGACGCCGCCGGCGGCGAAGTCGGGGTCCTCCAGCACGGCCATCAGGAACGGGATGTTGGTGGCCACCCCGCGGACCCGGAACTCGGCCAGCGCCCGACGGGCCCGGGCCACCGCCTGCGCCCAGTCCCGGCCCCGGCAGGTCAGCTTGACCAGCAGCGAGTCGAAGTGGGCGGAGACCTCGGCGCCGGAGTGCACCGTGCCGCCGTCCACCCGGACCCCGCCGCCGCCCGGCGACCGGTAGGTGTTGATCTTGCCGGTGTCCGGCCGGAACCCGTTGGCCGGGTCCTCGGTGGTGATCCGGCATTGCAGCGCGGCCCCGTTGATCCGAATGCTCTCCTGGGTCAGGCCCAGGTCGGCCAGGCTCTCCCCCGCCGCGATCCGGATCTGCGCGCCGACCAGGTCGACGTCGGTGACCTCTTCGGTGACCGTGTGCTCGACCTGGATGCGCGGGTTCATTTCGATGAAGTGGTAGCGGGCGTCCGGCCCGTTCCCCTCGACCAGGAACTCGACGGTGCCCGCGTTGACGTACCCGATGTGCCGGGCGAAGGCCACCGCGTCGGCGCAGATGCGTTGCCGCAGGCCGGGATCCAGACCGACGGCGGGCGCAACCTCGATCACCTTCTGGTGCCGGCGCTGCACCGAACAGTCCCGCTCGAACAGGTGGATGGTGCCCGCCGGATCGCCCTGGGCGCCGCGGTGATCGGCCAGGATCTGCACCTCGATGTGCCGCGGTTCGATGACCGCCCGCTCGAGGAAGACGGTCGGGTCGCCGAAGGCGGAGTCGGCCTCCCGCATGGCCGTGGCCAGCGCCTCGGGAAGCTCGCCGGGCGTGTCCACCTTGCGCATGCCGCGCCCGCCGCCGCCGGCGACGGCCTTGACGAACACCGGAAACCCGATCGTCTCGGCGGCCGCGATCAGCGTGTCCGGATCGCTCGACGGGGCGCTGGACGGCAGCACCGGCACCCCGGCGGCGGTGGCCGCGGCCACCGCGGTCGCCTTGTTGCCGGCCATCTCCAGGACCGCGGCGGAGGGCCCGATGAAGGTGATGCCGGCATCCACGCAGGCCTGGGCCAGGTCCGGGTTCTCGGACAGGAAGCCGTAGCCCGGGTACACCGCGTCGGCGCCGGCGGCGACCGCGGTGCGCACGATCTGCTCGACGTCCAGGTAGGCGCGCACCGGGTGGCCGCGCTCGCCGATCTGGTACGCCTCGGTGGCCTTCTGCCGGTGCACCGAGTTGCGGTCCTCCCACGGGAAGACCGCCACCGAGTCGATGCCCAGCTCCCAGGCGGCGCGGAACGCACGGACCGCGATCTCGCCTCGGTTGGCCACCAGGATCTTGGAGAACATGCGAGGAACTTACCTGGGCCCACCGACAACACCGCCGCCCGGTAGCGCCATTCCAGCGCTACAGCGCTGCAACAGCGCTATCGTGTGGCGGTGGCGACGATCCAGATCCGGGATGTACCTGACGATGTGTACGAGACCATCCGCCACCGGGCGAAGGCCGGAGGGCAATCGATTCAGGCGTACATGCTGGCGCAAGTGACCGCGCAGGCGCGGCGAAAGACCAAGGAGGAGGCGCTCGCCGAGTTCGACGAGGTCATGGCCCGGAGCAGCTCGCCCGGACTGACGGTCGACAGCGTCATGGACGCCCTTGAAGAAGGCCGCCGGTGACCGTCCGGGTGGTCGACGCGTCGGCCGTCGTGCTCCACGTTGCCGGTACCCCCGCGGATCCCCGCGGGCGATTCACCGAAGTGGACTGTCACGCCCCGCATTTGATCGACGCGGAATGCGGGCATGTATTCCGTTGGGCGGTTCGCCGCGGTGAGTTGTCCGCCGACGAGGGTTACGCCGCCCTTCGGGCGGCACACGCAATCGTCGACAGCCGGCACAGCCATGCCCCGCTCAACCGCATCGCCTGGATGCTGCGCGATCAACTCAGCTACTTCGACGCCCTCTATGTTGCGCTGGCCGTGCGGCTCGATGT
>JBDHZW010000119.1:0-14312 GCA_039812105.1 Nakamurella sp.
ATCCTGATCATGGTCAGGGTAGCCAAGCCCGGCCCGATGGCATGATCGTCGGGTGAATTCGGGCCCCCGCCGCCTCGCTCCGGCTGTCGTCTTTCTGATCGGTGTCCTCCTCGCCGCATGCTCGAGCGCGGTGGATGGCACCGCGTCGATCGGCAGTTCCGCCGGCGCCGGCGCATCGACGCCCGCCTCGACGGGTCCGGCCGACATCGGTCCGGTGCCGGCGGGTCTGGAGAAGTTCTACGAGCAGGACCTGGACTGGGAATCCTGCGCCGACCTGGCCGTCGACGACGAGACGAAGTTCTACAAGGCGCCGTCGTTGCAGTGCGCCGACCTGACCGTTCCGCTGTCCTACGACGACCCGGCCGGCCCTACCATCAGCCTCAAGGTGCTGCGCAAGCCGGCCACCGACCGGGCGAACCGGATCGGGTCGGTGGTCACCAACCCCGGCGGACCGGGCGCGTCAGGCGTGGAGAACGCGGCCTACTTGGGCGGATACGGCCTGGCGAAGACCGTCAACGAACGGCTCGACCTGGTCGGGTTCGATCCGCGGGGAGTGGGATTCTCCGCCCCGCTCATCGAGTGCCAGACTGACGCCGAACGGGACGCCACGCGAGCCACCACCGTGCGCACCCGCACACCGGACGAGATCGCGGCCGCGAACGGGCTGGCGCAGCAACTGGCCGAAGGTTGCGCGGCGATGTCCGGCCCTCCGGACGGCATCGACGGGAACACCTTTCTGGCCAGCGTCGGGACCGCCAACGTCGCCAAGGACATGGATGTGCTGCGGGCCGCGCTGGACGATCGTCAGCTGACCTATCTCGGTTGGTCCTACGGCACGTCGATCGGCACCGAGTACGCGCGCCAGTTCCCGACGAACGTGCGGGCGATGATCCTGGACGGGGCGATCGATCCGAACGAGGATGCAGTCAGTGCGGACGTCGGTCAAACGCAGAGCTTCCAGCAGGCGTTCGACGATTACACCGCCTGGTGCGCGACCCCGGACGAGTTGGCGAAGCATCCTTGCCCGGTGGGCACGGACACCGGCCAATCCACGGCGACCTACCAGGCATTGGTGCGACCGCTGCTGGACAGCCCGCTGAAGCTGACCGACGGTCGCATCCTCACCTTCAACGATGCGGTCACCGGCACCGTCTCCGCGTTATACAGCCGGGCCCTGTGGCCGAATCTGTCCGACGCATTGACCGCTCTCGGTCGAGGAGATGGGAACGCGCTGATGGCACTCGCCGACAGCTACCTCGGGCGGGACAGCCAGGGTCACTACAGCAACCTGCAGGACGCGTTCCTGGCCATCACCTGCATCGACGGAACCCGAGCCGACCCGGCGAAGGATCCGCAGCTCGCCGAGAAGCGCGCGGCGGCGGCCCCCTTCATGGCCAGCGGTGATCCGCCGGCCGCCGTCACCGATTCCTGCGGATTCTGGCCGGTGCCGCAGGTCCCGCTCCAGCCGCTGCAAGGGATCGCGGGGCTTCCTACGGTGCTCGTCATCTCCACCACCCACGACCCGGCGACGCCGTACCAGTCCGGCGTCAACCTGGCCGGCGACCTGGGCGCCCGGCTGGTGTCCGTCGACGGCACCAACCACACCGCCTACCTGAGCGCCGGGAACCAGTGCGTCGACGACATCGGCAACGATTACCTGATCGACCTGACGTTGCCGGACGACGGCACCACCTGCTGACCACGGCCGCCTGAACCGGCCGATCGAGGGTGGACTTTCGGCTCTTCGGCGAGGCGGTGAAGAGCCGAAACTCCGCCGTCGATGCCGCCGACGGCTCTACCCCTGGTCGCGCACCCACAGTCCGAGCAGCCCGCGGAAGTGGGCCAGGAACTTCTCGTGCTCGTGCGGTGGATAGGTGCCGCGCACCGTCTGCACCAGCAGGGCGTCGAACTCGGCCGAGGTGATCCAGTCGTAGACGATCTGCGGCAGCGAGGCCAGGGCGGTCGAGCAGAACTCCCGGTACCGGTCGGCCTCGAAGTACTGGTCGGCCATCAGGGCGTACCGGCCCAGCTTGTCCGCCCAGCTCAGTTCGGGGTCGTCGGCGACGTCGTACCAGGCCCGGGAGTTGGTGTCCACCCGCGGTTTCCGGCCGGTCACCGCGCAGAACACCGACCACGAGACCAGCTGGGTGATCGCCCACGGGAAGTAGTAGTGCAGCGAGGTGATGGCGATGTCCGGGCAGGCGTTGGCGTAGTCGATCGGCTTGACCGTGGTGCCGGTCACCAGCGCCTCGCAGGAGTTGAACTCCCAGCGGAAGAACGCGTTGATGGTCCGGGACAAGGTCAGGATCTCCATCCCGGCCTCGGGCGGCAGGAAGTTGTGCGACACCTCGTACCGGTCGTGCATCGGCAGCTCCGGGCGGAACCGCATGATCTTGGTTTCCGGGCCGATGGTCAGCGACCGGGCGAACGAGTCGTAGGAGGCCGCCGCCTGCAGGTGCATCAGCATCTGCCCGGACTCGTCGTAGGCGCGGTGCAGCGCGTCCTGGTTGTCGATCCGGGACACCCCGCGCCAGGCGCCGCCGTCGAACGGCTTCATGAACATCGGGTAGCCGACCCGGGCGGCCACCTCGTCCAGGTCGAACGGCAGGTTGTACCGCTCGGCGGTGTAGGCCCACTTCTCGTGGTCGACCGGGTTCTTGTAGGGCACCAGCACCGTGTCCGGGATGTCGAAGCCGAGCCGGATCATCGCGCAGTAGGCGGAGTGCTTCTCCATCGCCTGGAACGTGAACGGGTTGTTCAGCAGGTAGGTGTCGTTGACCAGCGCCGCCTTCTTCAGCCACTCCCGCGGGTGGTAGTACCACCAGGCCAGCCGGTCGATGACGACGTCGTGCCGGACCGGCGCCCGCAGGTCGAACGGCTCGATGGTGATCCGCTCGGTGTCCACGTGGTGGTCGACGCCGTGGTAGGTGACCGGGTCCAGCTTGCGGGTCAGCGTCTGGAACGCGGCGGGCCAGTCGTTCTCGGTGCCCAGCAGCAGGCCGATCAGGTGGGTGGTCGAATCACCGGTCATGCCCGCGATCCTCGCCCGGCCGGGCGGTCTCGGCAACGTGGACCCGGCCTGCCCTCGCCAGTGATCATGGCAATCTCTGTCGCGCGCTCGGCGTGTCGTCGGCGTGTCGAGCAGAGATCGTCATGATCAACTGGAAGTGGGGGTCAGCTCGGGGTCAGCCCAGGGCCGGCAGGTAGACCGCCGCCTGCGCCCGCCAGCTGGGCCAGTCGTGCGGCCACTCGTGGCCCCAGACGAACAGCTCGTGCGGGATCTGCTTGTCGGCCAGCACTGCGGCCAAGGCCCGGGTGGAGCCGTTGGCGCCGGTGGTGTCCTCCCACATGCCGCTGCCGACCACCAGCGTGATCGCCAGCCGGGACCGCAGGTAGTCCAGGTGGCCGCCGTGGGTGTTCGGCAGGAACTGGAACGGGCTGGTGAAGTAGGTGTCGTCGTCCGACTGACCCCACCCCCGCCAGGTCCACGGGTCGTAGTTGCCGGACAGCCCGACGGCCCGGCCGAACACGTGCGGATGGCGCAGCGCGAACAGCACCGCGTGGAACGCGCCCATCGACGGTCCGGCGGTGGCCACATCGTCGCGGCCGCCCATCCGGTCGCGGATGAACGGCACCACCCGCCAGACGAGCCAGTCCTCGTACCGGCGGTGGTTGCGGGCCCGGTCGGCCAGCGGCATCCAGGACGCGGACCAGGAGTCGTGGTCGAACGAGGACACGCAGAACACGGTGATCCGGCCGTCGTCGATCGCCGGCCGCACCGCGTCCAGGATCCCGTTGGCCTCGAAGTCGTAGGGGGCGCCGCCCTCGCTGGGGAACCAGATGACCGGCCGGCCCCAGTGCCCGTGCACCGCCACCTCGGCCGACCCGCCGATCGATGGGGCATCCAGCCGGTGGTACTCGGTGCGCGTCATACGCGAGAAGCTAGCCGAACCCCGCCGGGTCGGCGCGGGCCGTCCGCGACCCGGCGATCAGCCGCCGGGGACGAACCTGGTCAGCGCAACGACGCGATCAGCTCGTCCAGGGCCGGATACCAGGCGTCCCGCCAGCCGATCATCGTGTGCGCGTCCGGCACCAGGCGGAAGGTGACCGGGTACCCCTGCGCCTGCAGGGCCCGCACCATGGCCTCGTTGTTGAAGCGGTTCTCCTCGATCGCTCCGCAGGTGATCAGCGTCGGCACCGCCCGCGGGGTCGCGTCGATCGACAGATCGGGGCCGGCGCCGATCTGCCGCACCGCCGCGCAGACCCGGTCGAAGCGGCTGTATCCGCTCTCCTGCGAGTCCAGCTGCGGGGTGAAGAACGACCCGGACTGCAGCGCCAGCCCGGAGATGGACGCCGGGTGGCGACGCTGCAGGGTGAGCATGGCCAGCGCGCCCAGGCTGGCCCCGAGGCCGACCACCGGACCGGTCAGCGCGCGGTCGGTCAGCGCCGGCAGCACGACCTCGGCCAGGTGCGCGCTGTAGTCGGGGTCGGCCGAGTACCACTGGTCGCGGAGCCCGTTCGGCGGGTCGAGCAGTGCCACCCGGATGGGTCGGGTCTTGGCGTGATGGGTCGCCCAGGACAGCAGCCGGCCGCGGTCGGCCATGTCCGAGCCGTCGTGGGCCAGCAGCAGGGGAGCGGCCGTGTCCGACGACAGCCCGGGCGGCGACCACAGGGTGACCGGGACCGGCCGGTCCAGCCGCCCGCCGGGGGTGACGATCTCGGCGACCGGCCCGGCGGCCGGGGTGAGCAGCCAGGCCGGCTCCCGGTAGTCCGGGAAGCGGATCTCCGATTTCTCGCCGAACGGGTTGGGCACGTGCCGCGGATTGCCCGGGTCCGTGGTCCACACGGAGTCGCCGTCCCGGCGCACGGTGAACTGGTACTCCAGCCGCCAGGCCGCCGGCCGGGGCAGCTCCAACGCCCACCCGCCGTCCGACCGGCCGAACTCGGGGTCGGTGTCCCCGAGCATCCAGTCGACCTCCAGCCGGACGCCGTCCAGCGCGTGGTCGGCGTCGGGGACCCGGAACCGGACTCCGTCGGATCCGACCACCGGGCCGGACTCCGGGTCGGCCGGGCCGTCGTCGTCCGGCCGCCGGTGTCTGGCTGACATCCGGTTACCGTACGTCATCCTCCGGTGCGTCCGGTGGTGCGGCAACATCGCCGAAGCAACGGCTACATAAGGTGTGCCTCATGGATCGGCAGCAGCAGTTCGTCCTGCGCACCCTGGAAGAGCGGGACATTCGCTTCGTCCGGCTCTGGTTCACCGACGTGCTGGGTTTCCTGAAGAACGTCGCGGTGGCGCCGGCCGAGTTGGAGGGCGCCTTCAACGAGGGCATCGGGTTCGACGGCTCGGCGATCGAGGGATTCGCCCGGGTCTTCGAGTCCGACATGGTCGCCCGGCCCGACCCGTCCACCTTCCAGGTGCTGCCCTGGGAGGCCGACGGGGGCCGGGTCTACTCGGCGCGGATGTTCTGCGACATCACGATGCCCGACGGGTCCCCGTCCTGGGCCGACCCGCGGCACGTGCTGCGCCGGGCGATGGGCGACGCCGCGTCCCTCGGCTTCACCTGCTACGTGCACCCGGAGATCGAGTTCTTCCTGCTCAAGGACCTGCCCGACGACGGCACCCCGCCGGAGCCGGCCGACCAGGGCGGCTTCTTCGACCAGTCGTCCCACGACGCCGCGCCGCACTTTCGCCGGCGGGCCATCGAGACCCTGGAGGCGATGGGCATCTCGGTGGAGTTCAGCCACCATGAGGGGGCGCCCGGCCAGCAGGAGATCGACCTGCGCTACGCCGACGCGCTGACCATGGCCGACAACGTGATGTCGTTCCGGTACGTGGTCAAGGAGGTGGCGATCACCCAGGGGGTGCGGGCCTCGTTCATGCCCAAGCCATACGTGGAGCAGCCGGGATCGGCGATGCACACCCACTTCTCGCTGTTCGACGGGGAGACCAACGCCTTCCACGACCCGGACGACGAGTACCAGCTGTCCGAGACGGGCAAGGCGTTCTTGGCCGGTGTCATCCGGCACGCCCGGGAGATCACCGCGGTGTCCTGCCAGTGGGTGAACTCCTACAAGCGGCTGGTGGTCGGCGACGAGGCGCCCACCACCGCGTCCTGGGGAACGGCGAACCGGTCGGCGCTGATCCGGGTGCCCAACTACTCGCCGGGCAAGTCGTCCAGCCAGCGGCTGGAGTTCCGGCTGCCCGACTCGGCGTGCAACCCGTACCTGATGTACACGGTGGTGATCGCCGCCGGGCTCAAGGGCATCCGGGAAGGCTACGAGCTGCCGCCGCCCGCCGAGGACAACGTGTGGTCGCTGTCGGAGGTGGAGCGCCGGGCGATGGGCTACCAGAAGCTGCCGACGTCGCTGGAGTCGGCGCTGGCGGTGATGGAGGGCTCCGAACTGGTCGCCGAGGCGTTGGGCGAGCACGTCTTCGACTTCTTCCTGCGCAACAAGCGGTCCGAGTGGGAGGCCTACCGGCGTCAGGTCACCCCGCAGGAGCTCAAGCGGTACCTGTCGCTGTAGCGCGGCCGAAGCCCGGACAAATCGGATGACCCGGACGCGGCCGGCTGCCTACAGTCGGTCATGGCCGAGTTCGAAGTCCACTCCGACACCGTCCGGTTCCGGGACGCGATCGCGGAGCTGGTCGCCCGGGATCCGGTCGGCGCGACGATGCTGTCGGGCGTACTGGCCAACCAGATCGCCGAGCCCGCGCCCGGCACCGGGCCGCTGCTGCTGTCCCTGCGGGACGGCGACCGACCGGTCGTGGCCGCCCTGCGGATGCCCGGCTTTCCGCTGCTGGTGGTCGCCGACCCCGAGCTACCGGACCTGCCCGGCGCGCTGCACGAGCTGGCCGCCGGCGTGCTGGGGACGGGGCAGGCGGTCGTCGGCCTGCACGGCCGCCGCGAGGTGGTCCGCCAGCTCGCCGTCGCCTGGACCCGGACGGCCCGGGTCACCCCGGCGCCACGGATGTGGTCGCTGTTCTACCGGCTGGGCGAGCTGGTCGAACCGGTCGGGGTGAGCGGCTCGGCCCGCTCCGTGGACCCCGACGACCCGGCCGAGATCGACCTGGTGGCCGGCTGGCTGGCCCGGTTCCGGCAGGAGACCGGGGTGTCCCGGACGGCTCCGGTCCCCGACCCGGACGGGCTGCGCCGCAACCTGCGGCGGGGAGAGCGGTTCACCCTGTGGTGCCTGGACCCGGAGCCGATCGGTCCGCCGGTGGCGGTGGCCGGGCACTCGCCGCTGCGGGCCGACGGCGGGATCCGGATCGCCCCCGTCTACACCCCGACCGACCGGCGCCGGCAACGCTTCGGCGCCGCCGTCACCGCCGCCGCGGTGCGCTCGGCCCGGGCGCTCGGCGCGCAGCAGGTGACGCTGTTCACCGACGAGGACTACCGGCCCTCGAACGAGCTGTACCGCTCGCTCGGCTTCGCGCCGATCGCCGAGTTCGCCGAGTTCGACGTGCCGGCCGGCTGACCCGCGCGGTCAGCCGCCGATCTGCAGCGCGCCGATCGCCAGCTCGCTCATCTGCCGGGCCAGCTCGTCGTCGAGCAGCGGCGACTCGAAGGTGCCGACGGCGTTGAGCATGCCGAAGGCGCCGTGCACGGCGGTGCGCACCCGCTCCACGTCCCAGTCCGGGTGGGCGTGCCCGAGCAGGGTGCGCCACTTGCGCACCAGGACGCGCTGCCGCTCGTCCAGCAGCGCCCGGTCGTCCGGCGGCAGGTGGTGCACCTCCCGGATGAACACGGCCATCAGCCGCCGCCGTCCGCACACCGCCTCGGCGTACTTGCGGACGAGTTCGCGCAGCCGCGCGGCGTCCTCGGCGGGGGAGTCCGGTACCGCCGAGACTTCCTCGCGGTCGTAGGCGACCGCGTCGATGACCCGGTCGAAGACCGCGGTGAGCACCGACGCCTTGGCCCCGAAGTGGCGGTAGATCGCCGGGCCGGTCACCCCGGCGGCGGCACCGATGTCGTCCATCCCAACGGCGGCGTAGCCGCGGTCGGCGAACAGCTGCGCGGCCGCGGTCAGGATCGCCTCCCGCCGAGCGGCGCCCCGGGCGGACGGCGCCGACTGGATCGACGAGGGCCGGCCGGCGGGTGGCGGCACGTCCGGTTGACCCACCGGGACAGTTCCGCCGCTGCGCCAGTACTGGCCGTTCGCCCGGTCCAGCAGCCCGAAGTCGACCAACCCCCGACGCAGGCTGACGTAGTCGTCGTAGACGGCCATCAGTTCCCGGTTGACCTCGATCTCGGTGTACCGGACGCCGGGCACGAACCGCTGCGCGATCAGGTCGAACACCGCCAGTTGCCGGGACTGCTTGGCCGGCAGCTGGGTGAGCCGGCCGGCCGAGTCGAAGTACCGGCGGACCACCACGTCCGCGTTCTGCGCCGCCGCGCGCTGAAGGTCGTCCACCACGGGCCGAGGTCAGTCGATCTGCTCGCCGATCTCGACGCGCGGGCGCGGGGCCCGCCAGCGGCGGATCAGGCAGGCTCGGTTGAACGCGTAGAAGCCCAGGGACGAGCCGCGGGTCGACTGCCCGGAGTTGTCCCCGTTGGGGAACTTGGCCTTGACCTTCTTGGAGATCTGGCGGCCGAAGATGATCGAGTCGATGACGGCGGCGGCGATCGCCACCAGCAGCACCAGCGGCCCGTACGCCTGCACGATCTGCAACGGGACCAGCAGGATGATGAACGAGAGCACCGCGATCGGCAGCAGGATGCCGGCGACGTTGCGCCGGGAATCGACGAGGTCGCGGACGTAGGCGCGGACCTTGCCGCGGTCGCGCGGCATCAGGTACCGCTCGTCGCCGGCCATCATCCGTTCCCGGTTGGTCCGGGCCGCGACGCGCCGCTCCTCCTTGCTCATCGAGGAACGCTGGTCCTTGGAGCGCTTCATCGCCTCCCGCTGCGTCTTCGGCGGCGGCGCCACCGGCCCGCGGCTGCGACCCTCGGCGTCCCGGCGCTTGGGGGTCGGGCGCCCCTTCTTGCCGTCGGGCAGGACCTCCGGCTCCGGCTCGACAGGGACGGCCGCGGCATCGGCAGTGGATTCACCCGGGGGTTTGCGACGCAGGAAACTCACCGTCACAGCCTAGTGCCGCGCCGGGGTGTCGGATCGGTGCGCAACAGCAGTTCGCGCCGGGCGACGCGAAGGGTTTTTGGTCACGTCGCCGGTGGGAACCTCCCGGATGCCGGACTCGGCGTGGCATCATCGTCACTGCGACTATGCCGCGCCGCGTGATGGCGGTTGCTCAGGTAGTCCTCACGATCAGGGGAGTCTCACAATGACCGTTGCTGACACCGCCACCGGCGTGGCCAAGGCCGCCCACGGCGTGACACTGTCCGATGCGGCCGCGGCCAAGGCCAAGGAACTGCTCGACCGGGACGGCACCGCCGACATGGTGTTGCGCATCGCGGTGCAGCCGGGCGGCTGCTCCGGCCTGCGGTACGAGCTGTTCTTCGACGACCGCACCCTCGACGGCGACGCGCTGGTCGAGTTCGGCGGGATCGGCCTGGCCGTCGACCGGATGTCCAAGCCCTACCTGGACGGTGCCGTGATCGACTTCGTCGACACCATCGAGAAGCAGGGCTTCACCATCGACAACCCGAACGCGCAGAACTCCTGCGCCTGCGGCGACTCGTTCCACTGATCGCCGGCTGACCTGCCGTGAGCCCCCGGTGACCCGCCGGGGGTTTTCGGCTGTCCGGACCGCGGCCCGGTCCCGCCCGCCCTGCCCCTGACCACCCGCACTGGAGTGCTGCATGCCGATCGCCGTCTGCGGATCCATCGCCACCGACCACCTGATGCACTTCCCGGGCCGGTTCGCCGAGTCGCTGCTGCCCGACCAGCTGCACCGGGTGTCGTTGTCGTTCCTCGTCGACGACCTGGTGGTGCGCCGCGGCGGGGTCGCGCCGAACATCTGCTTCGGCATGGCCGCGCTGGGGCTGACCCCGGTGCTGGTCGGTGCCGCCGGGGCGGACTTCGGTGACTACGCCTCCTGGCTGTCCCGGCACGGTGTGGACACCAGCAAGGTGCACCTGTGCGACGACGTGCAGACCGCCCGGTTCGTGTGCACCACCGACGACGACATGAACCAGATCGCCTCCTTCTACGCCGGGGCGATGGCCCGGGCCCGGGAGATCGAACTGGCGCCGATCGCCGCCGCCTACGGCGGGCTGGACCTGGTCGTCATCTCCGCCGACGACCCGGCCGGGATGGTCCGGCACTCCCAGGAGTGCCGCGAGCGCGGTTACCGGTTCGCCGCCGACCCGTCGCAGCAACTGGCCCGGATGGACGGCGACGACGTCGTCGAACTGGTCCGCGGCGCCGACCTGCTGTTCACCAACGACTACGAACTCGGCCTGCTCAAGTCCAAGACCGGCTGGTCGGATCAAGCGGTGCTGGACGCGGTGGGTCACCGGGTGACCACCCTGGGCTCCAAGGGCGTGGAGATCGTCGCCGCCGACGGCAGCCGGCTGACCGTGGCCGCACTGCCGGAGAAGTCCAAGACCGACCCGACCGGCGTCGGCGACGCGTTCCGGGCCGGTTTCCTGTCCGGGCGGGCGCTGGCCCTGTCGTTCGAGCGGTCCGCCCAGCTCGGCTCGCTGATGGCCACGCTGACCCTGGAGACCGTCGGCACCCAGGAGTACCAGTTGGACACCGACGTGGCCCGGGTGCGGCTGGCCGACGCCTACGGCGAGGACGCCGCCGCCGACATCGCCGTCGCGTTGGGCTGGTAGCGGCGCCGGACCCGCAGCATACTGACCCTCCGCCGTCCCCACCCCCCGGCCTGCTGCGCTGATCCAAGTCCCGTTTGAAACGATAGAATCGGCCGCCGAATGGGACTTGGATCAGCGCACCCTCCGGGGCCGGGGCTCAGAGCCGGACGGGGTAGACCGGCTCCGGAATCTGCGGTGCGATCTGCCCGGTGACGAAGATCCCGTGCCAGATCATGAACACCAGGATCGTCCAGATCCGCCGGGAGTGGTCGGCCTCGCCGGCCCGATGCGCGTCCAGCATGGCCAGCACCGCGGTCGGATCCAGGTACTCGTCGGTGTGTGCCGAGGTGATGATCTCCCGCGCCCACTCGTAGGACCCCTCGGCCAGGTAGTGCCGGATCGGCACCGGGAAGCCCAGCTTGCGCCGGTGCAGCACGTGCGGCGGCACGATCAACTCCATCGCCCGGCGCAGCGCCAGCTTGGTGGTGCTCTTGGTCACCTTCTGATCCGCCGGCACGGTGCGGGCGACCTCGAACACCTCCCGGTCCAGGAACGGCACCCGCAGCTCCAGCGAGTTGGCCATGGTCATCTTGTCGGCCTTGACCAGGATGTCCCCGCGCAGCCAGGTGAACAGGTCGACGTGCTGCATCCGGGAGATCGGGTCGACCTCGCGGGTCTGCGCGTACACCGGGTCGGTGATGTCCCGGAACGAGCGGGCCGGGTCGTAGGTGCGCAACAACCCGCCGGACAGGTGCTCCTCGCGGAAGATGCGGGCGTTGCCGTAATAACGGTCCTCCAGCTCCAGCGAGCCCCGGCGCAGCATGTCCTGGCCGCGGAAGCCGTCCGGCATGGCCCGGCCGACGGCGGCCAGCCCCCGGCGAAGCCCACCGGGCAGCGAGGTGATGGAACGCAGGCTGGCCGGTTCCCGGTAGATGTTGTAGCCGCCGAACAGCTCGTCGGCGCCCTCCCCGGACAGCACCACCTTCACGTGCTTGCGGGCCTCGTTGGCCACGAAGTACAGGGGCACCAGCGCGGGGTCGGCGACCGGGTCGTCCAGGTACCAGACGATCAGCGGCAGGGTCGAGGTCAGCTCCTGCTCCGACACGGTCCGCACGATGTGTTCGACGCCGATGGCCGCGGCCGACTCGGCGGCCACGTCGACCTCGGAGAAGCCCTCCCGTTCGAAACCGGTGGTGAAGGTGAGCAGGTCCGGGTTGTAGCGCTTGGCCAGGGCGGCGATCGCGGTGGAGTCGATGCCGCCGGACAGGAACGCGCCGACCGTCACGTCCGCCCGCATGTGCTTGGCCACCGAGTCGTCCATGACGTCGGCGATCCGCTGGTACAGGGCGGTGCGCTCGGCGTCCGAGATCGCCGGCCGGGGCGCGAACACCGGATGGAAGTACCGCTTGGTGACCATCGGCCGGCCCGGCCGGACGGTGACGTGCGTGCCCGACTCGATCTTGCGGATCGACGGGTCCATGGTGGCCGGTTCGGGCACGTACTGCAGCACCAGGTAGTGCTGCAGGGCCGGCACGTTCACCCGCGCGTGGCCGGTCAGTTCCCGCAGGCCCTTGGCCTCGGAGGAGAACGCGACCCCGTCCGGCAGGGGGGCGACGAACAGCGGCTTGATGCCGAACGGGTCCCGGGCGCCGAACAGCACCCGTTCCTGGGTGTCCCAGATCAGGAAGGCGAACATGCCGCGCAGCCGGGCGACGGCGTCGGTGCCCCAGTGGTGGTAGGCGGCGACGATGGCCTCCCCGTCGCCCTGGGTGTTGAACGCCGTCCCGAACTCCGCGGTCAACTCCGCACGGAGCTCCAGATAGTTGTAGATCTCCCCGTTGAACACCAGCGCGTACCGCTGGGGGTTGTCCGGCGGACCCCAGCGCAGCGGCTGGTGGGAATGCTCCAGGTCGATGATCGAGAGCCGGTTGAAGCCGAACACCACGTCGTCGTCGTGCCAGGTGCCCTGCTCGTCGGGTCCACGGTGCCGGGCGCAGCGCATCCCCGCGTCCACCGCGTCGACCCGGGCCGCCGCATGGCCGGACCCGGAGACGAAGCCCATCAATCCGCACACCGGGCCAGTATCCCGTCCCGACCGTGACGATCGGACTCGACGTGCCGTAGAACTCGCACCCGCCCGGTCGAGTGGAACTTCAGGTGGGACGGTAATCTCCCACCTGGAACACATCTGGTTGAGAGGAAGGACGCACGTGACACGGTCCCGCGCGCGACGGCGGATCTTCCTCGCCGGCCTGCTCGGCGTGGTTTCGGTGCTGGTCAGCGGCTGTTCCTTTGCCGACCTGCCGACCTGGGGCTGGCCGATGGGGGTGACCCCGCAGGCCACCCGCATGCGCGAGTTCTGGCAGGGCGCGACGATCGCCGCCCTGGCCGTCGGCGTGGTCGTCTGGGGGCTGATGTTCTGGGCCTTCATCGTGTACCACAAGCGCAAGAACGGCCCGATGTACCCCAAGCAGACCAAGGAGAATTTGCCCTTGGAGCTGGTGTACACGGCGGTGCCGTTCCTGATGGTGTTCGTGCTGTTCTACTTCACGGTGACCACCGAGAACGTGGCGCTGGAGCAGCAGCCGGATCCGGACGTCAGCGTCGACGTGGTGGCCTTCAAGTGGAACTGGGACTTCGGGTACCCGGGCACCTCGCTGCCGAACGGCGGCGGTGAGGTGCACACGATCGGCACCAGCAGTGAGATCCCGATCCTGGTCCTTCCGGTCAACAAGGTGATCCAGTACGACCTGCGGTCCAAGGACGTCATCCACTCGTTCTGGACGATCGACTTCCTGTTCAAGCGGGACGTGTTCCCGTACCCGGAGCAGAACCAGACGGTCAACCACTTCCAGAACACCATCGAGCAGACCGGCGCGTTCGTGGGTCGCTGCGCCGAGCTGTGCGGCACGTACCACAGTGCGATGAACTTCGAGGTCCGGGCCGTTCCGCAGGACGTCTACGACACGTACCTGGACTTCCGGCAGAAGGTGAACCCGCAGACCTCGCAGCCGTACACGGCGGCCGAGGCGCTGACCGCGACCGGCAAGCAGATCCCGTCCTGCGGCGAGCTGTGCGCCCCGCAGGCGACGACCACGGCCCCGCTGAACACCGACCGGACCGACAAGGGTGCCAACGAGCCCGTGCCCGGGGGTAGCTGATGAACGCCGCACATTCGTCCCAGGACACGCCGAAGGCCGCCGAGGACAAGCCTCGGATGAAGGTCGAGACCTGGCTGTTCATGGGCCTGACCATCTTCTTCGCGATCGCCACCATCATCTACGCGGTGCTGGCGTCCGACGAGGTGGTCGGTATCACCGCGCTGGCCCTGACGACGGGGATGAGCCTGATCATCGGCACGTTCCTGCTGTTCGTCAGCCGGCGGCTGGAGGGTGCCCGGCCCGAGGACGACGACGACGCCGAGGTCTCCGACGGCGCCGGTGACCTCGGGTTCTTCTCGCCCGGGTCGTACTACCCGTTCTTCCTGGCCGCCTGTGTGGCGCTGGTCGCGGTGGCCACTGCCTACCTGCTGGTGTGGCTGATGGTGATCGGGGTCGGCTTCCTGCTGTGGGTCGTGTGCGGCCTGGTCTACGA
>JBDHZW010000120.1:0-14243 GCA_039812105.1 Nakamurella sp.
CCACCCTGACCTACCTGTGCTCGACCGGCTACTCCCCCGGCCGCGAGCACGGGGTGAACCCGCTGGATCCGGAACTGGGTCTGCCGTTGCCGGACGGCATCGACTTCCTGCTCTCGGACAAGGACGCGGCCGCCCCCACCCTCGCCCGGGCGGCCGAGCAGGGGCTGCTGCCCGACTGGCAGACCTGCCGGGACTACGGGCAGAGTCTGCAGGCATGACCAACCGAATCGCTCTGGTCCGGCACGGCCAGACCGAGTGGAGCCGCTCCGGCCAGCACACCTCCACCACCGACATCGACCTGACCGACGAGGGCGTGCACCAGGCGATGACGGTGCCGGAGCTGCTCTGGGGCCTGGACCTGAACCCAACGACCGTGTGGAGCAGCCCGCGCCTGCGGGCGCAACGGACGGCCACCCTGGCCGGCCTGCACATCGACGAGGTGGTCGACGACCTGGCCGAGTGGTCCTACGGCGACTACGAGGGCATCACCAGCAAGCAGATCCACCGGACGAATCCCGGCTGGTCGATCTTCAAGGACGGCGCCCCGGGCGGGGAGTCGCCCGCGGACGTCGCCGCCCGCGCCGACCGGGTGCTGGGCCGGGCCAGGGAGCAGCTGGCGAAGGGGGACGTCGCGCTGTTCTGTCACGGCCACTTCTCCCGGGTGTTGGCCATGCGCTGGGTCGGCCTGGACGTCGCCTACGGCGGGCTCATCCTGATGAACCCGGCCGCGGTCACCGTGCTCGGCTTTTACCACGACGAGCCGTGCATCGAGCACGCCAACATCATCCCGTTCCGGGCCCCGCACGTCGGTGTCTGATCCCCGCATCCGGGCCATCGGCCCGGCGGACGTACCCGCGGTGGTGCAGCTGGTGCACGACCTGGCCGATTACGAGAAGGCGCCCGAGCTGTGCCGGTTGGCCGACGACCAACTGCACGCCGCCCTGTTCGGCCCGGCGCCGGCGCTGTTCGGGCTGGTCGCCGAGCACGAACCGGGCGAGGTCGGCGGGTTCGCCCTGTACTTCCTGAACTTCTCCACCTGGGAGGGCGTGCACGGGATCTACCTGGAGGATCTGTACGTCCGGCCGCAGCTGCGCGGGTCCGGGCTGGGCAAGGCGCTGCTGGTCCGGCTGGCCCGGATCGCGGTCGACCGCGGCTACGCCCGGGTGGAGTGGTCGGTGCTGGACTGGAACACCCCGTCCATCGACTTCTACCGGGCGCTGGGCGCGGTCGGCATGGACGAGTGGACGACGTTCCGGCTCACCGGTCCGGCTCTGCGAACGGCAGCGGGAACCGGTTGACCCAGGCGTTGGCCGGTTTGCTCAGCAGCAGCACCGCGCCGGCCAGGCCGACCAGCACCAGCAGCGCGCCCCACAGCAGCTGGCCGCTCGGCGCGATCAGCCACACCCCGATCGCGACCGTGACCACCTGGGCGACCAGGCTGGGGGTGCGCCCCCAGCGGCGACCGCGGAGCAGGCCGCTCGCGCAGAAGGCCAGCGCCGCCGCCAGCACCAGGTAGTAGCCGACCTGGGCCAGGGTGCGGCCCACCGCCAGCCCCTCGCGCAGCCCGGAGACCAGGTTCACCCCGGCCAGCACCACCAGGCCCAGCGCCTCCACCAGCACCAGCACCGCCGCGACCCGGACCGCGGCGGGCGGCGGGATGCTGATCGGCGGCGGATCGGGCTCGGTCACATCGGTCACGCTACCCACGTAGGCTGCCGGGCGATGCGCGCACTGCTGATCGTCAACCCGCACGCCACCTCCACCACCGAGCGGCGCCGGGACCTGCTCGCGCACGCGCTGGCCGGCGAGCTGTCGCTGAAGGTGGCGCGCACCGAGAGCCGGGGCCATGCCGCCCAGCTGGCCGCGGCCGCCGCGGACAGCGGGGTCGACGTGGTGGTCGTGCACGGCGGGGACGGCAGCGTCAACGAGGTCGCCAATGGGCTGATGTACCGCGGGGTGCGGCCCGACGTGCCGATGCTGGCCGTGGTGCCGGGCGGCTCGACCAACGTGTTCGCCCGGGCGATGGGCATCGACCCGGACCCGACGGTGGCCACCGAGCAGATCCTGGAGGCGCTGGCCGCGCACCGGGTCCGCACGGTCTCCCTGGGCAAGGCCGACGACCGGTACTTCACCTTCAACGCGGGCCTGGGCCTGGACGCGGAGACGGTGCGCGCGGTGGAGAAGCGACGGGACGCCGGCAAGACCATCACCAACGCCATGCACGCCCGTGACGCCTTCGTCCAGTACTTCCGCAACAACCGACGCGTCCCCCGGATGAGCCTGGAGCTGCCCGGCCACGACCGGGTCGACGCCTACCTGACCTTCGTCTCCAACGTCGACCCGTGGACGTACCTGGGCAACCGGCCCATCCGCACCAATCCCGGCACGTCGCCGACGACCGGCCTCGGCGTGTTCGCGATGACCAGCCTGGCCCTGCCGAACGGGCTGCGGGCCGCCGCCTCGATCGTTTCCGGCCGCACCACGGGCGGCCGGCACGTCGTCCGGGCCGACGACGTGGCCTGGGCCACGGTGCGCTGCCGGGAGCCCGTCGCGCTCCAGGTGGACGGCGATTACCTGGGCGAAAGGTCCGAAGTCAAATTCACCTCTGTTCCTCGGGCCCTTCGGTTAGTAGTGTGATGCCGACCCGCGGCCCGAAGATGCGCCGAGGTCGTCGTCACTGAACCCTGGTCTGAATCGTGTCGACCAGGCATCATGGTGGGCGGGGCGACGGCGGAACGTGATCTTGCGTGATGTCCGTAACCCCGGCGTGACAAAACCTTGACACGAACGTCCTATGTGAAACCATTCACAAGCCGGTCGTGCGGGAGCGAGGACGCCACCCGACGACCTGACGGATACCCGGTCGGATCCCAGCGATCCGGCGCAGCACGAGGAGCACACACACCATGGACTGGCGCCACCGCGCGATCTGCCGCGACGAAGACCCCGAGCTGTTCTTCCCGGTCGGCAACTCCGGCCCGGCCTTGCTGCAGATCGCGGAGGCCAAGGCGGTGTGCCAGCGTTGCCCGGTGACCAGCGAGTGCCTGGCCTGGGCCCTGGAGACCGGTCAGGACGCCGGGGTGTGGGGGGCGATGAGCGAGGACGAGCGCCGTTCCCTCAAGCGTCGCCGGGCCCGCGCCCGCGCCCGCAGCATGTGACTCACTTGCTGCGGCCACGCAGCGGGAGGGACATCCGGACGTAGGTTCCGGGTTCCCCGTCCCGCTGCCCCATCTCGATGCTTCCGAGCAGTTCCGCCTCGACCAGGGTGCGCACGATCTGCAGTCCGAGTCCGGACGCCTGCTCGACCGCGAACCCGGCCGGCAGGCCGACACCGTTGTCGCTGACAACGATGTCCAGCTGCTTGGCGGACCGGTCGACGGTGATCGTCACCTGGGCACCGTCGTCCGGGATCGACGCCTCGGGCAGCCCGTCGAACGCGTGCTGCAGGGCGTTCTGCACCACCTCGGCGAGCACCATCACCAGCGGCGTGGCCAGCTCGGCCCCCAGCACCCCGAAGCTGCCGACCCGGCGCACTCGCGCCGAGGTCTCCGCGGCCGCCACGTCCGAGATCATCGGTACCAGCCGGTCCACGATCTGGTCGAGGTCGACCCGGTCGTCCGGTGAGGTGGACAGCGTCTCGTGCACCATCGCGATCGAGGCGACCCGCCGTACCGACTCGCCCAGCGCCTGCCGCACCGACGGGTCGGCGGACCGGCGGGCCTGCATCCGCAGCAACGCCGCGACCGTCTGCAGGTTGTTCTTCACCCGGTGGTGGATCTCCCGGATGGTGGCATCCTTGCTGAGCAGCGCCCGGTCCCGGCGCCGCACCTCGGTGACGTCCCGGACCAGGACCAACGCCCCGGAGGCACGGCCGTGCGGGCGCAGCGGCAGCGCCCGGAACAGCACCGTCGCGGCCTTGGCCTCGACCTCCATCCGCAGGCTGGGCCGGCCGGCCACCGCGTCGGTGATCCGGTTGGCCAGTTCGGTGGCGTCGAACGGGTCGTCCACCAGTGAGCGGGTGACCTGGGCCAGGGACTGGCCGATCATCTCGCCGTTGTAGGCCAGCCGGTGGTAGGCGGACAACGCGTTGGGGCTGACGTAGACCACGTTGCCGTCGGCGTCCAGCCGCAGCAGCCCGTCGCCGGCGCGGGGGCCGGTGTGTAGCTCGGCCGGCCGGCCGGGGGGCGGGAAGGTGCCGTCGCAGACCATCTGGAACAGGTCGTCGGCGGCGTCGACGTAGGCGGTCTCCAGCAGGCTGCCCTCCCGGCCGACCAGGCTGCTGGTGTCCCGCTCGATGATCGCGGTGACCTCGCCGAGGTGGCGCACCGGGATCGCCTGCCGGCGGATCCAGCTCTTGGGCGACTCCAGCGGGGGGTCGTCGGCAACCACCCGCTCCTCCTCCCAGGCCCGGCGCAGCAGCGGGAAATCGGGCAGGGCGACCACCGCCTTGACCCGGTCGTCGACGAACGCGGTGACCCCGGTGGTGGGGCGGGCCTGGGCGGCGCAGATCAGCCGGCCGGGTTCGGTGGGCACCCACAGCAGCAGGTCGGAGAAGGACAGGTCGGCCAGCAGTTGCCACTCGGAGACGACGGCCTGCAGGTGGGCGACGGCGGCGCCGGACAGGCTGGAGTGCTCGGCCAGGACGTCGGAGAGCGTCGACATGAAACGGGATCGGGTCAGGAGATCTCGGCGATCAGGTCGCCCTCCTGCACCAGCCCGCCCTCCTGCACCGCTAGCTTGGACACGGTGCCGTCGACCTCGGCGATCACCGGGATCTCCATCTTCATCGACTCGAGGATGACCAGCGTGTCCCCGTCGGTGACCGTGTCGCCCTCGGCCACCAACACC
Source organism: Nakamurella sp. (assembly GCA_039812105.1). Classification (GTDB taxonomy): domain Bacteria; phylum Actinomycetota; class Actinomycetes; order Mycobacteriales; family Nakamurellaceae; genus Nakamurella. The sequence continues at coordinate 4,849 of JBDHZW010000120.1, forward strand.
TTCCAGACGTTGGCCACCATCTCCGCGCGCACTTCCTCGGCCATCGGCTTCCCTCCGCTCGTGAACGGTCATCTTGTCATCTCCCGCATGGCAAGATGGCGCGGGCACATCGAGAGGAAGTGACAGCAGTGAGCAAGCGCGGACGCAAGAAGAAGGCCCGCCGCAAGAACGGCGCCAACCACGGCAAGCGGCCCAATTCCTGACCGAACCCACGGCCGGGCGGCCCGCCGGGACTACTGTCCCCGGGTCACCCGGACCGAGGTGACCGTCACCTGCAGGCTGGTGATGACCCGCTGCCGCAGCTGATCGGGCGCCCGGTCACCGCCGCACTTGCGGTGCAGCAGCTCCTTGAGCTTTCGGTCCAGGCCCGCCTCCTCCAGGCACGGAGAGCACTCGTCCAGGTGCTTCTGCACCCGTGCCCGGTTCTCCGGATCCATCTCGTCGTCCAGGAACAGCCAGACGTCCCGCAGGACACCCGAGCAGCCGCTGTCCGGATTCGCGAGTTCGTCGGCGTCACCGCACGTCATCGTCGCGACCGTCCCTTCGAAGAAAGCCACGCTCCGTCGCATAGTCGGTCAGCAGCTCCCGCAGCTGCCGGCGCCCCCGGTGCAGCCGTGACATCACGGTGCCCAGCGGGGTGCCCATGATCTCGGCGATCTCCTTGTAGGAGAAGCCCTCCACATCGGCCAGGTAGACGGCCAGCCGGAAGTCCTCCGGCAGCTCCTGCAGCGCTTCCTTGACGTCCGAGTCGGGCAGCCGGTCCAGCGCGTCCATCTCGGCCGAGCGCAGCCCGGTCGAGGTGTGCGACTCGGCCGCGGCGAGTTGCCAGTCGGTGATGTCGTCGGTCGCCGTGACCGTCGGCTGGCGCTGCTTCTTGCGATAGCCGTTGATGTACGTGTTGGTCAGGATCCGGTACAGCCAGGCCCGCAGGTTGGTGCCCTGGGTGAAGGATCCGAACGCGGCGAACGCCTTGAGGTAGGTCTCCTGGACCAGGTCCTCGGCGTCGGCGGGATTGCGGGTCATCCGCAGGGCGGCCGCGTACAACTGGTCGATCAGCGGCATGGCCTGTTCGGTGAACCGCTGGCCCAGGTCGTCGTCCACCGAGGTGGTCACGTGGGTCACCTGCCTCGCGGTCGACATGGGCGGGCGCCGGGCACCCCCCGCGCCGCGAGCGGCGCGGCGCAGCGTCGAGGGTACCTGCCGCCCGGGGCGGTCCCGTCTCGGCCGCCGTTTGACCGGCGCCTGTCGAAGCATCGTCACGACTGGGTTGAACGCCCGCCGCCGGGTCGCTATTCCGGACTTACCAGACCACCGGCACCTTCACCGCGCTGTACACGATGGACGTCTGACGGAAATCCAGCTCCGCCATCGGCACCGCCGGACGCATGGTCGGGAACCGCCGGGCCAACGCCGGGAACGCGATGCGCAGCTCGATCCGGGCCAGCTCGGCCCCGACGCAGCGGTGGATGCCGTAGCCGAAGCCCAGGTGCGAGGTGGCCGGCCGGGTCGGGTCGAACACCTCCAGGTCCGGGCCCAGCACCGGGTCGCGATCGGCGCCGGACAGCGACACCAGCACCATCTGGTTGGCCGGGATGTCCACGTCGCCGATCCGGATCTCGTTCCGCGTGAACCGCGGGAACGCCACCTGGACCACCGTCAGGTAGCGCAGCAACTCCTCCACGGCCAGGTGCACGGTCGGCTCGTCGGCGGACCCGAGAGCGGCGAAGTAGTCCGGGCTCTGCATCAACGCCAGCGCCCCCAGGGACAGGCTGGCGGCGGTCGTCTCGTGCCCGCCGGTGAGGATCCCGTCGGCCAGCCCGGCCAGCTCCCGGTCGGTCAGCTCGTCGCCGTTGTCCCTGATCAGCTGGCCGAGCAGGCCGTCCCCCGGGTTCGCCCGCTCCCGCACCACCAGCGTCTGCAGGTAGTCCAGCGAGGTGCCGATGACGTCCAGCGGGGACTCCTCGCCCATCTCGAACCGGGCGGTGGACAGCGCCTGGAACTCCTCGCGGTCCTCGTACGGCACCCCGAGCAACTCGCAGATCACCAGCGACGGGATGGGCATGGCGAACAGGTCCACCAGGTCGGCCGGCCGGCCGGCGGCCTCGATCGCGTCCAACTGCCCGGCCACGATCTGCTCGATGCGCGGCCTGAGCCGTTGCAGCTTGCGCATGGTGAACTCGGGCGTGAGCAGCCGGCGCAGCTTGGTGTGGTACGGCGGGTCGGTCATGCCCAGCCCGCCCGGATCCTCCGACGACTCGTTGGTCAGGTTGCCGATGTCGTTGCTGAACGTGGCCGCGTCCCCGAGCACCTGCTTGGCCTGCTCGTAGCCGCTGACCAGCCAGGCCACGATGCCGAACGGCAGGTCCAGCTTGGCCACCGGTTCGGCGGTCCGCCGCTCGCGGAGCTCGGCGATCGGATCCAGCCCGTCGCGGGACAGCAGCAGCGGGATGGGCAGTGCTTCGGTCATGCCGGAAAGCGTCGCACAGGCCCGCTGCGGCACGGCACGGGCTTGACCGCCGGCGCACGGGGGTACTGTCACCCGACGAGCGCACGACCCAGGCCTACCCGAGAGGGACCGCCCGTGATCAGCTTCGAATCGGTGTCCAAGGTGTATCCCGACGGCACCCACGCCGTCGAGAACCTTTCCCTGGAGATCCCCACCGGCCGGATCACGGTGTTCGTCGGCCCCTCCGGCTGCGGCAAGACCACCTCGGTGCGGATGATCAACCGGATGATCGACCCCACCAGCGGGGTGGTGGCGATCGACGGCAAGGACATCACCACGGTCGATGCCCCGGTGCTGCGCCGGGGCATCGGGTACGTCATCCAGAACGCCGGGCTGTTCCCGCACCGCACGGTGCTGGACAACGTGGCCACCGTGCCGGTGCTGCAGGGCCGCAGCCGGCGGGAGGCGCGGGCGGCCGCCGCCGAGCTGCTGGACCGGGTGGGGTTGGACCGGGGGTTGGCCCGCCGCTACCCGGCCCAGCTGTCCGGCGGGCAGCAGCAGCGCGTCGGGGTGGCCCGGGCGCTGGCCGCCGACCCGCCGGTGATGCTGATGGACGAGCCGTTCTCCGCGGTCGACCCGGTGGTGCGGGCGCAGCTGCAGGACGAGTTCATCCGGCTGCAGGCCGACCTCGGTAAGACCATCGTGTTCGTCACCCACGACATCGATGAGGCGGTCAAGCTCGGCGACCGGATCGCGGTCTTCGCGGTCGGCGGCCGGCTGGCCCAGTACGCCGAACCGGCCGAGGTGCTCAGCCGCCCGGCCGACGACTTCGTCGCCGACTTCGTCGGCCGCGACCGGGGCTACCGGGCCCTGTCGTTCGTGCACGGCGACCTGCCGCTGCACCCGGAGCAGACCCTGGTCCTGGGTGAGGCGGTGCCGGCCGGGGCGGGCACCGCCGCCGAGGGCATCTCCGCCGAGCACGGTCGGTGGGTGCTGGTGACCGGCGCCGACCGGCGCCCCCGCGGCTGGCTGGATTGCGCCGCGGTGCCGGTCGGGCATGTCGTCGACAACGACGATCTGGTGCTCGGTGGTTCGCTGGCCACCCCGGACGGGTCGCTGCGGCGGGCGCTGGACGCCGCGCTGTCCTCCCCGTCCGGACGCGGCGTGGCGGTGGACGCCGACGGCGCGGTGATCGGCAGTGTGGCGGCCGGCGAGGTGCTGGCGGCCATCGAGCAGGCCCGGCGGGTGTCGTGAGCGGGGCGGGTGGGCGGTGAACTGGGATTGGCTGTCGCGCAACGGCCCGCAGATCTGGGCGTGGACACTTGACCACATCTGGCTGGCCGCCGCCCCGACCGTGCTCGGCCTGCTGCTCGCGCTGCCGCTGGGCGCGGTCGCGCACCGGTACCGCTGGACCTACGCCACGCTGATCACCCTGGCCGGCCTGCTCTACACGATCCCGTCGATCGCGCTGTTCGTGGTGCTGCCCGGCCTGATGGGCACCCGCATCCTGGATCCGCTCAACGTGGTCGTCGCGCTCACCCTGTACACGCTGGCGCTGCTGGTCCGGGTGGTCGCCGACGCGCTGGACGCAGTGCCGCCGCTGGTGGTCGCCAGCGCGACCGCGATGGGCTACAAGCCGCTGCGGTCGCTGATCACCGTGCAGTTGCCGCTGGCCATCCCGGTGATCGGGGCCGGGCTGCGGGTGGCGGCGGTGTCCAACGTCAGCCTGGTGTCGGTGGCCGCGCTGCTGGGCATCCCGCAGCTGGGTCAGCTGTTCACCGTCGGCTTCCAGCTCGACTTCTTCACCCCGATCATCGCCGGCATCGTGCTGTGCCTGGTGCTGGCCGGCCTGTTCGACGCGATCATCCAGGTGATCGTGCGGCTGACCACCCCGTGGTCGAGAGCGGGTGGTCGCTGATGGGTGGCGCCTGGACCTGGCTGACCGACCCGGCCAACTGGTCGGGGCCGAGTGGCGTGTGGACCCGGCTGTTGCAGCACCTGTGGTACACGCTGCTGTCGGTGGCGATCGCGCTGGTGATCGCGCTGCCGTTGGGTGCGGTGATCGGGCACACCGGCCGGCTCACCGGGCTGGTCTCGGGCGTGGCGAACGCGCTGCGCGCACTGCCCAGCCTGGGCCTGTTGATCCTGCTGGCGCTGTGGGGCCTGCACACGCTCAAGGGCGACATCGCCCTGCTGGGGCCGGCCATCGCGGTGCTGGTGATCCTGGCCGTGCCGCCGATCCTGTCCAACACCTACGCCGGGATCGCCAACGTCGACCCGGCCGCCCGGGACGCCGCCCGGGGCATGGGCATGACCGGGACCCAGGTGCTGCTCAAGGTCGAGCTCCCGGTGGCCATGCCGTTGATCATGTCCGGGCTGCGGTCGGCTTTCCTGCAGGTGGTGGCCACCGCCACGATCGCCGCCGTGGTCGCCCTCGGCGGGTTCGGCCGGTACGTCATCGACGGACTGGCCCAGCAGAACTACTCGATGATGGTCGCCGGCGCGTTCCTGGTGGCCGTGCTGGCCGTCATCGGCGACCGGATCCTGGCCGTCATCGGGCACTACGTCGTCTCGCCCGGTTTGACCGGGCGGGCGGCCCGCGCGACCCGGCGGCGCAAGCCCGCCGCGACGACCGCGGACATGGTGGTCGCGCGCGGCGAGACGGCCAAGCGACCGTGATCGAATGAATCCGCCCACCCATCGAAGGAGAATCCGATGACCACACGCACCGGCCGCCGACGCGGTGTCTTCCGAGCCGCCGGCGTGCTCGCCGCCGGCCTGACGGCCGCGCTGACCCTGTCCGCCTGCGGCGGCTCGTCGGGCGGCCCGCTGGACACCACCTCCGCCGCGGCCGGCGGGTCGGCCTCGGCCTCCGGCGGCGCCGGCGGCTCGGTCGTGGTCGGCTCGGCCAACTTCCCGGAGAGCGCGCTGCTGGCCAACATCTACGCGGCCGCGCTGACCAAGGCCGGGGTGCAGGCCACCACCAACCTGAACATCGGCAGCCGCGAGGTCTACATCAAGGCCATCGAGGACGGCTCGATCGACCTGGTGCCCGAGTACTCCGGCGTGCTGCTGCAGTACTTCGACCCGACCGCGACCGCGGTGTCCGCCGACGACGTGTTCGCGGCGCTGCAGAAGGCCGTCCCGCAGGGGCTGGAAGTGCTGGACAAGTCCGCGGCCGAGGACAAGGACGCGGTCGTGGTCACCAAGGCCACCGCCGACGCCAACAACCTCAAGTCGATCGCCGACCTGGCCCCGGTCGCGTCCACGTTCATCCTGGGCGGACCCTCCGAATGGGAGACCCGGCCGACCGGTGTGCCCGGGCTGCAGGAGAAGTACGGGCTGACCTTCAAGGAGTTCAAGCCGCTCGACGCGGGCGGCCCGCTCACCCTGAACGCGCTGACCAGCGACCAGATCCAGGCCGGCAACCTGTTCACCACCGATCCGGCCATCCCGGCCAACGACCTGGTGGTGCTGGAGGATCCGAAGAACCTGTTCGCCGCGCAGAACGTGCTGCCGCTGATCCGTTCCGACGCCAACAACGCCCAGGTCACCGAGGCGCTGAACAACGTGTCGGCCAAGCTGGACACCGCCACCCTGACCGAGCTGCTGACCAAGGTGCAGACGGACAAGCAGGACTCCGCGCAGGTCGCGCAGGAGTGGGTGGAGCAGAACCTCGGCGCCGGCTGACGGTCGTGCGGGAGTCGGTCGTTAGGCTGCCTTCGTGGCCGGCGCACCGACTCCCGCGATCGCGGCGCTGACCCGCGCCAAGGTCGCCCACACCCTGCATCCGTATCACCACGACCCGGGCACCACGGCGTTCGGCGACGAGGTGGTGGCCGCATTGGGCTGGCCGGCGCAGCGGGTGTTCAAGACGCTGGTCGCCGCCGTCGACGGGAAGCTGACGGTGGGCATCGTGCCGGTGTCCGCCCAGTTGGACCTCAAGGCGCTGGCCGCGGCCGCCGGCGGCAAGAAGGCCGGGATGGCCACGGTGGCCGACGCCGAACGCTCGTCGGGGTACGTCGCCGGCGGGATCTCCCCGCTCGGCCAGCGCCGACCGTTGCCCACGGTGATCGACCGGACCGCGACCGACTTCGACACGATCATGGTCAGCGCCGGCCGGCGCGGCCTGCAGGTCGAGCTCGCCCCGGCCGACCTCGTCACGCTGACCCGGGCGATCGTCGCCCCCATTGCATCAGGATGACCGTGCGTCGCACCTATCGTCTGGACCCAACGGGTCCGAATGAGTGAAGATCACGTTTGTCGTCCGCACGCATAAGGGGGAATCCCGGGTGAGCCAACCGCCCGTCCGACCCGCACCGGCACCCGCCCAAGGGGATCTGAATCAACAACTGATCGAGACCGACATCTGGACCGACGACATGGTCCAGCGCGCCGGCATCCCGATCATCGACACGAAGTTCGTCACCGTCGGTGGCGGCATCGGATCGTTCGTCACCGTCGACTTCCTGCGCATCTACGGCGTCGCCGCGCAGGACCTGACCGTGCTCACCCAGCTGGAGACGCCCTGGCAGAGCTACGAGTACCTGACCCGGGTGTCCCAGATCCCGCGGGGTGAGCGGCTGCGCTCGGACTCCAAGTCCACCCCGGACAACATCTGGGGTTTCCCGTCCTACGCGGTCCGCGAGGCGTTCGGCGCCAAGAACCTGTCCGGGTTCGTCAAGCCGCTGTGGAACGTGCTCACCGAACCGATCATCGAGAACTACTACACCCCAAAGGCGGGGCAGGCGTTCGAGACGATGGAGCGCGAGGCCGACCGGATCGGCTACCAGCAGTGCGTGCGCAAGGGCCAGGTCCGGATGGTGCGCCGGCGCCGGGAGGGCGGCTACTTCACCATCCTCACCCCGCCGGCCGGCGCGACGCCGACCAAGCGGCTGGCCTACCGCAGCCCGTTCGTGCACGTGGCCATCGGCTACCCGGGGCTGAAGCTGCTACCCGATCTGCAGCGGTACCGCGAGTACTACCGGGACCCGTCCCGGGTGGTCAACGCCTACGAACCGCACGAGCACGTCTACCAGCAGCTGCAGCTGCGGCCCGGCACCGTGGTGATCCGCGGCGGCGGCATCGTCGCCTCCCGGGTGCTGCAGCGGCTGATCGACGACCGGGACAAGTTCCACCTGCAGACGCAGATCATCCACGTCTTCCGCACCTACATCACCGGCGCGCACGGGCCGAACATCTTCAAGCGCCGCAAGGGCGGCGACGGCTGGGCCTACCAGGGCTTCAACTACCCCAAGTCGGTGTGGGGCGGCCAGCTCAAGGCCAAGATCCGCGGCCTGGAGGGCGAGGAGCGGGCCAGGGCGTACAAGGAGATGGGCGGCACCAACACCCCGATCCGCAAGTCCTGGCAGGAGCAGCTCAAGCGGGGCCGGCGGGAGGGCTGGTACCGGACCGTCACCGGCGAGGTCAGCGAGCTGCGACCCGGGCCGAACGGGCAAGGCGTGGTGACCTACCTCACCATCAAGGGGCAACCGGGACCGGCCGAGATCTACTCGGACTTCGTCATCGACTGCACCGGGTTGGAGGCCGACATCCGCGAGCACCGGGTGCTGGCCGACCTGCTGGACCATTCCGGGGCCGGGCGCAACCCGGTCGGCCGGCTGGACGTGGACCGGAACTTCGAGGTGATCGGCACGCGCAGCCAGCCGGGCCGGCTGTACGCGTCCGGCAGCGCCACCCTGGGCGGCTACTTCCCCGGCGTCGACACCTTCCTGGGCCTGCAGATCGCCGCCCAGGAGATCTGCGACGACCTGGCCAAGCTGGGTTTCTGCAAGAAATTCGGCGTCGCACAGTCGACCAGGCAGTGGTGGCGCTGGGCCCGCCACCGCAGCATCTGAGGGGGCGGTCATGGTTCCCACGCTGTACGGGCGGATTCAGACCCGGATCGTGCTGACCATCGTGGTCGGCGGCATCTGGACGCTGATCATCACCCCGTTCCTGCCGACCGGCGAGCCGCTCGGGCCGTCGTACCGGATGACCTTCCTGATCCTGCTGACCGTGCTGGTGCTGGGCATCGGGTGGGAGTTCGTCTACCACGGGCTGCAGCAGTTCCGGTGGGAGAAGGACTGGCCGACCTTCTTCGGGTTGCTGACCGGCATCAACGAGGGTCTGCTGGTATGGATCCTGCTCAAGGCCGGCGCGATCCCCGGGGTCGGGGACGTGCCGCTGTCGGTCTTCCTGATCCAGTTCATCACCACCTGGCTGGTGATCTTCCTGGTCGTCAACGGGCCGGTGCAGATCTTCTTCTCGCGGTGGCGATTCCGGGGAGGCCGGTTCTGGTGAACGTCAGCTTCGACGACATCCGCGGTGAGGTGTTGCCGGCCGGCGACGGCACGGCGCACCTGGTGGCCCGGGTGCCGGGCATCGTGGTCGTCATCCGCCGGGACGGCACGGCCGGCGAGGCCGCGGCCGCCGACCTGCTGGCGCTGATCCGGCAGGCGGCGGTGGACGCCGCCCCGGCGCCGGGCCGGGACCTGGCCCGGATGCTGACCGAATGGGTGGTGCGGACCCGGGCGGTGCCCGGCTTCGGCACCGTGGCCGCCACCGACGAGGGCATCGCGGTGTTCCTGCACGGCGACGTCAGCGTGTTCGAGTTGCCCGAACCGGGGGTCGACCCGGTCCCGGACGCCGACCGGCTGTCGCTGTCCGGGCGGACCGCGGCGTTCACCGTGGACCGGCTGCTGCCCTGGCCGGCCGGGCCCGTCGTGCTGACCGCGGGCCGCCCCGAGGACCCCGAGGAGGGCGACACGTCGATCGGCGTCCTCGGCTGGTCCGGACTGGTGGAGGGCCTGGTGCCGGGCGCCGGGATCGTGCTGGGCGCCCCGAAGACCGCCGCCGGGGCCCCGGTGGGCCGGCACGCCTCGCCGGTGCCGGCGGTGACCCAGGAGCATCCGGTCGCCCGGCCGGCCCGGGAACCGACCGTCGAGCA
>JBDHZW010000121.1:0-14228 GCA_039812105.1 Nakamurella sp.
CGAGCGGGCCGCGGCGGCCCGGCTGCTGGAGGCGTCCCGGAACGGCGGGTCCGGCCGGCGCCGCTGAACCGGCCGCCTACCGGGTGTTTCGGAGTCCGATCAGCATCGCCACCGCCCCGTCGGGCGCACCGCCGTCGAGCCGACCGGGACCGACCAGATCGAACCGGCCCAGCTCACCGACCGGGTCGAGAACGACCGCCGCCAGGCACCTGTCGAACTCGTCGTCGCCGAGCCGGCCCAGGATCATCGGCGGGGGAACGGAATCGACGCCGGCGACCATCAGATTGACCGCATGGCAGGGCCGTTCGAGTTCGACCAGGGCGACGTCGTCGTCACCGCCGAACGCGGCGACGGTGCGTTCGGGCACCGGGGTCCGGGCCCCGTCGACGGTGAGCACCACCGCGCCGCCGACCGGCAGGAACCATCGCCGGATGCCGGGCAGCGGCGAGAACGGCCCGGGTCGGGTCAGCCGGGCGATGCTCAGCCGCCAGTCCGGCGGGTCCCCACCGCTGAGTTCGCGGCTCGACTCGAACGTGACCAGTTCCGTGGTCTCGCCCCGGCCGTTGGCCCAGGGAACACGGGGCGCCGAGGAGAACCGGGCGATGATGCGCATGCCCCGATCCTCCCGCGGACCGGCGCCCCGAACCCGGTCAGGGTCGGCGTCGGCGCCAGCACGACGTGTGCCAGTGCCGGCGGTCGTCCAACCCGGCGTCGTCGCCGAACAGGTGGTCGGCCGGCCAGGCGACCAGGTGGGCGGTGCCCGGGGCGATCAGTTGCTGGCAGCCCGGACACCGGTAGGCCTTGTCGCCGCCGGCCACCGAGCGCACCGTCCACCGCCGGCCGTCCGCCCCGGTCTCGCCGCGCTCCCAGCCGCGGGTCAGCGCCGGCACGTCGAGCGGGACGTGCTCGGCGCCGTAGTCGCGCTTGCGGGATCGGCGGGCCACGACCCGAGGTTAGGCCGAACCGGACGGGGTAGTCTCCCGGGGTGACCCAGCCGGTGCCGACCGTGACACTCAACAACGGAATCGCCATGCCGCAGATCGGGTTCGGCGTGTTCCGCATCCCCGACGAGGACACCGAGGCGGTGGTGCGGCAGGCGATCGACTGCGGGTACCGCAGCATCGACACGGCCTCGTTGTACGGCAACGAGCGGGGCGTCGGGCGGGCCATCGCGGGTTGCGGGCTGCCCCGTTCGGACCTGTTCGTCACCACCAAACTGTGGAACGACGACCAGGGGCGGGACCGGGCCCGGCCGGCGCTGGACGCCAGCCTGGACCGGCTCGGCCTGGACTACGTGGACCTCTACCTGATCCACTGGCCCAAGCCGTCGAAGAACCTGTACGTCGAGACCTGGCAGGCACTGGTTGAACTCGCGTCCGCCGGCCGGGCGCGGGCCGTCGGCGTCTCCAACTTCCAGCCCGACCACCTGGACGCGGTCGTGACGCACTCGGGCGTCGTGCCCGCGGCCAACCAGATCGAGTTGCACCCGTTCCTGCAGCAGGACCGGGTGCGCCGCTACGACGCCGACCACGGCATCGCGACCGTCGCCTGGAGCCCGCTGGGCCAGGCGAAGTCGATCGAGGACCCGGTGATCGGCGGGATCGCCCGGCGGCACGGCCGCACCCCGGCGCAGGTCATCCTGCGCTGGCACCTGCAGTGCGGGACGGTGGTCATCCCCAAGTCGAGCAGCCCGGCGCGGATGCGGGAGAACCTGGACATCCTCGACTTCGTCCTGGACGAGCAGGATCTCGCCGCCATCGCGGCCCTGGACGCGGGGCTGCGGTTCGGCCCCGACCCGGACGAGCGGGACGGCGGACCCAAGGCCGGGTTCAGCAGCACCGGCGGCCGCTGGGTCGACCGCTAGCTCAGGGCTGCGCCGGGCGTGGGGCCAGCACGGCCCGGGCCCGGCCGGCGATCGCCCGCGCCCGCGCGGTGGACCGGACGGTCGACAGTTGCGCGGTGACGACCCGCAACGGCGGGATGTCGTTCGCGATCGGGCGCGGCTGCACCGTCCCGCCGCCGTAGGTGACGTCGTGCACCGGATGCTGGTTCAGGATCGAATAGCCCAGGCCGCGGGCGACCATGCCGCGTACCGTCTCGTAGTTGACCGACCGGTAGCGCACGTTCGGGGTCACCCCGGCCGTGGCCAGCATGTGCTGGAAGTAGTCGCGGCTGTGCGGCAGGTCGAGCAGGATCATCGGGTCGTCGGCGAGATCCTCCAGATGGACCCGATTGTGGGCGGCGAGCCGGTGGTCCGGAGGCAGGATGACATGCGCCGGCGCCTCGGCGACGACCTGCCGGTCGATCCCCGGACCGAGCCCGAGGTCGTAGCTCAGCGCCAGCTCGACCTGACCGGTGAGCAGGGCGGTGCTGACCGCCTCGGCCTCGGCCTCGATGACCTCCACGTCCAGCCCGGGGTAGTGCGCGGTGAGGTCGGCCAGCAACTCGGGCAGCACGAACGGGGCGAGCGTCACGAAGCAGGCGATCCGGATCTGGCCGCGCACCTGCTCGCTGCGCCCCCGGGCGTTGCCGAGGATCTCGTCGAGGTGGGCCAGCACGGCCCGGGCCTCGCTGACGAACTCCTCGCCGGCCGCGGTGAGCACCAGGCCGCGGGCCCGCTGCCGGATGAAAAGCTGGGTGCCGACCTGACGTTCGAGTTCGGCGACGGCCGCGGACACCGCCGACTGGGCGACGTGCAGGTCGGCCGCGGCCGCCGTCATCGTGCCGTGGTTGGCGGCGGTGACGAAGTAGCGCAACTGGGTGACGGTCACGTCGGGACGCCTGCTCATGTCGAACCCTCCGTTCCGGTGGCCGCGTCGGACGTTATCAGCTGCGCTGTTGAGGTACCCGGCGGTCAGCGGTTGACGTGATGCGAACCGGGTACCCCCGGTTGGTGCGCTGATCCAAGTCCCATTTCGGGGCGGATTCGATCGTTTCAAACGGGACTTGGATCAGCGCAGGGCCCGGCCAACGCCGGGGCAGGGCCGGATCAGCGGGACTTGGATCAGCGCAGGCCGGTCAGCGCGGCGGGGGTGATGACCCGGTCGATCTGCGGCCGGGTCAGCAGCCCGGCCTCCAGCACCAGCTCGATCGCGCCCCGGCCGGTCGACTGCGCCTGCTGGGCGATGGCGGTGGCCTGCTCGTAGCCCAGCAGCGGGCTGAGCGCGGTGACCAGGCCGATCGACTCGGCGACGGTGCGGGCGAGCAGATCGGTGTTGGCGGTGATGTCCCGGACGCAGTGGGTGGCCAGCACCCGCGCCCCCGCGGTCAGGTGTTCCAGGCTGGCGAACAGGGAGCGGGCGATGATCGGCTCGAAGGCGTTGAGCTGCAACTGCCCTCCCTCGGCGGCCAGGGTGATGGTGACGTCGTTGCCGATCACCTCGAACGCGATCTGGTTGACCACCTCCGGGATCACCGGGTTCACCTTGCCCGGCATGATCGACGACCCGGCCTGCCGGGCCGGCAGGTTGATCTCGCCCAGCCCGGCCCGCGGCCCGGAGGACAGCAGCCGCAGGTCGTTGCAGATCTTGGACAGCTTCACCGCGACCCGCTTGAGCACCCCGGACAGCTGCACGAAAACGCCGACGTCCGAGGTGGCCTCGACCAGGTCGTGGGCCGAGGTGAGGGTGGCGATGCCGGTCAGCCGGCGCAGCTGCGCGATCGCGCGGTCGCGGTAGTCGGGGTGCGCGTTGAGCGCGGTGCCGATCGCGGTGCCGCCGAGGTTCAACTCGTGCAGCAGCAACCGCGCCTCGGCGAGTCGCTGCTCGTCCTCGGCGAGAGTGACGGCGTAGGCGCCGAACTCCTGGCCCAGTGTCATCGGGACGGCGTCCTGCAACTGGGTCCGGCCCATCTTCAACACGTCGGCGAACTCGGCCGCCTTGACCGCGAACGCCGCCCGCAGCGTGCCGAGAGCGTCCAGCAGCGACTGGATGTGGCGGTCCAGGGCCAGCTTGACGGCGGTCGGGTAGACGTCGTTGGTGCTCTGCCCGTGGTTCACGTGTTCCAGCGGGTGCAGCACCGAATAGGCGCCGCGCGGCTCGCCGAGGTGTTCCAGGGCGCGGTTGGCGACGACCTCGTTGGCGTTCATGTTGGACGAGGTCCCCGCGCCGCCCTGGATCAGGTCGACGACGAACTGCTCGTCCAGCGCGCCGCCCCGGATGTCCTCGCAGGCGGCGACGATCGCGTCGGCCAGCCGCGCCGGCAGCTCGCCGGACTCCCGGTTGGCCACCGCGGCGGCCTGCTTGACGGTGGCCAGCGCGGCCACGAAATAAGGTTGCGAGGACAGGGTCACGCCGCTGATCGGGAAGTTCTCGATCGCCCGGGCGGTGTGCGCGCCCCAGTAGGCGTCGGCCGGGACGTCGACGTCGCCGAGCAGATCGTGCTCGCGGCGAGTAGCGGCGTTGGTCATGCCGGTGGTCATGATGTCTCCGATGAACGGGCGCGGTCCACCGCGGTCCACGCCAGGGCGACCGCGCCGTCGAGCAGGGCCCGGTCGGCGAGGTCGCCGACGCAGTGCGCGGCGAACTCACGCTGATGGTTGATGGCGGGCAGCGACCCGATGCCGATGTAGGGGTGGATCGCCGGCACCACCTGGGACACGTTGCCCATGTCGGTGGAGGCACGGTTCATCCGGGCGGCCACGCCCCCCTCGGCGAACGTCCGGCCGAGCGCCAGCGCGTTCGCCCGGTACGCGGCCAGGGCGGCCTCGTCGGCGCGGAACTCCGCGTACGGCTTGCTCTCCGCCTCGATGGTCAGCTCGCAGCCGGTGGCCAGCGCGCCGGCCTCGAAGCACCGGCGCACCCGCGGCTCGATCTCGGCCAGCTCGGCCAGCGTCTCCGCCCGGACGTACCAGCGCCCCTCGGTGCGCTCCGGCACGGAGTTGGGGGCGTCGCCGCCGTGGGTGACGATCCCGTGCACCCGGGAGCCGGCCGGCAGGTGCTGGCGCAGCAGGCCGATCGACACCTGCGCGACGGTGAACGCGTCGGCCGCATTCACCCCGGCCTCCGGGTAGGCGGCCGCATGCGCCGCCCGGCCCCGGTACCCGATGTGCGAGTGCGACACCGCGAACGGGCGGGCCTGCGCGACGTCGACCGGCGCCGGGTGCACTATCATGGCCAGGTCGAGGTCGGCGAACGCGCCCCGCTCCAGCAGTTCGATCTTCCCGCCGCCGCCCTCCTCGGCCGGGGTGCCGACCACCTCGACGGTCACCCCGATGTCGTCGGCGACCTCGGCGATGCCCAGGGCGGCGCCGACCGAGGCGGCGGCGACGATGTTGTGCCCGCAGGCATGGCCCAGACCGGGCAGCGCGTCGTACTCGGCGCACAGTGCGATCCGGACCGGGCCGCTGCCGAGCGAGGCGTGAAAAGCGGTGTCCAGCCCGAGGTATCGCGGCGTCACGGCGAAGCCGGCGCGGTCCAGCAGCTCCGGCACCGCCGCGGCGGCCCGGTGCTCCTCCCACGCGACCTCGGGGTCGGCGTGCAACCGGCGGGACAGGTCCAGCAGCGCGTCCGCCCGTTCGTCGATCCGGGCCCTGGCGGCCCGCTTCACCGGCGGGACGGCCCCGCTCACCGCGGGTCTCCGGGAACTCCGTACGACGGGGCGTCCGCGGGATCCAGTCCCCGGCGGACGTAGTCGTCGCGCTGCGGCAGCCAGACCTTCAGCAGCCGGCCCAGTTCGGCGACCGGGTCGTCGTGCCAGTCCACCCGCAGGTCGGTGACCCGCCAGTCGACGTCGGCGACGACCGCCAGCCCGGCCGAGTGCACCGGGCCCTGCTCCCCACCGGCGGCCAGGCCGGCGGACAGCCCCGCCCACAGACGCTCCTCCAGCTCGCCGCCGGATTCGGAGAATCCGGACACCATGGCCGCGGGCACGGTGTCGCGCGCCAGCATGTTGCCGGCCGCGATCACCCCGCCACCGGTCGGGTCCCAATCGAACGCGGCGCCGTGCACGCCGAGCGTCCGGGTGCCGTGGAACACCGCCGTGCCGCCGGCGGCGTCGAGGACGGTGAGCTGCCGGTAATCCCGGGCCGGGGTGCGGGCGAGCACCGCGTCCAGGGCCGCGCCGGCGTCGTCGCCGCCGGCCAACCGGTTCAGCAGCCGCGGGCCGAGCCGGGGATCGGTGATGTTCTGCGAGGAGACGGCGCCGACGCCGGGCCGCAGGTGTACGGTGCGCGCGGCCACTGCCGGGCTCGACGAGCAGACCGCGGCGCCGAACCGGCCGGCGCCGTCCGTGGCGATGATGGAGAACGTCATCGCGCGTCCTCGGGGATGACGGCGATCGCGTCGACCTCGACCAGCCATTCCGGACGGGCCAACGCGGACACCACCAGTCCGGTCGAGATCGGGTGGACACCCTTGGTCCAGCGGCCGATCTCGCGGTAGACGACCTCGCGGTAGCGCGGATCGACCAGGTAGATGGTCAGCTTCACCAGGTGGTCCAGCTCGCTGCCGGCCTCGCGCAGCAGCATGTCGATGTTCGCCATGGCCTGCTCGGTCTGCGCCCGCACGTCACCCACGCCGACGTTCTCGCTGGTGTCCAGGTTCTGGCCGATCTGGCCGCGGACGTAGACGGTGTTGCCGGCGACCACGGCCTGGCACAGGTCGTTGTCCAGGTTCTGCTCGGGGTAGGTGTCGCGGGTGTTGAACGGGCGGATCCGGGTGTGGGTGGTCATCAGAAGGCTCCTGTGGTGACGGGCATGTCGGCGAGATCGTGGGCGATCGACCGTTCGATCTCGTCGTACGCCAGATAGCTGCGTTGGATGGTGATGTGCTCGGCGAGGTAGCCGGCGTCGTGCCAGACCCCCCAGATGAAGCTCGAGCCGCGCCGGGACTGCCAGGGCAGCCCGAGGAAGTAGATCCCCGGTTCGGTCGACACGCCGCGGTGGTGCCGGGGCCGTCCGGTCTCGTCGAGGGCGCCGGCCGGCAGCCAGGTGTAGTCGGAGACGAAGCCGGTCGCCCAGATGACGGTGCGCACGCCGGCCGCGGCCAGGTCGAGGTCGGTCAGCGGGTGGGTCAGGCACTCCGGATCCGGCCCGAAGGCCCGGGCCTGCGGCTCCTCCGGGAGGTCCAGACCGTTGCGGGCCACGTAGTCGTCCGCCTCGTCCAGCATGGACAGGTAGTTGGCGTCCCCGTTGGCGATGTTGGTCCGCAGGTCGTCGGCGAACCGCACGGTTCCGTCCGCGTACGACTCGGTCCGGCCGACCAGGGTGATGCCGTCGGCCGCCAGCGAGCGGAAGTCGACCGTGTGCCCGCCCTGGGCGCCGCTGACCGCGATGGTGACGTGCTCGGCGCCGCGGGGCGGGGCCGCCATCTCCCACTTGCCCAGAACGCCCAGCCACCAGCAGAAGTCACGGTCGCGGTAGCGGCGCGGCGGCCGGTCGTGGGGGCCGACCGAGAGATAGACGGGCCGCCCGGCGCGCCGCAGCTCGGCCGCGATCTGCACCCCCGACGAGCCCGCCCCGACGACCAGCACGGCGCCGGCCGGCAGCTGATCGGGGTTGCGGTAGGAGCTGGAGTGCAGCTGCACCGGGCCGGCGACCGCGGCCGACCCGGACGGGATGACCGGCGGGATGACCGGCGTCTGGAACGCGCCCGTCGCGGCCACCACGTAGCGGGCGTCGACCGTGCCGTCCGAGGTCTCCACCCGGAAACCGGGCCGGCCCGCGTGGCGCTGCACCCGGTGCACCTCGACGCCGGTTCGCACCGGCGCGCCGAACTTCTCCGCGTAGGCGACCAGGTAGTCCGCCACCTGGTCCTTGGCCGCGAACGCGTCCGGCTCCACGTCCGCGAACGTCATCCCCGGGAAGCGGTCGTGCCACGCCGGGCCGTTGGCCACCAGCGAGTCCCATCGCCCGGTGCGCCACTTCTCGGCGATCCGGTCCCGCTCCAGCACCAGGTGCGGGATTGCCTTGCGGCCAAGGTGTTCGCTCATCGCCACCCCGGCCTGGCCCGCGCCGACGACGACCACCTCGATTTCCTGAATGCCCATGCCCGTCTCCCGTTGTTGTGAAGGCTGTCGTGCTCGTTCGATGAATCGAGTCTGACCTGAGTTCCGGCAACAAGCCAGACGATGTTTTTGCTGTTCTGCATCTATCAAACAGATTTAGCAACGACGGACGACGCCGGGGCAGCCGGACGAGCTTGCATCAAGAGAAGTGATGCAGAATAGCGCTTTACCATGCTTGGCATATGCAGCAGGTGGCCGGATAGTGGTCGACAACACCTTCTGGACACTGGAGTCGAACGTGAACGAACGCGATGCATCCTCCTGGCACGCGGCGGCCACCCTCATCCGCCCACGGACCGACGCCTTCATCGAGGGGTCGTTCGCGCCGGCCGCGTCGCACGAGCGGTTCGCCAGCGTCAACCCGGCCACCGGCGAGATCCTCGGCCGAGTCGCGGCGTGCGACCAGATCGACGTCGACCGCGCGGTCCGGGCCGCCCGGCGGGCCTTCGAGGACCGCCGCTGGGGCGACCAGCACCCGCGGGACCGCAAGGCGGTGCTGCTGCGGCTGGCCGAGTTGATCCGGGCGCACGCCGACGAGCTCGCCCTGCTGGACTCGCTCGACGCGGGCAAGCTGATCAGTGACACGACCACCGTCGACGTGCCCGGGTCGGCCGCGATCCTGCAGTGGTACGCGGAGGCGATCGACAAGACCTACGGCGAGATCGCGCCGACCGGCCCCGGCGATCTGGCCCTGGTCGCCCGTGAGCCGCTCGGCGTGGTCGGCGCGGTGGTGCCCTGGAACTACCCGCTGGAGACCGCGATCTGGAAGATCGCGCCGGCCCTGGCCGCCGGCAACTCGGTGGTGCTCAAGCCGGCCGAGGAGTCTCCCCTGTCGGCGCTGCGGCTGGCCGAGCTGGCTGCCGAGGCCGGGCTGCCGGACGGCGTGCTCAACGTGGTGCCGGGGACCGGGCCGGTGGCCGGCCAGGCGCTCGGCCGGCATCCCGACGTCGACGTCCTGACGTTCACCGGATCCACCGTGGTCGGCAAGCTGTTCCAGCGGTATGCCGGCGAGTCGAACATGAAGCAGGTCTGGCTGGAGTGCGGCGGCAAGAGCGCCAATCTGGTCTTCGCCGATGTCGCCGACCTGGACCGGGCCGCCGACGGGGTGATCGCCGGCATCTTCACCCACCAGGGCCAGGTGTGCTCGGCCAACTCCCGGCTGCTGGTCGACAACCGGATCAAGGCCGCCCTGCTCGACCGGGTCCTGCGGCGCGCCAAGGATCTTCGGCCCGGTGACCCGCTGGACCCGGCCACCGGAATGGGCCCGCTGATCGGCGAGGGGCACGCCGAACGGGTGCTGGACTACATCCGGATCGGCCGGGCCGAGGCGACCGCCCTGCTGGACGGAGACGTGGTCGACGGCGCGCCCACCCGCGCCTTCCTGACCCCGGCCATCTTCGACGACGTCGACCCGGCCGGCCGGCTGGCCGTCGAGGAGATCTTCGGCCCGGTGCTGAGCGTGTTCGGCTTCGACGACGAGGAACAGGCCGTTCGGCTGGCCAACGGCTCGATCTACGCGCTGGCCGCGTCGGTCTGGTCGGACAGCCTGAGCCGGGCGCACCGCGTCGCCCGGCGGCTGCGGGCCGGGACCGTCTCGGTGAACACCGTTGATGCGCTGGACGTGACCACCCCATTCGGCGGCTTCGGCCAGTCCGGCCACGGCCGGGACCTGTCCCTGCATGCCCTGACCAACTACACCGCCCTGAAGACCACCTGGGTCGACTACCGATGATCGACGTGAAGGAGACCACCATGACCGCTACCGCGATCGACACCCACCGGCACGCCCTCGACTGGCTGGACGCCGACGAGATCACCTCCGTCCGCGACCATCTCGTCGAGCAGGGGCGGTTGACCGACCGGGTCCGGGTCGCCTACCTGGGCCTGCAGGAGCCGACCAAGGCGCAGCTGCGGGACGCCGCCGTGCGGCCGGACCGGCGCGCCCGGGTCGTCCTGCTGGACACGGCCACCGGTGAGACCACCGACCTGGTGGTGAACCTCACCGCCCGCCTGACCGAGTCCGCCGTCGCCGTCGACCCCGCCGTCACCGGTCAGGCGCCGGTGCTGCTGGAGGAGTTCGAGGCGATCGAGGAGATCCTCGCCGCCGACGAGGGCTGGCAGGCATCGCTGGCCGACCGGGGCCTGACTCCCGATCAGGTGCGGGTGGCCCCGCTGTCGGCCGGCATCTTCGACTACGAGGGTGAGCAGGGCCGGCGGCTGCTGCGCGGCCTGGCCTTCGTGCAGCGTGAGCCGGGCGACTACGCCTGGGGTCATCCGATCGACCAGCTGGTCGCCTTCGTCGACATGATCGAGCGTCGAGTGGTCCGCATCATCGACGACGGGCCGGTCGAGAACCCCATGGCCGAAGGAAACTTCGAGGACCCGGAGGTCACCGGGCCGCTGCGCACCGACCTGAAGCCGATCCGGATCAGCCAGCCGGACGGGCCCAGCTTCACCCTGGACGGCAACGTCCTGCGCTGGCAGAAGTGGGACCTGCACGTCGGCTTCGACGCCCGGGAGGGCCTGGTGCTCAGCCAGATCGGCTTCGACGACCACGGCCGCCGCCGCTCCGTCGTCAACCGGGCGTCCATCGCCGAGATGGTCGTCCCCTACGGCGATCCGGCGCCCTACCGGTCCTGGCAGAACTATTTCGACACCGGCGAGTACCTGGTCGGCCGGGACGCCAACTCCCTCGAGCTGGGCTGCGACTGCCTGGGTGAGATCACCTACCTGTCGCCGGTGGTCGCCGACGACTTCGGCAATCCGCGCGAGATCCACCAGGCGATCTGCATCCACGAGGAGGACTTCGGGCTGCTGTGGAAGCACACCGACGAGTGGGCCGACCACCGGTCGACCCGGCGTCAGCGCCGGCTGGTGGTCAGCTTCTTCACCACCGTCGGGAACTACGACTACGGCTTCTACTGGTACCTGTACCTGGACGGCACCATCGAGTTCGAGGCCAAGGCCACCGGCATCGTCTTCACCGCACGGTATCCCGGCGTCGACTACCCGTACGCCACGCAGATCGCGCCCGGCCTGGCCGCGCCGTTCCACCAGCACATCTTCTGTGCCCGGCTGGACATGGCGGTGGACGGCGAGCGCAACGCCGTGCACGAGCTGAACCTGCAGCGGGTGCCGATGGGGCCGGGCAACCCGCACGGCAACGCCTTCACCCGCTCCCGCACCGTGCTGGGCACCGAGTCGCAGGGCCGTCGCCGGGCCGACGGATCGCTGGGCCGGGTGTGGGAGATCGTCAACACCGAGAAGACCAACATCGTCGGCGAACCGGTCGCCTACACGCTGATCCCGGAGGGGCAGCCGACCCTGGCGGCGGCGCCGGACTCGTCGATCAGCCGGCGGGCCGCGTTCGCCACCGAACACCTGTGGGTGACCCGGTTCGCCGAGGATGAACGGTTCCCCTGCGGTGACTACGTCAACCAGAGCGTCGGCACCCCGGGCCTGCCCGAGTACGTCGCCGCCGACCGGCCGATCGACGGCCAGGACATCGTGCTCTGGCACAGCTTCGGTCTCACCCATTTCCCGCGGACCGAGGACTGGCCGATCATGCCGGTCGACTACACCGGCTTCACCCTCAAGCCGACCGGGTTCTTCGACCGGAACCCGGCGCTGGACGTGCCGGCGTCCCGCAGCGAGCAGGCAGGGCACTGCGATGCGTCGGCCTGCCACTGACCCGATCGGTCGGGTGGCCGCGGCCGTCATGGTCGCCTGCGGGATCGTGCACGGCGCCGCCGCCGTCGAGCACCTCGCGATGTCGCCGGTGCTGTCCGGCCTCACCATCCTGGTCGCGCTGGCCTGCCTGCACTGCGTCGGCGGCCTGTGGCGGCGACCGGGCCGGGTCGACTGGGTGTGGGTCACCCTGGGCAGCGGCACCATGCTCGTCCTGCACCTGGCCATGATCGTGACGATGGCCGCTCCGTCCGGCGGCGGTCACGCCCACCAGCACGCCGGCAGCACCATCGGCAGCGCCATCGGCACGGCCGGTGCCGGCGCACTGACCATCCTCGGCCTGCTCCTGCCGGTGCTGGGCCTCGGCCTGGCCTGGTGGGCGCTGGGCCGCTCGACCACCGTTCGATCCCTGCAAACCACCTGGAGTCCTTCATGAACCACGTGACCGAAGCGGACGTGACGGGGGCCGAACCGTCCGTGCTGCGCAAGAGCCTGGGCCGCCTGGACATCATCTTCCTCGCCATCGGCGCGGTGATCAGCATCGACACCATCGCCCAGATCGCCGCCGGCGGGGGCGCCCAGGCGTTCACCTGGGCGGTGGTCATCGCGATCACCTTCCTGTTCCCGTACGCGCTGGTCACCGCCGAACTGGGCAGCACCTTCCGGGAGGAGGGCGGCCCCTACGTGTGGGTGCGGCTGGCCTTCGGCCGGCTCGCCGCGGCGATCTCCACGATGCTCTACTGGATCACCAACCCGATCTGGATGGGCGGGTCGCTGGTCTTCATCTCCGCCGCCACCTTCAGCGCCTTCGTCACTCCGCTGGAGGAGGGGAGCGTGCAGGACTACCTGTTCAAGCTCGTCTTCATCTGGCTGGCCATCGCCGTGGCGGTCGTCGGGTTGCAGTACGGCAAGCTGATCGTCGCCGCCGCGGCGGTGTTGAAGGTGGCGCTGATCGTGGTCTTCTCGGCCGCGGTCGGGATCTACGCCGTCCGCAACGGCATCCACGGCTACGCGGCCGGCGACTTCTCGCCCACGGTGGCCGGTTTCCTCGGCGTCACCCCCCTGCTGCTGTTCGCGTTCGTCGGCTTCGAGGCCCCGAACGGGGCGGCCGAGGAGATGCGTAACCCGCGCCGGGACGTGCCGATCGCCGTGGCCTCGTCCGGCACCGTCGCCGTGCTGTGCTACCTGATCCCGATCTTCGGCATCCTGGCCGTCGTGCCGTCCGACCAGATCTCCGGCGCCAGCGGGTTCCTGGACGCGGTGACCGAGGTCTTCTCGGTCTTCGGGCCGGCCGCCACGCCGATGGTGACCGTCACCGCGGTGCTGTTCATCTTCGTGATCCTGGGGCAGGCCAGCGCCTGGATGATCGCCTCGGACCGGGTGCAGGCCAGCGCCTCCGCGGACGGCACGTTCTTCCGCTACTTCGGCAAGTTCTCGCCCCGGCTGGGCACCCCGGTCCGGATGAACATGCTGTCCGGCGTCATCGCCACCGTGTTCACCATCGCCGCGACGGAACTGCTGCAGGGCAGCGGCGCCTCGGTGTTCACCGTGGTGCTCACCGTCGCGGTCACCACCCTGCTGCTGAGCTACCTGATCATCTTCCCGACCGTGGTCCGGCTGCGGTACCGCAAGCCCGACGCCGACCGCCCGTACCGGGTGCCCGGCGGAAAGTGGGGGCTGTGGATCAGCTTTGGCCTGATCTACGCCTGGGTGGTGCTCGGCGCCTGGGTCGCGCTGTTCCCGGGCACCCTGGAGAACCTGCTGGGCGTCGACTACGACTTCCTGGAGGTCTGGGGCGTGGACCGGACCACCTTCGAGGTGTTCACCCTGGGCACCCTGGCGTTCATCGTCGTGCTGGCCCTGGTCGGATACTGGTGGACGCAGTCCCGTCGGCCCGAAGCGGATCAGCGGTCGGTGGGCACCGCGACCTCGCCGTCCTCCCGGATCAATCGGGCGAGCACGTCGTCGGGCAAGTAGACCCGGTAGGGGTAGCCCGCGCCCCATGAGTTGAGAATCGGTACGGCGCCGAGCTCGTCAGCCCGCGGGTTGGCGAGCACGGCGTGTACGTCGTCCACGTCGGTGGCCCAGCGGAAGGCCTGGATGCCGGCCGTCACGTCGGCGGTGTATTCCTCGCGCTGCTGCACCGTGTCGTCGGCGTAGTCGTCCTTCCAGGGGACGTGCCCCATCTTCAGCAGGACCTCGGCCCCGGCCCGCACCGAGGTGCCGTTGTCGTCGCCCGGGTTGGTCTCCGGCCACTCGTCGGCGATCTTGGCCTGGTCCCACAGCCAGCGGGCGGCGTACAACTGGTTGTTGTAGATCGACATGCACCGCGACCAACCGAATCCCACGCAGGCGCCCTCCCGGCCCTGGTCGTAAAACATCCGCCAGTCCTCGTGCTCGACGGTCTCGCCGGGCTCCAGGCAGACGCAGTGCCCGCCGCGGATGACGGTCAGCGAGTTCGCGCCCCCTCGCGCGATGAACAGCTCCCCGGACTTCTCGTCCGGCTCGGGGTGGTCGAACTCCCGGTACCAGTTGAC